>CAIYJV010000254.1 GCA_903926605.1 uncultured Bacteroidota bacterium
CAAATACCATTTTCATAAGATCAAATTTTAGCGTTCCAACAAAAGACACCGCGCTTTCCAAAAACAGAACCAGTTGCTTGTCTAACTTTAATATATCGCTCCGGAAAACACACTATAAAATTAAGCAATATTTTTTTCAGGAACAAAATTTCGCTTTTCCAAACCCATCAATTATAATGCTCGTTTTACCTCCGGAAGCCCGAACTTTGAATAGCTACCGCCACATCGTAAAAATGCGCTTATGAAACAGACCAACTGGTTCGACAGGAAATTTGATTTTTCCAATCCGCAAAACATCATGCCTTCTATCATAGAACGGTTGGAAGGTACACCCTTGCGGCTACAGGAGAAACTGAAGTCCATACATCCGGCACTATATGCAATGAAACCCGAGGGCCAGTGGTCTATACTGGAACAAATAGGGCACCTTGCAGACCTGGAAGCGTTGTGGCAGACCCGCCTGCACGACATACTCACGGGAAAGCCCGAGATGCATGCGGCAGACCTTGAAAATACCCAAACCCACCGGGCAGGACATAATACGAAAACGGCAGCTACGCTGATCGCAGCCTTTCGCCAGTTACGGGCCGAAACTTTGCACCAGTTGCGTCAACTTTCGGAATCAGACCTGTTCAAAACCTCGCTGCATCCGCGCCTAAAGACGCCTATGCGGTTGATGGATCTCTTTTTGTTCGTAGCCGAACACGATGACCACCATCTTGCAGCCATAACCACACTAGCCGAAATGCTGATGCAAACCCATCCCGGAATTGGCCCTGCCCACAAGGGGCAGATCCTGCTTAGTTCGGCACTTGCTTCGCAGGAAATTATTCCCGGTTTTTCGGGCAGGTTCGTACATACCGACAATATGACGCTCGTATACTGGGAAGTGCAGCCAGATTCCATTCTTCCGCAACATGCACATCTTCACGAACAGGTGACGATGATCACCGAGGGTGAATTCGAACTATCTGTGAACGGAGAAACTTCTGTGCTGGTGCCGGGTATGGTAGCGGTCATACCATCCATGGCGCTTCATTCTGCCCGGGCCCTCACCTATTGCGAGATCACCGACGTTTTCTATCCCCTGCGAACCGATTACGTTTAGTGGAAAAGGCTTTCGGCTAAGACTATGATTGCCGTCATTTTTCTGCCCGCACATGCCATGTACTTTGGCGGCACGAGTACATGAAAAAGATCGTTGTTGTTTTCCTGCTTGTGATTTATGCGCTGGGTGCCACATCTGCCACCATCCATCTGCATTATTGCATGGGGCATCTGGCGGGGCTCTCGCTGGGTTTCGCCAATCCGGATCATTGCCCGCGGTGCGGCATGTCCCGATCGGCACAGCACAACGGATGTTGCAAAGACAGGTTTCAGACTTTTCATGTAAACGAGCATAAAAAATCCAGCAATCAGCAATCAGCCATTTTGGGCTCCATCAGTTGCTGGCTCCCGGCCACCGGAATTGTGTATTGGGCAAACCCAGGCACCACATACTATCTGGCCAGATACAAGTCAGGTTTTTTGCTGGTCACCGCTGTATGTAAGAAAATATTCCTTTTGGTGCGAAATCTGCGGATCTGATTCAGATGCCCTGCCCAAGGGTATTATTGATACGGCCCCGTCTTTCATTTGCCTTTGTAAAGGCGACCGGGGTTTACCAGACTAATAAAGTATTCACGAAAATAAATAAACATGAAAAAACTACTCACCGCAACCTGTATGGCGCTGCTGTCGCTGCCTGTAATGGCGCAAGAAAACACAACAGAGAAAAAACAGGAAGGCGCGCAAAACACACAATTTATGCTTACCGGTTTCGGTTTCGCCGGATTCACAAAGGCCGGTGATGGCAATGCCACTTTCGGCCCCACCGGGTTCAATCCTATATTCCTTTGGAAAAAGTCAGACAAGCTCTTCTTTGAGTCTGAGCTGGCTTTTGAAATGGAAGGAGGAGAAACCAAACTCAACCTCGAATATGCTGTCATTCACTACAAGATGTGCAGTTATCTGGATCTGGCAGTGGGCAAGTTCCTGAGCCCGTTCGGAATCTTCAATGAACGCATTCACCCTTCATGGGTCAACAAGTTTGCCGACAATCCGCTTGGCTTCAACCATGATGTGGGCACAATGGTAGGCCCGATGTCTGAACTTGGCGTCGAGCTGGCAGGTGGTGCACAGATAGGTAAGGGCAAGATCAACTATTCGTTCTATATTTCCAATGGCCCAAATCTTATGACCGATACCATGATGGCCGGTATGCTGATGTATAGTAACACTGCCGACAACAATGGCAACAAGGCCGTAGGTGGACGCATCGGCTATCTGCCATTCAGCAACTCCTGTTTCGAAATCGGACTTTCAGGTCAGTTCGCAAAAGTAGGCGATGCGGGAACCGAATACGAAAAAACAGCTGCGAGACTCTTCGCTGTAGACATGGCGTTCAATCATAAGATCCCGGCCCTTAAAAGCCACATAGATCTGAAATGTCAGATGAACCAGGTGAGTGTGGATAAGGTGACCACTTATCCGGCCATGGCCGGGATGTCATCCGTCTTCGAAAATGTAAGTACCTCAACCTTCGCTCAACTGGCCATCAGGCCCAGCTATGTAGATAACAACTTTGTAAAAAACCTCGAGCTGGCTGGCAGGTATTCGCACATGGTGCTGCCCACAGAGGCGATGTGGGGCGGCGAATATACGCAGCTTACGGTGGGACTTAATTACTGGCTATCCTGGCATTCTGTCATCAAGTTCGATTACCAGATAAACCAAATAAAAGACGGAGACAGTAAACCATCCTATATGGTACAATTCGGACTCGGATTTTGATTGTGAAACTTATAAAACTACTTTATGAAAAAAATAAAAAATAACATACTCTGGTTGTTTGCGACGGCTATATTATCGGTGGTATTTGTACAATGCGCCACACCCCAGTCCATTACCGCCAAGACAGGCGTACAACTTTGGGGAGAGAACTGCAACCGGTGTCACAATACCCCGACACCCACTGCGTTCACGGACGCAAACTGGGACGTAGCCCTCAACCACATGGAGATCAAGGCCAACCTCACCAAGATGGAAGCCGAGAAGATCCTTGAATTTCTGAAGTCTGCCAACTAAGCCTTATCCGGCCCCGTTCGGCCCTCATCACCACGCCGCCACAACCAAAATTGTGGCGGCGTTTTTTGTGAAGTAAAATAGGTGTATTCGCTTCTTTGCTTCACGACATTTTCCGGATTCATTTTAGACTTTCGGTATCAAACCGGAGACGTTGTTAGCCCGGATGGGCTCAAATGTGAATAGCCGGGGTGCCCTCCCCGGCAAACATATAACCCAACAACAACACTGAAAGCGTTGAACCATGAACGGTGTTTAAATGCCAACGCAAAAAAACCGTATTGCGCCCCATTTCCCGGTCAATGATTCTTTTCCTGATTAATTACTAATTTACATGGTGAATTTTGCAGCATGGAAAATAGGGATGTGAGGTGGACTCAACGATTTCCAAATTTTCAAAAAGCATTGACAAAACTGGAAGAAGTGGTAAGCTTTCAGGAAACAAGGACGTTGTCCGAACTTGAAAAGGAAGGCATGATACAACGCTTTGAATACACTTTTGAGCTGGCTTGGAAAACACTTCGGGATCTTTTGCTGCACAAGGGATATCTGGATATTTCCGGGCCTGGCCCCGTTTTGGAACAATCTCTTGCTGACGGATTCATCAAAGATGAGGAAGGTTGGCGTAGTATGAAAAAATCGCGGGAGTTGACGTCTCACACCTATAACAATGACACAACAACTAATATTGCGAATCGCATAGGGGATACCTATTTTGGTTTGTTGCACGACTTGTGCGAAAGACTGAAAGCGGAGGAAAACGGGAAACAAACAAATCGGTTCAGCTAATGGAATATGGTCTACCGGCTTCGGCGATCGCTGAAATCAGAAAAGTATTTTACAGTTCGCCGTTGGTAGACGAAGTGATCGTCTTCGGCTCGCGCGCAATGGGCAACTACAAACCCGGCTCCGATATAGATCTCGCTATTTTAGGTGACAACTTCACCTTCGATGACTTATTGGCCCTTTATATGCGCCTTGAAAAACTGGAACTACTTTACAAATTCGACCTCCAGAATTTTAATAAAATAGACGACCCTGCCGTGCGTGAACATATTATCAGAGTTGGGAAATCGGTCTATAAAAGAAAAGAAGACTAAACCGGTGGTCATCAATCCCCAAACCCGGGATTCATAATATCGTTTATATCCTCGTCCCCATCTTCGTCATCCTGTATAGTAGAACCGGAGAAATCAAACTCATGCTTCATTTCCAGATAGTCAATAGCGGCTTTACGGTCCAGATGGCCCGCCATCAGGTCTTTTATATCCATTCCTGCCAGACTTAGTATCTGGTTTTTTTTGCGGATATCCCTTGCCATTCTGCCCACAAAAAAGATAAGCAGTATACACAGCACCATTACGGCATACACCGCCAGGGCGAAATGGTCTACATCGCTGCTACCCAGTTTGCTCATCAGCGATTTGCTGTTGTACACTTTCGCCAAAACACTGAACGGATAAATAGTGTGGGCCACCGCAATGAATATGATGCCGCCTACCGCCAGCAGATAGCAAATAATCTCAGCCAGCGTGAGCAGCGTATTGCTCATCATACGCTGATGAAGGGGTTTGCGCAAAGCTACCGACAGGGGGTCCAGCACCTCGATCTGCTCATAGATCAGCCGACGCTCTTCTTTTAGTTCTTTCAGGAGGTCATCCTCCAGCGTAGACAACGACATGATGCCAATGGTTATACAGACCCAAATTTAGCACATTCGCTATACAATCACCAGATACGTGGTTTCCTCGCTACTATTTCGGAACTTTGCCACCTTTAATAAAAGTACACATAGAGTATTCATATAATGAAATACGAAAAAGAGATCGGCCTTCGCCGCACCTTCGCCATCATATCTCACCCCGATGCCGGTAAAACCACCCTTACCGAGAAGCTCCTCCTTTTTGGTGGTGCCATTCAGGTAGCAGGCGCTGTAAAAAGCAACAAGATCAAGAAGCACGCCACCAGCGACTTTATGGAGATAGAGCGCCAGAGGGGTATATCTGTGGCTACATCCGTAATGAGCTTCGAGTACAACAAAACGCTGATCAACCTGCTCGATACTCCCGGCCATAAAGACTTTGCCGAAGATACCTACCGTACCCTTACTGCCGTGGATAGTGTGATACTGGTGGTAGACAGCGTAAACGGTGTGGAAGACCAGACCCGCAAACTGATGGAAGTGTGCCGCATGCGCGACACCCCCGTTATTGTTTTTGTGAACAAGCTGGACCGCGACGGCAAGTATCCCTTCGACCTCATGGATGAGATCGAGAAAGAACTGAAAATATCGCTGCACCCGCTGTCCTGGCCCATCAATATGGGCAAGGAGTTTAAGGGCGTGTATAACCTTTACGATCATACCCTCAACCTGTTCACAGCCAGCCAGAAGTCGACGGAAGAAAATACACTTTCCTTCCCCGACCTCAACGACAACGCACTGGACAACTACATTGGCGAGCGCGATGCCAACCAGCTGCGCGAAGACGTGGAATTGCTGCATGGCGTATATGGTCCGCTGGACAACCAGAAGTATCTGGATGGCAAAATAGCCCCGGTATTTTTTGGCAGTGCCGTAAACAACTTCGGCGTCAAGGAACTGCTCGACACCTTCATCAACATAGCGCCCGCACCCCGTGGACGCAATACCGACAAAAGATATATTGAACCCGGGGAAGACAAATTCACCGGTTTTATTTTCAAGATACATGCCAACCTCGATCCCCGGCACCGCGACAGGATCGCCTTTCTGCGTGTATGCTCCGGCAGGTTTTCGCGTAATACGTATTATAAGCACACACGTCTGGAGAAGGATGTGCGTTTCAACAATCCCTATTCCTTCCTGGCCCGTGAAAAAGACGTGATCGAAGAGGCGTTCCCCGGAGATGTGGTGGGTTTGTTCGATACCGGCACGTTCAAGATCGGCGACACGCTCACCGAGGGCGAAAAACTGCAGTTTACCGGCATACCCGAATTCTCGCCCGAGATATTCAAGGAACTGGTGAACAAAGACCCGATGAAGACCAAACAACTGGAAAAAGGTATTACCCAGCTCACCGACGAGGGTGTGGCGCAGTTGTTTACCCAGCATGAGGGCCACCGCAAGATAATAGGCTGCGTGGGCGAACTGCAATTTGAAGTGATACAGTACAGGCTGCTACAGGAATACGGAGCCTCCTGCTCGTTCGTGCCACTGTCGTTCTACAAAGCCTGCTGGATCACCGGTGAGAAAAAAGCCGTGGAAGATTTTGCCCGATTCAAGCAGAACAATATCATGCGCGACAAAGACGGCAACCTGGTATATCTGGCGCAGAGCGAGTGGTTCCTCAATACCGAACGTCAAAACAATCCGGCGATCGAATTCCATTTTACATCGGAGTTCAAGACCGCAAAGTCATAGGCTTTGACGCACATTCCCAAACCCGTACTCGTTTATAACGAGGATGCCCATGTATCGCGTTTGCAACACCATGAAACCAGCAAAGCTGCGGTAGAACCAAACAATTAAAGAAACCGAAAAAGCAAACGAATAAAAACTATGAAAAAGAAAATTCTATTTGTAGTAAGCCTCCTTTTTGGACTGATGTTTATTAACGCCGGGCTCAATAAATTTTTCAATTACATGCCTATGCCCAAGGACATGCCAGAAAGCATGATGAAATTATTTAGCGCTTTTAAGACCATAACCTGGCTCTTACCGCTTGTGGGTGCGGCCGAAGTTTTAGGGGGCATTCTGTTTATCACCAATAGATTCAGGGCGCTTGGTGCAATAGTCATATTTCCGGTTATGATCGGAATCCTTTTAACCAACATAATAAGCTCACCATCGGGTTTGCCTTTAGTACTCATTCTGCTGGCAATAAACATTTGGGCAATTATCGAGAATCGTGAAAAGTTTTTGCCTGTAATTAAATAAGTGCTCATTCAATTGTGCCAGCGCATACTCGTGTTAAATGAGTATGCGCGGGTAGCTCCGCTGTTCCGGAATTGCAAACCCGGAAGCCAAGTAAGTGAATTTGTAATCCGCGTAATTTCACGGTGTGTTGCCTAGCCCGGTAATCTCGAATCCTGATTCGCACGTATTCTCATCCGATTTCTTCAGTGCACTTTGACGGTTGAAATTTCGTTATATTTGTGACAGGAATATTATGACACATAGTCGCCTATATAAAGTAACAGATACGAAATTAGTTATTGAGCTTCCTCCTGGTTTCAGGAATAAGGAAGTGCTTGTTACTGTTGACGACCATCCTGCAACCGGGAATGACAAAATAGCCCTGATGAAACAAGCTGCAAAAGACCCTTTATTTCTATCAGATATGAATGAAGTCAATGAGGATTTTGAAGGTGTTGAACATGATATGCCATGAGTTTTTTCCGCTGGTCTATTTATCGTGCAAATCTTGATCCCGTGGTCGGTTCGGAACAAGGGAAATCCAGACCAGTACTTGTTATCAGCGACAACGAAATAAACGAACTCCTAAGCGTTGTCAATGTATTGCCGATTACATCACGAAAAAACCGACGACAAATTTACCCGAATGAAGCATTGTTGGAAAGTGAGTTTTCCGGCTTACCCAATGAGTCTATTGTGTTGTGTTACCAAATAAGAACACTTGATAAACTTCGACTTTCTTCAAAGTTGGGAGAGGTACTCAGTGAAAGCAAACAAAATGAAATATTAGCTGCGCTATGTTTTCAATTGGGAATTGATGACGTCAAATTATAACCCAACGCCTCTGACAGGTAAACTTTTTTTGGAACACAATAAGTGGTTTGCAACGATCCAGAGAATCCCATAATCCTGACTATCCTGATTCAGACAATTGTTGGGTTCTCGAATTCTGTTTCTGACATCAGGGCTTCACAATCCGCAGCACCTGATTCATCTTTTCAGAGTGGGCCTGTAGCAGGTAAACGCCGGCGGCAAGTCCGGTGGTATTGATGGTGGTCTGTGCAGTGTAGCCAGCTATGGCCGCCACACTTTCGGACCGCACAACCCTACCCCAGATGTCCACTATACGTATGTTTAAAGTACCCGATACCGACAGGTTGACCTGCAACTTGATCTCGTCTGTAAATGGATTGGGGCTTACCGACAATTGATTCACGGGCAACACTGGAGACTTTACGCTAAGCAAAAAGTCGGAACAGCTGAAATTGGCAATACCGTAACCGTAGTGGGAATTGGGTGCCCAGTGTATGCTGGCGCAACTGTCTATGGCACGACGCAGGCTGCTGGGGGTGGCTTCGGGGTGCGCCTGCCAGAGACAAGCGGCCCATCCTGCAATCTGGGGGGTGGAGAAAGAGGTGCCGTTGTCGGCTATGTATTGGGTCCCGTCCACCACATTGGCAGACTGGCCCTGGGCACATACGTCGGGCTTTATGTTGCCTGCATTGTTGGGTCCGTAGCCACTGGTCGCTGCAATAGTACCATCGGGCTTTACATTGCCCACGGTAAGAGCGCTGTCGGCATCGCCGGGAGTCAGTATCATGTTCCACGGTGCCGTCTTGGCACCCTCATTTCCGGCAGAGGAAACAAACAGAATTCCTTTTTGGGTTGCTGTATTGACAGCCTGTGCAGCCAGAGTCGTTTTACCGTCGAACTGGGTAGTAACGTCAAAGTCGTAAATGGGGTTGTCGAACGTATTGTAACCCAGCGAGCAGGTGATAACATCTGCCCCCACGCTATCGGCGCGTTCGGTACCACAAAGGAGGTTCACAAGTTCCAGTGGTTGTTCGGTCGGCTCTGTTTCGGTCACATACAGATCGTACATGGCTCTTGGGGCACTGCCTACAAAAGTATCGGGCACATAGCCTGCCATGGTGCTCAGTACAGCAGTGCCGTGGTTGTCGTATCCATACACGAAATCTGAGCCGTACGAGAAGTTGTGCACGTCTATTATGCGGCCGGAGGTACGCAGGCTGTCAAACCCATAGGGGCAGGTGTCTGCACCGACGAAACCGGCATCGAGTATGGCGATCATCTTACCCTGTGCCAGGTGGCCCTCGTCGTGCAGTACGTTGCCGTTTACCAGTTGGGTTTGCGCCCAGGTAAAGCCGTAATAGGCGGCATCGCTGGTGGTACGCCCGGCATAAGGCACTGCCGGCAAAACACTGTCGTGCACAACCTGCTGCTTGCCGTGAAGACCTGTGCCGCCATAATACCCGACTATCTGCGCGCTGCTTACAAAGGTTAGCGAATTCAGCGACTGGAGCACCCCGGCAGTATCGGCCTCGTTGACCAGTACCACCATCAGGTTTTTCCAACGGGAAGATTCATGAAATACACCACCGGTCAGGGTAAGTATACTGTCTATGTACGAATGGTTGACAGGAATATCTGTACTGTCTACTGCAATACCCTGCGCTGTGCGTCTTGCCAATGCCCGTGCCGACAAATAGGCCGAAGGGCTGGAAAGGGAGTAAGGAGTATTGTTCTTGTCGGTAAAATTTACCTGATACGCACATTGAGGCTGTTGAGCCCGTGCAAGCATCGGAGCGAGTAAGGCGAACGCAATACCCTGAACTATTTTACGCAACATAGCCTTTAGTTATGATCCACAGCCTTCATGATCACGGTGTAACCATTGGGGCAGTGGGCGGTGGCAGCAGAATATGCTATGTGGGTCCATTCCTTGTAGACCATACCCACATTGTAGGCATAGACTTCTTTGGCATAGGTGCGATAGGCCTCTACTGCGGTATCTACGTAAGGGTAGTTTGAAGATTCATCGGCCTCAAGCACAGTTACGGTATTGTCGTACTTGTGCAGGTCGTTGTTGTAAGAAAGCCCTTTATAGGAATAAGTGTAGAACCAGTTATTGAGATAATAATTTTGCGGCAGGTTTACGTTCACCATTTCGTTGCCGGGCCAGCTCATACCATTTACAATGGGGAACCTCAGCTTCAGATATTTGTTGCCGTCCTGTGTTACTACAAGGCTGTCGCCTGAGGAACGCACATAGAGTACATTGCCTTCTTTCTGCCAGATATCACCATCAAAGTGACGGTAATAAATACTCATCATATATATCAAAGAATCGTCCAGGCCGCGGGTGGTATCTGTAATAGCATACTTCATCTGAGACTTGATCTCGTATTGTATGCAACTGGTCTCTACCGCGCCTGTGAGCGTGGTGTCGTAACCAGTACCATAATAGATAGAATCTACGTCGTAGGTCACGTATTTACCCATGACCAACGGAAAGTAATTCCTGGTATAATCAATGTTTTTGTTTGTGGTTTTCACACAGGAAAACAAGCCAATAATACCTATCAGCGGTAACCACAAAAACTTCAGAATATTTTTAGCCATAAAACTCAGACTGCCCTAATTGGCGTAAATATAAATAAAGAATCGAAAATAAATGCAATTTGGCGCCAAAAGCACGAAAAATGAACGTGAAACCGTTCCGCTCAATACCCTTTACGTATGATGCCGCCTGCTATCACGTCATCGCCTTCATAAAATACAGCCGACTGTCCGGGGGCTATACTGTTCACACTATGGCTGAACCGCACCTGCACGCCGGTGCCTTCGGGGCTAAGTATGGCCAGAGTACCCGGGTCGCGGTAGCGTATCCGGGCCACGGCTTCCATCCCTTCGGTTATGGTTGCGTACTTTACCATATTCAGTCCATCTACCCACATTTCGCTTTGTTGTAGTTCGGCGGCGTCGCCCAGCACCACCGTATTGGTGTCGGGTTGAATGGCGGTCACGAATACGGGCCTGCCCAGTGCCACTTCCAGGCCCTTACGTTGACCAATGGTGTAAAACGGATAGCCACGGTGCTGGCCTACTATGGTGCCATCCGTCAGTACAAAGTTG
This sequence comes from uncultured Bacteroidota bacterium, assembly GCA_903926605.1. GTDB lineage: Bacteria > Bacteroidota > Bacteroidia > Chitinophagales > Chitinophagaceae > CAIYTT01. The sequence goes on from CAIYJV010000254.1 coordinate 10,955, forward strand.
CCATTGTCCACCCTTTCTTCCAGTCCGGGCACATTGCGCTTCAGAAAACCCCTGTAGTCATTGTCGGGCACAAAGCATATCTCATAACTTTCGGCTTTTTTAGACAATTCGGGATACCCCATGTCCAGCGCTATCTGGCGTACCTCTGTTTTCAGCAGGTCGCCAAGGGGGTAAATGCTGCGCGAAAGACACTCCTGCTCCAGCCCCCACAGCACATAGCTTTGGTCCTTGGTCAGGTCGCGGGCTTTAGACAATACATATCTGTTGTTTTCCTCCCGCACTTTTACATAATGCCCCGTGGCTATAAAGTCGCAATTCAGGGCGTTGGCGCGTTTCAGCAAGGCAGCCCATTTTATATGGGTATTGCACAGCACGCAAGGGTTGGGGGTACGGCCCGCGAGGTATTCTTCAATAAAATTTTCTACTACATGGCTTCCAAACTCCTCGCGTATGTCCAGTATATAGTGCGGAAAACCATGCTGTACTGCCGCGAGGCGCGCATCATTGAACGAGTCCAGATTGCAACATCCTGTCTCTTTCTTACCCCCTCCGGACGATGCGTAATCCCATGTCTTCATGGTGATGCCCACTACTTCATAACCCTGGTCGTGCAGCATTACTGCACTCACGGTACTGTCTATACCGCCGCTCATTGCCACCAGCACTCTGCCGTTCTTGCTCATAATTAAAGATGCAAATTTAGGACAAGGCGCCAAATCAGGCCTTAAACATTATGAATGTGCCAATAAGGAAGCCAGGGCCAGTCGGCCCACGGGATTATTTTGCGGTTTTGGCAAACCGGTAACCACAACGTATGGATGCCTCGAACAGGGCAGCAACCGGATGAGAGACACCGCCATAGTCGTTAACATACGTCATGCCAAGACCCATACTGTAACCCAGGTACAGGTGATTGGTAGGGAACATATTGCCACCATAACCTACCAGCGCACCCACCAGTGCCCGCGAGCTGTTGGTATTCACGGTGTTGCCGGTATAATAATCATAATTGCTTGCGGTGTTCGATCCTAATCCAAGTACCAGGTTCAGCCCGAGTGAGTGTTTCATACGGTTGAGACTATTAAGATTGGTGTAAAATTTTATTCCCGGCTCCAGATAGTACATGGGATTGAAAAAATTATCGGTACTCTGTGTACCCGATGTGCCAGAGTTATTGTTGCTGCTGTAGGTCAGGTAAAAGGGGCAATACAAACTCACCCAACCTCTTTTGTCCAGTGTGCGCTCGTAGGTAAAACCGAAGCCATGCCCGTTTTCTGTAAAAACAATTGGTGCAACAGCTATAATGTTCTGATCCTTGGGTGCAGACCGCTTGTCCACAAAATGCTGCGGGGCCACTGGCCTGCCTTCATCGTTCACACCGATACGATCATTGTTTTCTTCAAATACGTCGCTAGAGCCATTCGCGTAGCGTATTTTCATCACGTCTCCCTTCGGAATGGTGTATTCGGGTCCGTCGGGCCGGTCAAATCTCTTGAAGGTGATCTCGGAGGGAGAGAGCCTTATGAGATTGATCTCTACGATCTCGCCGTTTTTCTTATACATACGGTCCTGAGCAAAAACGTGGGTCGAGACAACAGCCAGGATCAGCACGAAAAAAATTCTGAATTTGTACATAGTCGAAGTTTTAATTGATTGGTTAATTGATAAGGGTTTAGGTTTTAAATGACTATAATGAATACTAAAACTAACGTCACTGCATCAAAAATATTGTCAATAAATGAAAATCAGTGCAATCTAATATGTTCCGGTTTTTACACTGCAAATACTGTACCAGTTTTTTAAGATTTTATTTTAAGGTCAAATAAAGGTATGAATTTACGTGTTTATATTCTGTTTTTTGTGATTTAATTAGTAATGTGACGGGTGACTGATTTCATTTTTACCTAACTTTGCTGGTTTCAGTGTAACCAAACATTGCATGGGAGAAATAGAAGCCGGACCGTTACTAAAAGGCATAGACACACCTGACGACCTGAGAAAGCTGGATAAAATGCAGCTTCAACAGGTATGCAATGAGTTGCGCCAGTTTATCATAGATTGCGTAAGCGTGCATGGCGGGCACTTTGGTGCCAGTCTGGGTGTGGTAGAACTCACCGTAGCGCTGCACTATGTGTTCAACACACCCGACGACCAGCTTATCTGGGACGTAGGCCATCAGGCTTACGGACACAAGATTCTTACCGGACGACGCAAGGTTTTTCATACCAACAGAAAATATGGTGGCTTAAGCGGTTTCCCCAAACGAGGAGAAAGTATTTATGACGCTTTTGGCGTGGGCCATTCTTCTACTTCAATATCTGCGGCGCTGGGCATGGCCATAGCCTCGGAATACAAAGGCGAGCACGACCGCAGGCACATAGCCGTAATTGGCGATGGTGCCATGACGGCCGGTTTACCATTCGAAGCGCTGAACCATGCCGGTGTGAGCAGGGCCAACCTGCTCATAATACTGAACGACAATAATATGTCCATAGACCCCAATGTGGGCGCCCTGAAAGAATATCTTACCGACATCACCACGTCGCACACTTACAATAAATTCCGCGACGAGGTATGGAACATACTGGGTATGCTGCCCACCAAGGATTTTCAGCGCATGGCTTCAAAAATAGAGGCTGGCCTTAAGGGCGTGGTGTCTAAAAGCAGTAATCTGTTCGAGGCGCTGGGTTTCAGGTACTTCGGCCCTATAGACGGGCACAACGTACTTAAACTCACCGAGACGCTAAGGGGACTGCAACACATACCCGGACCCAAAATACTGCACATCAAGACCGTAAAGGGAAAAGGGTACGAACTGGCCGAACAGGACCAGACTTTGTGGCACGCCCCCGGCACGTTCGACAAGATAACAGGGCAAATCAATAAAAAGACCAGCACCATACCCGAGCCGCCCAAGTATCAGGACGTATTCGGCCATACGCTGCTGGAACTGGCCGAAAGCAACAAAAGCATTATGGGCATAACGCCGGCCATGCCTTCGGGATGCTCTATGAAAATAATGATGGACAAAATGCCCGACCGGGCTCTGGACGTGGGCATAGCCGAACAACATGCGGTTACACTCAGTGCAGGTCTGGCCACACAGGGCATGACTGTCTTTTGCAACATTTACAGTTCGTTCATGCAGCGGGCATACGATATGGTGATACACGATGTGGCCATACAAAAACTGCCTGTGATCTTATGCCTGGACAGGGCCGGACTAGTGGGCGATGACGGACCCACTCATCACGGTGCCTATGATCTGGCTTTTATGCGCTGCATACCCAATATGGTGGTTAGCGCACCCATGAACGAAAGCGAACTGCGCAACCTGATGTACTCGGCGCAATTGCCCGAAAACAAATCGCCTTTCGTCATTCGTTACCCCAGAGGTACGGGTGTAATGCCGCAGTGGCGCACACCGTTTGAAAAAATTGAGACCGGTACCGGCCGGAAAATATGCGATGGCACCGACGTGGCGATTCTCACCATAGGTCATCCCGGCAATTTTGCAGTTGCAGCATGCCGTATGCTGGCCGAAAGCGATCTATATCCTGCACATTTTGATATGCGGTTCGTAAAACCGCTCGATGAAGCCATGCTGCACGAAATTGCCGGCCGATACAGCAAGATCGTGACCGTGGAAGACGGTACCGTGGTGGGCGGTTTCGGCTCGGCGGTCATAGAGTTTATGGTGCTGCACGACTATCATCCGCACGTAGTGATGCTGGGCATACCCGACCGTATCGTGGAACATGGCAAACCCGAAGAGCTGCACCGCGAATGCGGCTATGACGCTAAGTCCATAGCCGAAGCAGTACGTGCATTGATGGAAGTGAAGCAGTTTGCTACCGGGCACGTGGTTGCCTAGTCCAATCCGTTATTTTTCGACCTCCTGGATTCCTTTTTGGCCGAATCTCTTTTTTTGCTATCCAGGCGTGCTTCTTTAGATGCTTTGGTGGGCTTGGTGGCACGTCGCACACGCGGTACCCGCAGTGCTTTCTCAACCATTTCATGCAGCTTTTTCAACGCAAGTTGTTTGTTTTCAAGCTGGCTCCGGGTCTCGCTGCAACGTACCAGCAACAGCCCGTCTTTGTTGATATGGTTAGCCAGTTTCAGCAATATCCTTTCCTTTTCGGTTGCGGTGAGCAGCACAGAATCAGCCACCGGCCAGCATGCCTCGGCCATTGTCTCCACCTTGTTCACGTTCTGGCCTCCGCTTCCGCCACTGCGCGCCGTGCGGAAAAATACTTCAGGAGAAAGATCCTTCATGCTGCAAAATTAGGAGAAATGCAGCTACAGAAATTTCGTCCTTTTTCCCGTCATCAACCATTGGTCACTGTTACATAAAGTCCATTAAATAATTACACAATAATATTGTATATTTGCCGTATAAAACATCTATATGGCAAGACCTGTATTAAAAGTCGGCAATTTCAAACCAGAAGACATTAAATCATTGTTCAGGGATGATGAACGATATACAATCGGCATCAGGTTATATGCTGTTTATCAAGTGGCTTTAGGGCAGCCGAGCAGAAAACTAGAAGAGCTATACAACACTAGTTTTAAACAGATCACAAACTGGGTCCATCGATTTGAAAAAGAGGGCATAGAAGGATTGCGTGATAAAGCAGGTCGAGGGAGAACTCCAAAACTTGCAGATGCTCAGCGCAAGCAGATTGGTATATTGCTTAAAGAAGATCCCGGTAAATATGGCTATAATACAGCCACCTGGACAGGCCCGATGTTGATAGAGTGGATAGATAAAGAATATGGCATTTTATATAAGAAGGCGCAGATTTACAATATCATAAAAGCACTGGGCTTTAGTTATCAAAAGGGACGAGGTATTTTCCCGGAAACAGAGGGTGAAAAGCAAGAGGTCTTTAAAGAGGCTTTAAAAAAAACTGCTCGAAGAAAAGCCTGATGCGGTTCTACTTTATGAAGACGAGTTCTCTTTATCCAATACTGCTACTATAGGATATCAATGGTCTGTCAAAGGACAACAGCCTCAAGTTCAATGTAAACAGAGAAAGAGAGAACGGCTGACAGCCTTTGGCAGCTTGAATTATGACAGCGGTCAAATAACCGTAAGCTTCGCAGAGAAAGGTAATAGTCATACTTTTAAAAAGCATCTGAAAAAAGTATTGCGCCAATACAAAAGCGTTTCAAAGATCATAATGGTACTAGACAATGTTGCCTATCATCACGCTAATCGCATAAAGGATTGGTTGGCAAAACACTCGCAATTAGAACTTTTCTTCCTTCCCCCGTATAGTCCTGATTTGAACGCTGTAGAACGAGCATGGTGGTACATGCGTAAAAAAATAACTCACAATCGGTTCGTGAAATCACTTGACGAACGAAAAGCCGTGTTCTGGAAAATGTTCTCCCACTTTCAAATACCCAATAGCGAATTAAGAACCGTTTGTGAAATCAATTATTAGACTCTATGTATAATAAAGCGGGAGCAACCATATTGGGTTGCTCCCGCAAAAATCTATTATTGCCATATGCCCTTACTCTTTCTGCCAACGCAGTACTGTATTGGTTCCGTCGCCCGACAGCCTGACTATGTACACGCCCACAGGATACCAGGAATCCTCGATACGGAAACTGGATGTTCCCGCCAGCCACATACTGGTCCCGATTACCCGGCCCGACATATCAAATATACGCACCGAAACATCGCTGGTCAGCATGAAATCTGCATACAACGTGGCGGAGCCGCCGTTCTGAATAATTCCGTAGGTATTGCCAGCCACGCCTATGCTGTTTACTGCCAGGTTGAAGGTATGAGCCGAAGAGGTATCTGAACAGCTGCCCGAGTCTACTATAACCTGATAGTTGGCGGTAACCGTAAACACATAGGTAGCATTGGTTGCGCCTGTGATAATAGTGCCGTTCTTAAGCCATTGGTAAGATGCATAAGTACTGCCCAGCGCCAGTGTATGCCCCGGCAAAGTATGAATCACCGGTACAGGTAACGGAAGTACCGTAACCACCGACGATGCCGAAACGTTGCCGCAAAGTCCGCCGGTAATGGTATAATATGCTGTATCAGTACCCGCAGTTACACCGGTGAGCGAGCCCGTAGCACTAATAGAAGCATTGGCGTTGGCGCATGACCAGGTTCCTCCGGTCACGGCATCGGTGAGGGACACAGACGCGCCAACACATACAGTAGCGGGGCCGCTAACAACGCCTGCTGAAGTACCTGTAACCACTGTAACCGCAAATGTGGCTGTAGCCGTACCGCACGAAGACGATACGGTATAGGAGATGACATCTGCACCGGCGGCCATACCGCTGGCCACACCGCTGCCGGATACGGTGGCAACAGCTGTGCTCGCCGAGCTCCAGGTACCACCCGTAACTCCATCTGAAAGGGTAACTGTCCCGCCCACGCATATTGTAGATGACCCGGTGATGGTGCCTGCGTCGGGTGAGGTAACTACCGTAACAGCGAATGTGGCCGATGCGGTACCGCAGGAAGAAACTACGGTGTAGGTGATAACAGCGTTGCCGGCAGTGGCACCTGATACCACACCATTGGAACTACCCACGGATGCCACTGAAGGTAACGAACTGCTCCAGGTACCGCCCGTAACACCATCTGAAAGCGTGATGGTTCCAGCCACACAAACATTGCTGAGCCCGGATATGGTGCCAGCGGTGGGCGTGGAAGTCACATTAAGTAAAGCCGGTGTTGTAGTTGCAGAACCACTGCCATTGGTGGCTACTAGTTGGTATGCATAGCCGTTTAAGGCCAGTGACGCAGTGGTAATGGTGAGCGTAGCCGTATTATAAGACGAACCATAAACGCCCCCGTCCATACCAGCTGTAATATCAGTGAACGGTCCGGCTATCCCGGTCGTGCTGCGTTGCCATTGGTAGGTGGTAGCGCCAGTAACAGTGCTGGTCATATTTACCACGGTACCTACGCATACTGTAGCAGAAGCAGGTCCCGCAACGATCACAGGCACACCCGAAGCCACAGTGCTCAGACTTACGCTGTCCACAGCAAATGAAGGATCTGTACCAACACCATCATCATTATTCACCCAGCGGAAACCGATTTTTACATTCGGATTGTTATCGGCTGAAGACGGAAGCGAGACAGAGTAATTAGACCAAAGTCCCTGCCCGCTGCACAATGTTGTTTTGCCCGGGTTTGCAAGCAACGACCAGGTGGTGCCGTCATAATACCATACGGTACCATCATCTGTGGTACCATCTCCGTTTTCTATGTAGTTAAACGTAAGCGTGATGCCGAATTTGCTGGTGCAATTTATGACCGGCGACTCCGCACGCCTGTCTGTCTGTGGCGCAGTAAAACCAGTACCTCCTGCATCATAACTTGCACCCAGATCGCCCAAAAAGACACTACCCACGTGCAGCGTGGCGCCGGTGGCCGTAGCTGTTACCGCCGCGCAGCCTGTGCCGCAAACGCCGTTGGTATGACCGTTTTCGGCGCAGCTCACAAACCATGGGTTGGGGTCAGACCCCTCTGTACCCGTCACCGTAAGCGACCAGGTACCATTGGGGCCGGTGTAAGCAGTGACCAGCGTACCACTGGTGCTACCGCTTTCAAAATTTTCGGTCCAGAACGTCTGCGCCGACGCCCGCGCACCTGCCAGCAGGACGCAACACAATAAAGAGAGTTGTACAATTCTTTGCCTCATAAAAGTGAATTTTTATAAAAGTACTGAAATATCCATATAAATACCATGGCTGTTAAAAAAAATCTTAATTTCAAATTGCGCCGATTAACACGAAGTTTATACCCCAAGTTGCCTGTGTACGATCGTCGCCACAGAGTGCCTGCGATATAGTAGTTTTGCCCCATGGCCGGTATTTATTTGCACATACCCTTTTGTAAACAGGCGTGCGTGTATTGCAACTTTCATTTTTCCACGTCCATGAAGCAAAAGGAGCGTGTGCTGGAGGCCATGATGCGCGAGATAGTGCTGCAGAAACCATACCTCGCCGACCATGTCGTGGACACGATCTATTTTGGTGGCGGCACTCCTTCATTGCTAAGTGCTGATGAGGTGAACCGGTTGATAGATGCACTCTATGCGAATTATAAAATAGGCGATCTGAAAGAGGTGACACTGGAGGCAAATCCGGATGACCTCGGTACCCCATACCTGAAAGCACTGCGCCATACACCCGTCAACAGATTAAGTATTGGCATACAGTCTTTTCGTGGCGAAGACCTGAAGTATATGCACCGGGCCCACGACGAGCAGCAGGCGGATTATGCCATAAAAGCATCGCAGGACGCAGGTTTCTCCAATCTTACCATAGACCTCATATATGGTATTCCGGGACTGGGCGACCAGGCATGGATAGCCAATCTGGACCGGGTGCGCGCATACAGCGTGCCGCATTTCTCGGCCTATGCCCTTACCGTGGAGCCCAGGACAGCACTGCACTATGCGGTGACCCAAAAAAAAGCTGAAGCTACAGATCCCGGACAGGCTGCCGGCCAGTTTGAGATACTGATGGAGCGAGCCAGACAAATGGGTTTTGATCATTACGAAATATCCAACTTCGGGCTACCGGGTTTTCATGCCATTCACAATACGAACTACTGGATGGGCATACCCTATCTGGGCCTGGGGCCGGGCGCACATTCTTTCAATGGAAACTCCCGCCAATGGAATGTTGCCAACAATGCGCAGTATGCCGCCGGTCTGCTGGAGCATGCAACGCTGAACATGGAACTGGAACAACTGTCTGACACAGACACCCTGAATGAATACATCATGACCTCACTGCGCACTATGTGGGGTATGGATATGGCGAAAATAGAGCTACAATGGGGTTCAGATGTACGTAAAAAGCTGGATCTGGCGGCGCAGGATTTTATGCTGCAAAAACAGCTCGTCTGGGAAAACGATCATTACCGGGTCACAGATAAGGGAAAGTTGTTTGCAGACCGTATCGCCTCTTACTTATTCTTTAGCGGGGAGCACGAAAAAAACCGCTAAAACATGGGGCGCTGTTTCTTCACGATCAGACAAACCAGCATACCGAAAAGGCTGTCCATGACGAGGAAGCCAAAGAAACCGAGCATGGTCTTGCCGAAATGAAAAGTCTTGGCTTCGATGATCTGCTCGTCAAATTTCTTTGCGGTCGCGTCAATACTCTCATCGGGTACCTTGTGCGTTTCCATATAGGTGATCACCGAGGTTTTCATTTTCTCCAGATAATGCGGATCAAGATACTGGAAGTAAATATAGCTGTAGATGTAGTAAAGAATGCCTGCAGTGAGCAGCATGACAAATGCCGCGCCAAAAGCATCCTTAAACTCAATAAAGCCACCGTCGGCCTTTTTGATCTGCGTTACAAAAACACCGATCAGCCCCATATAAAGAATGTACACCAGTCCGCGAATGACGTTATACATGATCACATTGCTCATGAGCAGGTTGGTGACCGAGAACAGGATGATATAAACAACACCGGTGATGAGGCCGTATTTCACGCTCATTTTATTCCGTTCGGCGACTGTAATGCTTTCCATAAAAAAATTAATTGTTCAAATATAGTTGATTGTTGTTGACGATACCCAGAACCCTGCCCGGAAGCATCGCCCCGATAAAGGGGTTGTTCCTGCTGGCCGATCTGACCTTTGCATCGGTGAGCGTCGTAGTCCCGTTAGTGGTGAACATGGTTAGTCTGGCTTTCTGTCCTTCGGCAATGATGGGCTGGGTCAGTCCGAAGATATCGCGGGGTATCAGTGTCATTGCTTCCACCAGCCTGTCTGCAGACACCACTTCCTTTACCGCGTTCCAGGCCACATTGAATGCGATCTCCTGCAATGCCATACCATTGGATGCATATTCAAACTCCCGGGTTTTTGCGTCCCACTCGTGTGGTTGGTGATGAGATGCGATACAATCAATTGTGCCATTATTCAATCCTTCTATCAGCGCCAGCCGGTCGGATTCTGCTCGTAACGGAGGGTTTACCTTGTATACGCTGTCGTAACCGCGCAACGATTCTTCGGTGAGTGCCAAATGGTATGGCGTAACCGAACAGGAGACCTGCAGGCCTTCGGCCTTTGCTTTACGTATCATTTCAACCGCTCCCGCTGTGCTGATCCCGGTAATGTGCAATCGGGAACCGGTATAGCGAAGCAACTCCAGATCGCGGTATACCATCATGGTCTCGGCAATGGCGGGAAGCCCCGGCATACCCAGTTGGGTAGACAGCAGTCCTTCGTTCATCAGCCCTCCCGACGAAAGCGACGCATCGTTGGGCATTTGTAGTATCACACCGTTAAAGGCACGCACATATTCCAGCGCCTTGAGCATAAGTCCGGAATTCTGTATCGGTTTGCGACCATCCGTAAACGCTATGGCACCGCAGCGGCGCATATCCAGCATTTCGGCCAGGTCCTTGCCCTCGGCCTGCTGCGTGGCGCAACCCAGCGGATGCAGGTTTACAATATTTCCTCTCGATTTTGCAGTCACAGATTCTACCATTGCGCTGGTGCCCAGAACCGGATTGGTATTGGGCATCAGGAATACATCGGTAAAACCACCCGCGGCGGCTGCCTTCAAACCCGTGTTTATGGTTTCTTTATGTTCGTAACCGGGTTCCGCATAATCGGCAAAAACGTCTACCCATCCGGGGCTCACCATAAGGCCGTCTGCATGAACAACCGTGGTATTTCCGGGATCGCTGAAATCTCCCGTCTGGGTAATATTGCCGTTTTCTACTAAGATATCGGAAACTTTACCGTGCAGCGGGGATTCGGGGTCTATGATCGTAGCCTTGCTGATATAAATATTCATCGTACACGCGTGTTTTGAACCGGTGTGTCGCTGCAGGCGACGCGCCAAAAACAGAATAAAGATATTAAGTAATAGACGGTTTACAAAATAGCCCGTTTCAGGCTCAGACCTGTTTCCGTGCCAGTAGCCAGGTTTCAGCCATAAGCATCAGCACGCCAAACAATACGCATATCTTCCAGATGGGAAAACCACCCTGGTTGCCAACTGCCGGGAGTCGTGCTGCGTCTGCCGGGTCTGCCCAGAATACACCGGGCTGCTTCCATTGGTTTTTCAGTTCGGCTATATCGCGGTATTCCAGTTTGGCTTCATTTCTGTCTCCGTTCAGCGCGATCATTGTTGTGTCTCCGGCATGCGCTACCAGTGTATAAAATCCCGGTGTCTGAACCACCTGATCGGGAAACAATTCTACCCCCGCCCCAGCAGCACGCTGCGGTGGTACCATGTCGGTGGCTCCCTGGTAAAGGTGAACCACATCGCGACCCGCACCGGCCATAAGCGGCAAGTACACTGCCTGATGTTGTCCCGCCGTGAGTGCATACACGCTGCTGCTGCCAGATTGCATGGCCATCTGGTAAAGAAAGGGTGCGAAGAAGTAGCTTCCGGGGAAATTGCCCGCCGACAAGTCTGCGGACGTGGCGCAGAGGTATAGGTTGCCCCTGCCCGGCGTGTATCGCGCCAGGAACGGATCGCCGTTGCGGAAACTGAGCACGGATTGCTGGTTGGCGCTGATGCCGGCGGTTATCACATAGTGCCAGTTGGCTACCGGCAACTGCACGTTTTCCGGTATTTTTTCAAATAGTTCTTTTACAAGGTCGCTTCCCTGTTGAATGCCTGCCACCACCTGCACAGCTGTATCTACTGCCGTAAGGCGGATATCGCCTGCTTTTGACAGGCCCTCATTTATCTGGCTCATGTTGGCTGTCCTGCCGGGGAACACACAAATGGTCTGACCTGCCTGTAACGCCTCGTTGATCTTTCCACCCAGAGTAGCGTCTATCCCGGTCACACCGTCCAGTATAATGAGGTTGTAGTCTTTCCATGCATCGCTAACCGTACCTGCCTGATTGATCCTGAATCCATTGTAGGCGCGAAAGGCAGCCTGCACAAATGGGTTGGGCCTGCCTTCATTTACAACCAGCACTGAAAGATTGGGAGCGGTGCGGGCAGTAATACGGAAAGTGTCGTCGAATGGCAATGTGGCATCGTCTGCCTCCAGTTCCATTTTCTGCCAGCGGCCGTCGTTCACGGAAAAACTGAGTGTATCGGTGCTTTCGTTTTTTGCGTTGAAGGACAGGGTGGCCACGCTCTTCACTTGCCCGTTTATGATAAGGCGCACGGTAGGCTGCTCTTTTAAGGGTTTACCTGCGCTGTGGGCACGCAGCACCACATTGTTGGTTTTACCGGCTACAAGTACAGGGTTGGTCAGGTAAGCAGTGTCTATGGCAATGTCGCTCGGTTCGTCTCCCCTCACGGGCATGGCATAAAACAATACATGCTTCATAGACGCATCGTCTGGCAGGTCGGGGAATGCGTTTTGCTGAAAATCAGAGTAGTAGAACAGGGCCACGTCGCCGGGCAATTGTTCCGGACCCAGACTGTGCAACACAGACAATACCTGGCTCACCGTTTTAGACCCTGAAGTACAATTGATCTGCGTGAGTGCCTGTATGGCTTTTTCTGCGGGTACCGGATAATAGTGCTCCGGTTTGTCATTGGTGAGTATGAGGAAGCGGCTACCGGGTGCCGATCTTCTTACCTGTGCTATTGCACTTTCCCTCGCCACATCAAGCAGGGTGCGGGCGCCATTGCGCACAGACATACTGTTAGAATTGTCTATATAGATCACCCGCAGCGCAGATTCGTTCTGGCTGTGGTTACTGCTGCTGAAGAAGGGCTGCGCAAACGCCAGTATCAGCGACAGCAAAAAAAGCAATCTGGCTGCCAGCAGCCACTTGTAGCGCACCTGGCTCTGCTTGCGGCTGTGAAGCTGAATATTCCTTAGGAAACGGGTATGCGGGAACATTACCGTTTTGTACTTCCGCAGGTTGAACAGATGTATCAGTACCGGTATTGCCAGAGCAACCGCCGACCAAAGGAATAATGGGTACAAAAAACTCACCGTACAAATATAGGATAACGAATGAAAGGAGGGGTTTTAGGATTTGTGAAAATCCTGCGGTTGTTTAGTGGCGCGGCATGGTGAGCGCAGACAGATTGCTTTTGGTGATCTGCGTATCAAACATTTTTTGCGCATATTTTGCTGCGGGTTAACGACATTTGTGGCTGGTTTATTAATTTCAGGTTATGGCTAAAACTGTATTTCACCCGGCAAGCGGACGGGGACATATTGATCACGGATGGCTGAACACGGCGCATTCATTCAGCTTCGCGGGTTGGTATGATCCCGAAAAGGTACACTTCGGTATGCTCAGGGTGCTGAACGATGATTGGGTAGCACCCGGCATGGGTTTTGGCAAACACCCCCACGACAATATGGAGATCATTACGGTGGTGGTAAAGGGAGCGCTGGAACACAAAGACAGTATGGGTCATACCGAAACCATTTATCCGGATGAGGTGCAGGTGATGAGTGCCGGCACGGGTATTTTGCACAGTGAATATAATCATGATGAAACCGAAGCTGTGGAACTTTTCCAGATCTGGATCTTCCCGGAGCAGCGCAGCGTAACACCGCGGTACGACCAGCGTGCATTTGACCCTGAACTTAGAAAAGACAGCCTGCTGTTACTGGCCTCACCTGCAAACTCAGCCGACGAGAGTTTGAAGATTCACCAGCAGGCATGGGTGTACCGCACCACCCCCGGCGCCCACCGGACCATGGCCGCTAATGCCCACAGTAGCAACAGCGGTTTTTATATTTTTGTGATAGAAGGCAGCATAGAGCTGGAAGGCCAAAAACTGGGACGCCGCGATGCCATGGGGCTTTGGGAGACCGATTCGTTTTCATTCAATACCCAGGAAGACAGTGATGTCCTGATTTTTGAGGTGCCGATGAAATAAACAGCAAGAATTAGTTTTGGAAAAATACACATTAGACACTATACCCGCGCTCCGGCACAGACTCTCCATGCCACTGCCCGGCAGGGCGGCCCAGGAAAAAATGATCGGGCATGTATTGCCCATTCCCAGAGTTGCCCCCGACCATGCCAAGCTGAGTGCAGTACTTTGTCTGCTGTTTCCCTGGCAAGGAGTGCTAAAGGTGATCTTGATGAAGAGGATGGACGACCACACCGCCCATGCGGGACAAGTGAGTTTTCCCGGTGGCAGATACGAAGAAGGTGATGCGGACCTTTGCTGCACGGCTCTGCGCGAGGCCTGGGAGGAAATTGGCGTGAACCCCGCGAGCGTAGACATATTGGGTGCACTCACACCTATTTACATACCGGTCAGCAACTTTAATGTATTCCCTTACGTGGGCTTTCTGAATGAAAAACCGGAGTATGCGCTCAGCCATTCGGAGGTATCCTACACCATGGAGGTACCGCTGGATGAATTGTGGCACCCCGACCGTAAAACCCGCCGCGACGTGGTCTCGCCGGCTATAAAAAAGGTGATCCCCAATGTAAATGCATACCTGCTCGATGACGGTACTGTGATCTGGGGCGCGACCGCCATGATATTGTCTGAGTTGGAAACTATTATGTCCGGCCAGTAACAAAGGTTACTTTACCTCCTCGTAGTCAATATATTCTCCGCTGTTTCCGGACCCGGTGCGTTTTTGCTCAGGCTGCTGCTGCGATGCCTTCATCTGCTGCTCCATTTCCCTGAGCTTGTCCTGCATTTGTTGCATTTGGTGCGTCCGACTGTCGCCGAATACCATAGACCTGAAAACCGGCAATACGAGTTTATTCAGGATATAGTAGACGATACTTATAATGAGTATCCATTTAATGAGCCATCCCATAATGCGCAAAGGTAGACATACTATTTTATCAGACACAAATTGCCCGGAAATAAACGGCGTCCTGCGCCGTCCTCAACAAAATATACCGATCGGTAACTGGTATTGCTGACCCCATTGTGCAATGGCTAGCAGATATATATAGTTAGTGTAATTTGTATTCGTTACTACAGTGAGCGATTGCCATTTTTGTGTTTTATTTTTTTGTGAATGTAAATTTTATAAATAAATAATATAAATGTTTATTTTGTTCTGATAATTATAATAAAATAGTGTTTAAGTTTAAAAAATAAATAAATAACATATGCATAAATAATAAATCATCATCTGTCCTGACCAAAATCAGGCGACGTTGAAACCAAGATCAATTTCACATCATATATGCTGTTTTACTTTTGTTACGCAATTGTTAATGACAACAAACGCTAAATCAAAACAACATTCAGTTAACAATATATAAAACTGATTTTATGAAAAAGATACTTCTCACATTCGCCGCCAGCCTGCTTACAGTACTTACAGGCTTCAACACCAACGCTCAGGTCATCAGGACCATAGCCGGTGTAAACGCAACAGGATATGCCGGAGACGGCGGAATTGCCATAAACGCATCTATGGCATCAGTCAATAGCATAGTTACCGACCACAACGGAAATATATATGTAAGTGACCGCCAGAATAATACCATTCGCAAAGTAAGTACAAATCTTATGATAACAACCGTAGCCGGGTTACCAGGTACCGCCGGTATGGCCGGAGATGGTGGACCAGCGGTTGCAGCCCTCCTGAACAACCCAATGGGTCTGGCAATAGACGCAACCGGCAACCTTTATATTGCCGACAACGGAAACAACGCTATTCGCTGCATAGATACCAATGGCAATATTCACACCGTTGCAGCCTTAACAGGCGTGGCTATCGCAATAGACGCAGCACATAACCTGCTGGTTGCAGACGGGCAAACCAGTATATGGAAAATAGATAACGCTGGAAACGTCAGCACATTTGCAGGCAATGGCACCGCAGCTTACACCGGCGATGGTGGCGCAGCTACAGCTGCAGCACTCAGGATTCCGCAGGGAGTAACCACCGACCATTCAGGCAATGTGTACGTTGCAGACGGTGGAAACCACGTGATACGCAAAATAAATACTGCCGGCATCATCAGTACATTTGCAGGCATCCATATACCCGGTTATAATGGTGATAATATCGCTGCTGCCACAGCCATGCTCAACAACCCCGCCGGTATTCATGCAGACGCCGCTGGAAATATCTACCTGGCAGACAATGGTAACAACAGGATCAGGAAAATTGACAACAATGGCACGATCACTACCATAGTTGGTAATGGAACCGCTGGCTTTACAGGCGATGGCCTGAATGCCACTGTCGCAAACCTCACCAATCCGAACGACCTTAATATTAACTACAAAGGGAACATCGTTATCGCAGACAATGGCAATTTCGTGATCCGGGAAGTGGTGTATGCGCAACTAACAACTATGAATATGGGTTGGGCGACTTCAATGTGTATCGGTACTGCAACCACCTTTTTCCCCATTACAAATAACGACCTTTACAACGTAGGTTACCAGTGGACTGTGAACGGTGTGAATACCGGAATTACCACTGCCGATTATACCAGCAGCGCACTGGAAAACGGAGATGTGGTGCGGTGTTACATTGTTGACCCATACAGAGGATTTGTGCTTGATTCTGAAGCTATGACTGTTGCAAATGTGCTGCCCGAAGTGACTCCAGCCATTTACATTACTGCCAGCACCGGCGACCTCGTGCCAGCAGGTGCAACCGATGTACTTTTCACAGCAGTAACAGACAATGGTGGTCTGAACCCGCTGTACCAATGGACTCTGGACAACGTAGCTATAGCCGGTGCTACTAATGCGACTTTCACTGCCGGTTATCTTGCCGAAGGCACACATATTAACTGCACATTGATCAGTAATGCTAACTGCCTGACGATAAACGAAGTAAACTCTAACACCCTTGTAACAGCAACTGGAATCTTAGCCACATTGAACCATATGCCCGGCGGAATCATCAACATCATTCCAAACCCCAACAACGGCACGTTTACAATGAAGCTAAGGACGGGTACGGATGAAAATACTGCATTCGACTACTGGATCACCGATCTGACCGGCAAAGTAATATGCCACCAGACCGCAAACCAAAATCACGGTGCAATTGAACTGAACATAAATCTTGATAACAGAATTCCGGAAGGCATGTACCAGATCACACTTGAGCCCAACGGTAAGAAAATAACTGCAGCATTTCTTTTGGCGAAGTAAGCAGGAGTATAAAACAGAATGGTTGAAAGGGGGTGTTAAAAACACCTCCTTTCGCTATTTTATCTTCAACAGAAGATCGTCGAGCTGGCGGGTGATGCAATCGGGGCAAGTTGCCTTAATGTCGGTAAAACTAATGACAGAACCGACCGGTGTGCGCGTAATAGCCTGTTCCATATCTCTGGAGATGAGATGACCCTTACCTGCAATGTTCACATCGGCTTTATCGTAGTGCGTTTTGAGCGCAAATGACGTGATATGGTAAGGATAGTTATAAAGCGAATTTGGGAAGTATACATTCAGTCCTACCTGGGCCAGGATGTTCACCTTTGGCGCTTCATTTTCTTTAAGATGACCCAGCCGGGCCAGTGGCGCAGGCACATCGGTGCCATAGAACAAAATAGTCTTCAGCGGTTTGTTGGTTGCCTTGTCCATTATGGCCAGCCGCATGGGTTTTTCGGTGGTATAGGGCATGGCCATCATAGTCAGCGTATCTTCTATCACATCCACACCACTTATTTTTAGCGTCTTGTCCAGGCTTTTCAGATAAATATCTCCAGGTCTGAAACCAGGACTATACACCTCGATTACGTTATACGAAGCGGTAAAAAGCAACAAAGTATCCTTGCGTGCGCACCATTTGTTCCAGACATATATACTGTCTTTTTTCTGGGCTGCACAATGCAAACCCAGAATCAGAGTCAGACACAGGAATAAGAAGTTTCGCATGGAATAATGTAATTTAAAAATCATACTGTCACAGTCCCGGTAAAATCCCACGCAATCTAAGAAAGGTGAGGAACATCCAATAATAATAAAAAGCTAAATTCTTATTTCATTTCAGCTTCTTTTATGAAGCGATCAGGAAATGTTCCTGAACGAAAAATAAAATGTGGTACCCTTTCCCAATTCACTTTCCACCCAAATACGGCCACCGTTTTCCGAGACAAAATCGCGGCACAGTTTCAAACCAATATTGGTACCTTTTTCAAAAGCAGTTCCCTCGGTGCTTTTGTTGAGCGCTTCAAAAAGCGTGGGTATTTTGGCGGGCTCGATACCCTTTCCCGTATCCCGGACCATAAAAACCGTGAAACCCTTTATCATTCCCGAGTCACTGGCAACTTCCACCCTGCCACCGTTGAATGTAAATTTCACGGCATTGGCCAGCAGATTGCGTACCACGAACTCGAAGTGCTCGGTATCGGCGAATATGCGAAGGTTGGCTGGTGTAACATCGGCGAGTGTAATGGATTTCTGGTCGGCTGCGCTGCGTATCAGGCGCAGGCAACTGGCTATATGTTCCCTGGTGGCAAATTCTTCCTGTTTGAGCTTGCTGCCGCGTATATTGGATTTCCCCCAGTACAAAAGTTTATCCAGTGTGTCTTTGCAACTGGTGGCAAGCTCACGAATACTGTTTTCGAAATATTGTTTCTCCTCCGGAGTCGAAGAATCATCTGTTGAAAGGTCCAGTAACACCGGTATATTCCCGATCGGCCCCCTGAGGTCGTGCCCTATTATAGAGAACATCTTATCCTTGATCTCGTTGGCATCGGTCAGTTCCTTGCTTCGTCTTACCAATTGGCGGTTCAACCTTATGGATTTGCGGTACGAAAATGCCAGAATAATAAGAATAACAAGGTTGCCCACTGTGGCAAAAAGAATGACCCTTCTTTTAAAGGTGTTTTTCTGAATCAGCAGTGTAAGCTGTTTCACCTTGGCACGTGACTTCTGAAGATCCCAGGCTTCCTGCAGCCCCACGATCTCGGTAGCTTTCTCCACACCCGATATGCTGTCCAGCAATCGTTGGCGGCGATCGTTCACCTCGAGTGCCTGGTTGTAGTCGCCCTCCAGCCGGGAGTAGTCCACCATGTGTTTCAAAATGTCCGTCTGCAGTGCGGGCAAACCGTAGGTACGGGCCAGCCCGGACGCCTTAACAAAATAGTAAATGGCATCTGAGTTGTAGAAGTCAAGATATACCTGACCGATCGCGTCCAGTGCACGAGCCTCGAGCGGGTGATTTGCGGTATTACGGGAGAATTGTAGTGCGCGCCTGAGTCGTTCTAAAGCGGCGCCTTCGTTATGCAGATTGCCCAGCAACAAACCTGATTCTATCAATGCAGCTGCATGTAACTCTTCCATTTCCGGCCCTGATGAGCCCTGTAATGCGGACTCGTAGGTTGCCAGCGATTTGGTATATTCTTTGCGCCCGGCATAAAGCCGGGCCAGATCGTACAGAAGCGTAATGTGCAGTGCATTGCCGGTGTCGGATGCAAGCAGTTCACCTGCTTTTGTATAGCAAAGCATGGCCGAGCCCAGGCTATCTGATGTGGCAAATATCTGGCCCTGATGCAACAAAGCTGCTGCATGGCCGCGTCCGTTTTTAGTGGACTCAAATATGGCGCGCGCGTTTTCGTAGAGATCTGACGCCAGTGTTTTGTTGCCCAGTTGTTCTTCTATTTCCCCTAATTCCAAACAAGTGTGGCCCACACCGCCCCGCTCATTCGCAAACCTGTACTTGTTCAAAACGTCTTGCAATTTTATAATAGCCGCCGCGGTTCTGCCTTCGCGCAGGTCAATTTGGGCAGACAATCGCAGCATCGCAGCCTGGCCACGCGTATTTCGTCCGGTGGTAAAATATTGAAGCGCCCCGTTACAAACAGAAGAGGCGGAATCGGTGTTATGGTTGATAAGGAAACGTATGGATCGGGTAAAGGTGCCGATCTTCACAGAGTCGTTGTCGGACGGTGCTACTTTGGGTACTGTGTTGCCTCCCGTGCGCGCGGCAGCCGTGCACACGACAAAGAGCCCCGGTAAGTATAAAAATACACGTTTGAACACAGATTTATATTTAATAGTTTTAGACAAGGTACGACAATTTGTACAAAACAGAAAAATGTGCTGTACGTTTAAGAAAACAGTAAAATGCACCGGATGTCCAGACATGCGAGGCTGGAAATACGTGTGGCGACCAGTCTGAAAGCAGGCAACCAAAAATAATTTTAGTCGAGCTTCGCCCAGGTCATGCAAAGCGATATTTCGCTTTCCTTTTTATACTGGACAAGGCTGGCATAGGTTCCCCGTTTCTCGTCGAAATCCGCCCCTTCCACAAAACTACAACGATAAGAATTGTCTGTAGGTTTGCCAAACAAATACGCTTTTGTCACTTCTTGTTTCCGGCCCACTTTGTAATAAAAAGCATTGGTGAGATTGAAGTTGTACACGGTGTCACCAGGCGCCTCGACCGAATTATTAAAGTTCTTGTCGTAGTCGTTGAAAATTATGTAGTGGTTGCCCCTGAAATAATACTGATTGGTAAGCACAAACTGCCTGCTGTAGACCTCTGGTGGCCGGTCGCCAAAAATAAAATGTTCATTCTTTTTACGGGCCATTTGTGTTAACGGATAAAAGTGTTCAAAACTTCGCCGGAATTGCGACAGAGGCAGTATCGTACCCCAAATTTCGTTTCCATCGTCGCCAAACTCGGTCACGCAAATATCGCCGAAATATTCTTCGCAGGCGGGTCTTACCTTCACCTCCCTGATATTGCGCTCTAAATAATTCTGAGAAATAAGCGTGCTCATGCCGTTGTCGTTGGTGTGCAGTGAAACCGGGACTCCGGGAAAATACGTTCCGCTATCCGACCCTGTCAGTTTACTGGTGGCGATCACATTGTTCACGGTTCCGTAACTGAGGGAAAGGTCGGTTTCTGAAAGCCGGAATAACATGTTTTTTCTCAGACTCTTGTAAGAGACGTAGATGCCAAGTCCCGACTGAAATGGCTTGTTACAAAAAACAAAACTGTTCAGGACCCCGGCAAATTTGTTCCAGGTATAGAAGCCATAAAACGGATAATTCTCACGGGTAGCATCCACAGAAACAGGGTAGGCAACGGTAGCGTTTTTGGGAATGAAATACATGGTAATAAAATGATCGTACTTGGAGGCGCCTTCAAAATTAATTCCGTTGTGATTTGCCCTGCCGTATTCGGTTTCCTTATCGAGGCTGAGCGAAACCATTATGCCGTTGGGCCTGATCTCCGCGCACAGCACGTTGAGGAAATCATACTTTTTCCGGTCCACTACCAACGGTACCTCCCTGGATTTGTTGTGGGCAGCATCGTAATAGGCCACTTTCAGATCAGACACCTTAAACTCGGGATCGTCGGTGACAAACAAGATGGCATAGCCACTGTCTGATGCCTGTTTCATGACATATCCGTAAGTTTTTTTCTTGTGGCTGGGAGACTCGGCTATTATTTTATCCTCCAGCAATCGTCCGGTTGCGCCCTCGTAGCGCTCGCGGATGAAACAGGTCTTACCGAATTTTTCCTGTTGAAAAAACAGTACCGCTTCTCCGCCAACTTCTATGGCACCCTTGAACACTGCCTCCTGATTTTCGTAGCCGTCGAACTGGCTATACGCGTCTTTTCGTTCGGAAACCAATTTGTGCGTGGAGTCGAACACTTTTACCTGGATTGATTTCATAGGATCCATGTGAAACAGAAATGTAAATCCATTTTTCAGGCAGAGCACTTTGTTCCAGCCAGAGAGCGGCAGATTAAGGGATTCGGACTGCGTGAACTGTTGTTGCTGCGACCAGCCAATATGGGCATGACCAACTATTAAAAAAAGAAAAACAATTCTGAAACAAGGCTTCATATAAGGGTGTTTAAGTTACTTAGAAAATAAACATACAAAATGTGATCGGAATTGCCTACAGGGTAAATTTTTTTTAATCTCTCTGAGCATAAGCAGATAAATATTTTTTCATTTTTATGAATGATAATATTACCGCAGTAGCAAGTTAGAATTCTAAAAAAATGCAACCGAGGATTAATATTTTGAATATTTCTGACGTCTTGTTTAAGTGTTAATTAAAATAAAACTGATTTTATTATAACATAAAAAACAAAACGGGTATATTAAAAATTTGGTATTACAGGGAAAAATCAATAAATTGCTATCTTTTACCAAGGGTTTTCAGTGTTTATCTGAAATTAAAATACATTAGATGAAGAGACTCTACACTTTTCTGAGCGGGCTTTTAATGGTTTGTTCTTTTACGCTTATCGCCGGCAATGCTCAGGCGCAGATAACGGTTGTCCCGGGTGTGACGGCAACCGTACTTGCCAACAAACTCGCTGGTCCCGGCGTGTTGGTGCTTAATGCCACGCTCACGTGTTCATCCAACGCGTACGGCACGTTTTCGGGTACGTCCACGCTATCTTTTGACAGCGGTATCGTACTCACGAGCGGACAAGCTAACACCACAGGACTCACTACCGGTGCCAACGGCCCTGCATCGGGTTTCGCGAGCACTGCCAATGGCACGGCAGGCGATGCGCAACTTACAGCGCTGGCAGGACAACCCACAGAAGATGCCTGTATTTTAAACTTCGATTTCAGGCCGGTTGGCGACACTGTAAAATTCGACTACGCGTTCGGATCTGAAGAATACACAGACTTTACCTGTTCGGATTTTAATGACGTGTTTGGATTCTTTATTACAGGACCAGGTTATGGTGCACCTACCAATCTGGCTAAGATCCCCGGCACTAACATTCCTGTTTGTATCAACAGTGTAAACTGTGGTGCTACAGGCGGTTACTCTACATCTACCTGCAACGCATTGGGTGCCGGGTCGCCTTTCTGTACCTATTATATCAACAACTCGGCCGGAACAACGATTACCTACGATGGTCTTACCAAAACGCTCACGGCGATAGCCCATGTAACACCCTGCGATACCTACCATCTGAAGCTGGGTGTGGCTGATGCATTTGACGATATACTCGACTCTGGTGTGTTCCTTAAGGCGGGAAGTCTTACATCCATTAGTTTTTCCACAGCGGCTCTTGGTATCAATCCTTTGGACACTGGTTACGGCGCCCAATTTTGCATAAGGGGTTGCACGCCGGGTGAGTTTATCTTCACCAATACCGGTTCGTTGAGCGACTCGGTGATCATACGTTTTATGATTGGTGGAACAGGTGTTAATGGTACCGACTATACTACCATACCCGATAGTACGATCATACATGTGGGACATGCCACCGATACGGTATTCATCCATGGTCTTACAACTGCTTCAGGTGTTAAAACCGTAACGCTGTATATATATGCTCCTTACTCTTGCGGTGCAGGTCTGACCATAATGGACAGCGTGCAGCTCACCATATACGATTCGGTGAATGTGCACATTGTAACGCCTGACACGTCGGTATGTATAGGGCAAATAGTGCCGATTGTGACAACAGGGGCCGCCGGACTTGTTTATTCCTGGTCGCCCGCAGCTACGCTGAGCAGCAGTACCGCGCAGAATCCGGTTGCAACGACCAGTGTAACTACTACTTATGTGGTCACTGCAACCCTGCCCGGCTCCGGTTGCCCTTCATCTTCGGATGCGATAACCGTGACTATTGCCTTGCCACCCACACTGGACGTAGGTGCTTATCTGAAACATACCTGCGTAGGCGTACCACTGCCTGTAGACGTGATCGTGACCCCAACTACAGGTACTTATGGATATGCCTGGACACCACCAACCTGGTTCAGCAGCAGTACCATACACAATCCGGTCATCACTCCCACTGCAGCAGGAGACGTGGAAATATATGTGCACGTAACTACCGGCGCAGTTGGCTGCGATGCTTATGACTCGTTTAAACTGCACGTATTGCCCAACGACTTTACGCTTGTGAGTCATGACACGGGTGTATGTTACCCCATGGGTACCTACCAGATCATCGCATATGGCGATACGGAATTTTCTTATGCCTGGGCACCACCCACTGGTGTATCCAACACAACGATAATAGACCCGCTGATCACCCCTCCTGGCAACATTACATACACCATCACAGGCTCCTATCCCGGATGCCCTGATATGGTACATTCAATATTGTATTACTTCGAACGGCCAATCGTAAATATTGTACCGTCCGACACTACTTTCTGTGTGGGAAGTCCGGTGCCGATACACGTAAATACCTATCCCGCAGATTCGCCTTATGCACTGGTATGGACACCGGGAGCGCTCTTGTCTAACCCGGCATTGATAGAGCCCGATTTCTTCAGCCCGGTAAAGGGTGATTTCTACTACCACCTTACCATCACCAGTTCGCTTGGCTGTACGTCTACCGATTCTGTACATTTCCATGTGTTGCCCAACGACTTTACACTGGTGAACCAGGATACAGGATTATGCTATCCTCCCGGCACCTATCAGGTAATCGCGTACGGAGACGCTGAATTCACGTACAACTGGGTACCTGCGACGGGTGTATCTGACCCCACAATACTGGAGCCCACGATTTCGCCTACGTCGAATATGACCTATTCCCTTATCGCCACCTATCCGGGTTGTCCCGATATGGTTCATTCGTTTTTGTACTATATCGAGCATCCTATTGTAAACATCATACCCAGCGATACGATCTTTTGTATACGTGACGCAGTACCGATAGGTGTTGTTGCAACTCCGGCTGATTCGCCCTATACAATCTCCTGGAGCCCCAATACTTTACTGAGCAATTCCACCACTATCAATCCATCATTCTTCAGCCCGGTGGCCGGCGCATTCCAGTATTTCCTGACCATTACCAGCGGCTTGGGGTGTACCAGCACCGACAGTGTGATAATGAGGCCCAGTCCGCCAGCTGCAATAAAAGTGATGCCTGATAGCACCACGATAGAATATGGTAGTTCGATACAGTTGCAGGCTTTCAATATGTCACCCACATCGGATATGTATTTCCGCTGGGTACCCAATGACGGAACTTTGTCTAACGACAACATAAGTGACCCGATTGCAACCCCGGTAGATACCGTAACGGTGTATAAAGTATATGGCATCAACCATTGGGGTTGTCTGGACTCTAATTCTATCAAGATCACATTGGAATATCCGACCGATTGCGTGCCCACCGCATTTTCTCCCAATAATGACGGACTGAATGATATCTTCAGACTTTGCCATTTTATGCAGTATGCAAAACTTGTGGAATTCAAGGTGTTTAATCGCTGGGGTCAGATGGTGTATGAAAACAACAGTGATCCCAAGCAAGGATGGGATGGCACCTTCAAAGGAATACAGCAGGATATGGGCGTATACAATTATGTCATCATTATAGAACGACCCGACCACTCCACAAAGGTGTTTAAGGGCGACGTGACATTGCTGCGGTAATCACCACGATCAACACATATTCGGCCCCCGGTTTCAGAAAACCGGGGGCCGATTTTTTTACGTTGTTCCTGTTAATGTCTGAATATCCTGTACAGCATCACAATAATGCCGAGCAGGAACATAAAAAGGGAAATCCGGTTCATGCCGTGCATGAGTTTCACGTCTATTTTTTTCGGATCGTTGGGATCCGGCTTGCGCAGGTAGAAATACCTGAGTATTTGTTGCCACATAGCACCGTAAGTTTTGGGGTATTTAAAATTACGAAGAAAGGCGATGTGGGCAAAGAAATGTTTGGTTAGAGCTGAGGAAACAGGCAGAGCCGCAGAAATCAGATAAAAAACGAAAATTGCTTTTAGTTTTGGATACCCGAACGCTACCAATAGATGTTTTTAGATGGAACAAATTCACAGATGAGGAGCTCCTCATTGGTCTCCAGGAATACTATTGTATATTTCTTTTTTTACGAAATACATTTATACCCCAACAACGATCGTTCAGGGTCGCGACAGATAGCATGAATCCTGCGGGAATCTCCAAGTTTTATGAAAAAATCATAGACTTCATCAGTAAATTTTTCCGCCGTGGCCACTAAGCCTTTCGACTCAATAAACCAAGCCACTTCGGCGATTCGATCTGAAGCCGATAATTTAATTTCTATTTTTCGCCGGCCCACTTCCTGATTTTATTTTTGCTGTGGGCTCTGGCTTCTTCAATCGATAAAACCGTTTCGGGTTTTGTTTTTAACGCGGCTTTCTTCTGTAAAGCCAAATAGCTTTCTTCAGGCACCACCACATAAGATTTTTTATCTATCACTACCACATCCATATCGAAGCTTTTTACAAAAATAAGAATAATTTTTTCGGATGGATATCCAATGTGTTCGAAAATTGAATACCGGCACCAGGAAATTTACGGCCAATTTCGGCGGTTTCTTGGTTAGTATATTGCAACGCCAGCTGCCGGACGAGTCTCCGGAATAAAATAATTTGGCGTGCGACCAGTTTGCCAAGGTGTGCAGCCGTTTGTGTCTGGCCTTATGGAATATACAAGCCCATTTGAGATCCCCCAATTACTCAGACTTTCGCCGGGATAGAAACGACGAGCGACGTTTTGCCTCTTTAGGTTTGATGCGGTCAAGAAAAACCAGATCATAAGTGCTGCGGCAAATTTTAGAATGGATGGTGGGGCCTTCATTTTACATTGTTTTTTGGGGAAGATTCAAAAAAACAGTTGGCGATTCCATACTGTAGCAAGTAAAGATGCTTTGTATTTGTTATTTTATATCAACCGGGCAAAAAAAGCTGAAAATAGAATCCCGCTGGGCACCCCAGCACGCTCCTGTGAAAAACGCAAAGGGGTATTTTTTACTGGTCAGTAACCCGGGATCTGTATATCCAGGTCAGGTGGCTGCCTGCAAGGAAATCTTGGAATGACATTTTATTACGACCCTTTGGATTGGTGAGTTCGATATAGTACCAATAAGGGTAGACATGAAACTGATAGAAACGATAAAAGCGGCGGGTACTGATGTAGTTGAGCTGATGAAAATCGTAGACCACAAGACATTTTACAGCGGTGTCGGGTCCGGGTCTGCCGGGCACCAGTTCTACGCCGGGTAGTTCGCTCAGTTTGCCATAGGTGCGGCTGATGACGGCGGGCGGAATAATACCTCTGACAAATGCATCGGCATAAGCCCACGAATCCTTTAGCACATATATTTTCACAGAGTCACATTCGATGGATGTGTCTGAATGGGTGATACACCGCGGATCGGGGGAATAGTCTGTCTGCTCGTATTTGTATTTTACAGTAATACGGTCGAAATATTTATGCTCCCTTTTGTACGATCTGTAGCCCCGTATCCGGTGAACCTTGCCCTTTGTATCCGTGGCGGTGTACATCCTGTAGTGACAGGAAAAGTAGCCGGGGAGGAAGAATAACAGAACATACCAGATAATACGTGTGCGCATGATACGGGAGCACACCGAAGATATGAAATTATTTTCTATTTTAAAAGGATTTTCGGAAAAATCAGTTTTCGGGAGGGTGGCATATGAATTTTGCTCCGCGGAATGTGATACCGGTACCCGGTAAATCGTTTCGGGCAATCACTCCATTTTCGTAGGTTAGGCCGGTGGCCACGTCTTCGTTCAGCAGGAGGGGACCGTCGAGATCGGCAAAGTCGGCTTGGGGCAACAGATGGGCAAGGGCAGCCGTACCCACTGTGCTCTCGTTCATAGAGCCCAGCATAACGTGCAAACCGAGTGCCCGTGCCTCACGAATCATGCGGAGCGCGGGCGTGATGCCGCCACACTTGGTGAGCTTGATATTGATGCCGTGGAACGAGTCGGCGCACAATTTTACTTCCTGTTCTGTTTTGCAGCTTTCGTCGGCAAAGAGTGGAATGGGTGAAATTGCTTTGAGTTCCTTCATCGCATCCCATTGGGATCGCTCCAGCGGCTGCTCTATTAGTTCGACATTTAATTTTTGCAGTTCGGGCAGCAACATACGTGCATCTTCGAATGTCCAGCCTTCGTTGGCATCAATACGGAAGGGTGCGGTAGTGTGGGTGCGCAGTTCGGCCAGAATGGATATATCGTCCGGGCGGCTCACCTTGATCTTGTAGGCCGGCATTTTGCGCGACATCATCTTGCGTACCATGATGGCGGGCTGGTCTATGCCTATGGTATAGTCCGTACAGGGAATATGGTTCCACTCGGTACCTAGGATTTTGTAGAGTGGTTTGCGGTTCAGCCGCGCATAAAGGTCCCATCCCGCAATGTCGAGTGCGGCAGTAAGAAAATGCTGACCCGGTATGAGGTGATGCAGAAAGTGCCAGAAACGGTCGGGATCGGTGAGCGCATAACGCTCTATGTCTTTCCGTTTAGATTCCAGCAATGCCACCATATCTTCTACCGTAATGTCGTAGTAGGATATGGCGGGTGCCTCACCAAACCCGTAGGTATTGCCCAGACCCAGCGCCACTACCAATGTGGGCTGATGATCCTTGGTGCCATGAGCCGTGGTGAACGGATATTGAAAAGCAAGCTGATAGGATTGGTAACGGAGCTGGAGCATGACGGATCGTGTTTAAAACAATAGTCCGTTTGTGGCTTTGGTCCTGCCGAGGTGCTTGTATGCCTTCTCTGTAGCCTCGCGTCCGCGGGGTGTACGCATGATATAACCTTCCTGAATCAGGAAGGGTTCGTAGACTTCCTCGATGGTCCCGGCTTCCTCGCTCACGGCGGTAGCAATATTGTTGATACCGGCGGGACCGCCCTTGAACTTATCAATAAGCGTGGCCAGGATTTTGTTGTCCATGTCGTCCAGACCACTCTCGTCCACATTCAGCGCACGCAAGCCGTGTTCTACAATAGCCATATCTATCACGCCATTACCGAGTACCTGTGCGAAGTCGCGCATGCGTCGCAAAAGGCCGTTGGCAATACGTGGGGTGCCGCGGCTGCGCTTGGCGATCTCCATAGCGGCATCGGAGGTGATACGGACCTGCAACACGGAAGAAGAGCGCACGATAATGCGCTGCAACACATCGGCGGTATAATAATCCAGACGTGATTTTATGCCAAACCTCGACAGCAGGGGTGCAGTAAGCAAACCACTGCGGGTAGTGGCACCCACTAACGTAAAAGGATTGAGCGTGAGCTGAATAGAACGGGCAGCAGGGCCCGTATCAATCATAATGTCTATCTTAAAATCCTCCATTGCAGCATAGAGGTATTCCTCGACCACGGTACTGAGCCTGTGTATCTCGTCGATGAACAACACGTCTCTTCTTTCGAGGCTGGTAAGCAGCCCGGCGAGGTCGGCGGGTTTTTCAATTACCGGACCGCTGGTTTCTTTTATCTGCACACCCAGTTCGTTGGCTACGATGCGCGACAATGTGGTTTTGCCCAGACCAGGAGGCCCGTGAAAAAGGATATGATCCAGTGGTTCGCCACGCATATTGGCAGCCTTGACGAATATCCGCAGGTTCTCGATCAGCTTGGGCTGGCCGGAAAAGTCATCTATGGTCTGCGGTCGTATGGTGTTTTCATACTCTCGCTCCTGAGCCGATAACTGGCTAGCCGGACGGATGTTGGATTGGGACATAACGGGTAAACGTATTGGAAATCAAAGATAGGCATGATTACACTTAAAAAGGGTTTTCTGCTGTACTCCTAAACAGAAAAGAGAGGCGGGCTATTCTGTTATTGCTGGTCGTTTAAACTCATTTTCCATGTGGGGTAGCTACAAACTTTGTGTATGTTACAACACCATTGCCGTGTATGGCACGAAGAACATAAACTCCGGTTTGCAGTTCAAGGTACATTGTGCTCTCCTCAAAATAAATGCCATTGTAAAATTTGAGCTGTACGGCCATTTTCAACTCAACCGGTGAGGTTATGTCTTTGAATATCCTCCCCTGCATATCAAAAATAGTCAGTCTCTCAATACAAGTCAAACAATCGGCGGATATGTTTAGATAACCGTCGCTAATCGGATTTGGATAGGTACGAAACGCATTATAATCGATATTACTACTATCCGTTTTCGCAATTGTGTCGGTAAGACAGGATCGCATGTAGGCGGCGGGTAGGTTTGATTTATCGAAACAGGAATTTTCAAGGGCCGCGTAAGTTGTTTGATGCTTATGAGTGAACTTAAATGAGAAAGAGGGGTTTTGGTAACATAAAGTGTGAGTGGCATAAAATACGGGGCCTTGGCTGCAATAACCATTCCAAAATTCATCCCATTTGGCATAATTGCCGAATGTTCCCAACGAAGAACCAATACCCCATATCCAGTATAGACTGGAATCAGGACTGTTAAATCTTTTCACATACTTGCCGTTAGACAATGTAACGGAGTCCGTCGTAGAAATGGCCAGGCTATCGGGACCAAACATTTGGGAATACAAATATCCGTTCAGTGCGGCATTTCCGTGGTAGATCAAATATTCTTTGCCAATCGTATATCCTTCGATTGTACCGCAGACGTTGTGGAAAATATCGAATGTGGTTGATGGTA
>CAIYJV010000255.1 GCA_903926605.1 uncultured Bacteroidota bacterium
CAGACATAGACATTATATCCGGATTAAAAAATTGCCTGTATTCAATATTTTTAAATAATTGGAGTATGAAAAAAATTTACCTGATCGGTTTGTTAGCAGCACTATTTACGTGCTACGGCAATCTGGCGAAGGCTCAACTTGTTGGCGACGATCTTTTCCTTCAGGGGAAATATCTCGAAGTGAGTGTGGCGCCAAATGGGTCGTGGGGAAATACAGTAGCCCCCCCGGCAGGTTACCATGGTCATACCGGCGGTTCCACGTCTTCTTATACCGACCCGACAACGGGCACTGCCTATAGCGGTACGTCCAGCCTCGACTTCGCGTATGATGCCAACCACGACGGCTGGGGTACGGGTGTGATTGCAGCCGATCCGTTTTGGGGACCTTTTTTCTTACCGGGTACTCCATTCGATGGCTGGTCCGTACAGGTAAATGGTAAAATGGGCCAGGCTTATTACACTACCGCCGGTTTTGCCACCCTTGGCGGTGCCATTTTTAAAGGCACCAATACGAGTTATGCTACCTCACTGAACACCGGAGGGTGTATCACTCCCAATACAAAAATCGGTTACTGGACAGGTTATTTTATTCCCGAGGGGTCAGACACACTGAGCATCGTAGCCCAGAACCGGGTAGATACGCTGGCATCCTGGAATGTTGTGACCATCACCTTCAAAAATAAAAGCGCCACGACCATGAACGGGCTCTATTATTTTGTGACGGGTGACCCTGATAACGACGAACCCTGCGCTACCGGAGACGGCAGTTTCCCTTCCAATAACCGCGTTTTTTATCAAAATGACTTCCGCCACCGTGTAATGGTGGAGGCTCGTCCACCTTCAATTCATCAGGATGCTTATTCGTCGCTTTGCACACGCGATTGCCGTGCAAAAGCAATGATATACGTGAGCTGGCCACCCTCCTTAACAGCCACAAACGACCTTGACTTGGTTTATGCAGGTACCGCAACAGGCATGTCTACTCTGTACTATGGTGTTGGAAACTACACCGCGAGTCAGGATATTGCTTATGGTTTAATTTACAACCTGGGCAATCTGGCTGCAGGTGACAGTACTATATTGTCCTTTGCCTGGAATTTCAAAGATTCGACTTGTACAGATTCAGCATTTCCCGATCCTGTACTGGTTGTGAATGGAACCAGGGTGGGGCAGCCAGATACCATACCCTCATGTTCGGGTATTGTTCCAGTTTGTATTGCCAACGCAAGTGACAAAGACTGGAGTTGGTCTACATGGACGTGGTCTCCTTCAGTGGGCCTTGCGTCAAGTACCGGTGTTACCAACACCATAAATACTACTGCTATTAGTGCCATAACCACTTACACCATTACCGGTACGGATAGTGTTACGGGTATGCACTCTTGTAATAATTTCGTATTGTACCTCACGGTTATGCCGTGTTTTGCAGCCATAAATAACGGCCCTTTGTGCTACGGCGATACGCTGAGGCTGGACGCAGTTGGCGATTCTATCGGCGCCACCTACCAATGGTACAACCCGGGCGGTGGATTTGCAGGAAACCTGCACCACATGGTGATCTACCCTGCGACCTATGCCGATTCAGGAAACTGGTTTGTGATACGTACCGTTGGTGGTGTAAACGATACCGCCTGGACGCATGTGATCATTCACTGGAAACCCACGCTTACGCTTAGTTCGAATGCTCCCCTGTGCTTCGGTATGGTAGATACGCTCAGACTGAATACTGTGCCGGACTCTGCTGGCGAAACGTTCAGTTGGACAGGTCCCGGTGGTTTTGTCTCTACATTGCCCAACCCGACTTTACCCGGATATAATGCAGCTGATACCGGAATTTATACCGTGATAGCTACTTCGATGTTCGGCTGTAAAGACACAGCTCAAATAGATGCCGGCATCACAACTCAACCACCTACGCCAGTTCTTACCGGCGTCACTCATTACTGTACCGGCGAGCCGTTTGTGCCTTTTAATGTAACCGGATACTCGGGCACCTTGCTTTGGTATACAACTGGTACCGGAGGCGTGGGTTCCACGACTGCACCAGTGATCAATACATCGTATGGCGGTA
Organism: uncultured Bacteroidota bacterium; assembly: GCA_903926605.1. Lineage (GTDB taxonomy): Bacteria > Bacteroidota > Bacteroidia > Chitinophagales > Chitinophagaceae > CAIYTT01. The sequence continues at coordinate 2,071 of CAIYJV010000255.1, forward strand.
CCTATACTTATTGGGTTTCGCAGACGGTAGGCGTATGCGTCAGTCTCAGAGATTCAATAACGGTCACCGTAGTTGTTACACCTCCACCGCCGCCAATCACGGGTACTTCGGTATATTGTCAATACGTTACGTATGTGCCTCCCACTTCTACAGGAACAGGTGTACTTTGGTACACCGTGCCAACCGGCGGCGTGGGGACGTCTACACCTCCCGTAATAAATACATCCATACCCGGCGTAACCACGATTTATGCTACACAGAGCGATTCGGGTTGCACCAGCACACGCGCTTCCTTTACTATTACGGTAAATACGGTGCCACTTCCACCGGTAATTAGTGGTGTAACGGTTTATTGCCAGGGTTCCACACCGGTTCCGTTTACACTTACAGGTGTTACGGGTACAGTGCTTTGGTATACATCGGGTACCGGTGGTATTGGATCTACCACGCCCACACCTATCAACACCACCACTCCCGGGGTTACCACCTACTGGGTTAGCCAGACCAACGGATTGTGTGAAAGTCTACGGGACTCGATCACTGTTCATGTACATCCTACTCCAACGCCTCCTGTAATAACAGGTGCCACATCCTATTGTGAATACGCTCCTTTTACCGGCGTTTCGGCAACAGCAAGTGGAACGGGAGTAATAGAGTGGTACACTGCGATTGGCGGCACTGGCTCGTTTACACCTCCCGTTATCAATACAGCCATACCGGGTACTTACACCATTTACGCCACCCAAACAGACTCAGGTTGCGTGAGCCCAATAGATTCTATTGTCATTGTAGTACATACTTTACCTGCGCCGCCCACACTTACCGGGATCACTGTCTATTGCCAGAATGATACTCCGGTTCCGTTTACAGTGCTGGGCGTGACCGGTACATTGTATTGGTATACCAGCGCTACTGGTGGAGTAGGTTCAACTACTCCGACGCCTATAAACACAGCAACGCCGGGTGTCACTACTTATTGGGTTAGTCAAGGCAATGGATTCTGCGAGAGTACCCGTTCATCCATTACAGTTCGGGTTCATCCCACACCTGCTACGCCCGTAATTACGGGGCCGTCCACCTACTGTCAGTACGACACCTTTGTACAACTTACGGCTCCGTCCTCCGGCACCGGCGTGATACATTGGTACACTGCAATAGGCGGTGGCGCATCTTTAACCTGCCCCATACTGAATACCGCAATTCCCGGTGTGTACACGATTTATGCCGATCAGACCGATTCAGGATGTACAAGCCCAATGGCTTCTTTTACAGTAACCATAGGAACCATGCCGGGAATGCCGGCTGTGACGGGTCTTACCGAATATTGCCGTAATCAGACATTTGTACCCTTTACGGTGTCCGGAGTGGTCGGTACGGTACTGTGGTACACCAGTAGTTCCGGTGGCGTTGGGTCTACAACTGCCGGAACCGTAAATACCGCAGTAGTAGGTGTGACATCTTTCTGGGTAAGCCAGATCATTGGCTCTTGTGAGAGTCCACGCGACTCTATTAAGGTTGCGGTGCACCCCAATCCTCCTATGCCAGTAATTACCGGCCCAACTACTTATTGCCAGTACGACTCATTTATTTACCCAACGACCTTTACCACCGGTACGGGCGTGATACAATGGTATACATCACCAACAGGTGTTCCTTCGGTTTTCGAACCCGGGGTCAGCACACTGGTACCCGGCGTAACAACCATTTATGCGGCACAGCTTGACTCAGGATGCCTGAGCCCACTAGACTCGATCGTGATCACAGTGAACGCTAAACCCAATCAGCCTATTATCACGGATACTCCGGGCCAGTATTGCCCCGGCATGCCTTGGGTTCCGTTCACCATTATTTCCGGAACAGGATTGTTGTGGTACACAGTGGATGTAGGCGGCACAGGCAGCGCTACCACGCCGACCGTAAATACGACCATCCCCGGTTCCACTCATTTTTGGGTAACGCAAACTGTTGCAGGATGTACCAGCGATCGTTGGCCGGTATCAATTCTCGTTTATGACAGTGTGATCTCAAGATTTACCGATGTCGTTAAACTCGGTTGCAGCGGCGATTCGGTCCATTTTACCAATACATCAGCCGGAGCAAACTATTATGAGTGGAATTTTGGCGACGGCTCGCTGGTGGACGCTACCAACCCCATGCACATTTATCATTCCATGGGCTCGTTCGTGGTTACACTTTACGCCCACAGTATGTATTGTCTTGACAGCTCAAAACAGACAATTACGCTGAACCATCCGTTGGTTGCGGACTTTACCATGATGCCGTCTGACACTGTGTGCCAGTATTCTCCGGTTACATTTGTAAGTGCCGTAGGTGGCGACGTCCTGCCAACGTTTAATTGGACTTTCGGCGATGGTATGACCAGTACGGCCGCAAGCCCAATCCATACCTATCTCGGTCAGGGCGTGTATTCGGTGACTTTGTCGGTTACAGATTTTGTGCCCTGTACCAAGACCGTGACCAAAATTATTACCGTAGACTCTCTGACGGCCATAAAGCTGAATGTAACAGATACGGTATTGTGTCAGGGTACCTTTGCCACCTTCACCAGTCTGTATGCATACCTGGGCAGCGAAGGTCTGACCTGGTACATGGGCGATGGTGGAGACAGCCTTAAAAACCGTAACCCGGTGAGCTACTCCTACAACTATCCCGACTCATTTATTATTACAGCCATTGCTACATTCAGGGCTTGTCCGGAAACCAGCGCTTCGCGCAAAATATGGGTATTACCTCAACCTCAAATAAATCTGGGACCCGATACTGCTATCTGCCCCGGTGGAGAGGCGATACTGTTGTCTGACCAGACTAATAACAACAACACGCAGGCAACATGGCATTGGAGCACCGGACAAACTTCATCTTCGATCTTTGTTGGTCAGCCGGGAATCTACACAGCTACGGTAGATCTTTCAGGTTGTTATACCACCGACTCCGTTGTGGTGAGCAGTGATTGCTACATGAATATCCCCAACATTTTTACACCCAACGGCGATGGCATTAACGATTACTTCTACCCCAGGCAGTTGCTGTCCAAAGGGCTGACGTATTGCAAGATCAATATCTACAATCGCTGGGGCGAACTGATATTTGAGAGCTCTGCTACCGATGGCAGGGGTTGGGATGGAAGATTCAACGGAGTTGACCAGCCTGAAGGCGTGTACATTTATATTATAGACGCCGGATTTAAGGATGGACAAAAAGAACATCATCAGGGCAATATCACATTGTTGCGATAATAGGACAGCAAACAGAAGCCAAACGCATTTAGTCAGGACTTCTTGTGAAAAATTTTGATTGTTTTCTATAGACCCGGAAAGGGAAACAATTTTTATGGAGTTTTTGAATTTTTTTAATTAAAAAAACCAGGTAAATGAAAAAATCAAAATTACCGCTGCTATTTGTTATAGCATTTCTTGGGACATTCTCTGCCAGCGCGCAGCTTGTGACAGATGACCTGTTTCTGCAAGGACGATGGCTGGAAGTATGTGTGGCCCCCAATGGTTCCTGGGGCAATACAGTAAATCCCCCGGGTACTTACCATACCACCTCAGGCGGATCTACATACAGCTACACAGACCCAATTACCGGAACCACTGCAAGCTCTACCACTACTATGGACTTCCAGTATGACTCCCATCACGATGGTTGGGGCGTTGCTGCAGCCGGTTCCGTGAATTATTATGGGCCTTACTTTCTGCCGGGTACACCGTTCGACGGATGGTCCGTTCAGGTGAATGGTAAAATGGGGCAGGCTTTTTATTCCAGCGGTGGTTATTCTTCTCTTGGAGGTGCCGTGTTTGGCGGTAAGAACACTGGATTTTCCAATTCGCTCAATACAGGTGGATGCATTACCCCCAACACCAAAGTTGGAACCTGGACAGGGTATTTCATCCCGTCCGGAACAGATACACTAAAAATAGTTGCCCAAAACAGGGTGGATACTTTTTCTTCATGGGACGTGGTTACGGTCAAATTCACGAACGCAAGTGCCACAACCATGAATGGTCTCTATTATTTTGCTACGGCTGACCCTGATAATGATGAGCTGAATACCGGCGGTAGTTTTCCTACCAATAATCATATTCAATACCAAAACGACTCCAGGCACAGAGTTATGGTAGAGGCCAGACCTCCGTCCATTCATCAGGACGCATATTCTTCTCTTTGCACCCGCGACTGTCGTGCAAAAGCTATGATATATGTTTCCTGGCCTCCGCCACTCGTGGCTTCAGATGACCTAGATCTGGTATATGCTGGTACTGGAACAACAACAATAGGTTCTATGTCCACCTGTTATTATACTCTGGGTCAGTGGACTTGGGATCAGGATATAGCTTACGGATTGGTCTACAAACTCGGCAACTTGGCGCCAGGTGACAGTACCATTATTTCTTTTGCATGGAACTTCAAAGATTCAACCTGTACAGACAGTGCTTTCCCGGATCCTGTATTGGTACTGGACGGTGCTCAGGTGCCAAATCATGATACTTTTAACGTATGCGCCCACCCCGGTGTCACTTCGCTGCCAGTGTGTCTGGGCTATGCTGCCGACAAAGACTGGAGCTGGTCTAGTTGGACTTGGTCTCCATCTATCGGCCTTTCCGCTACTACCGGAACTTCGGTGACTGTAAATCTTTCGGCACTTACGGGCCCTGTAACCTATACCGTAACCGGTAACGACAGTGTTTCAGGTATGCATTCCTGCAACACCTATGTGTTGTATTTTACAGTGATACCCTGTTTCGGGGCCAATGCCAATACGCCTTGTATTGGAGATTTGTTGTACATCAGCGCGATCGGCGATTCAATAGGTGCTACATATCAGTGGTACAATCCTTCTGGTACGGCCGCAGGCACTACACAGCATATCACCGTAGTGCCCTCCGTATGGGCAGACACCGGGAACTGGACGGTGATTCGCAATCTTGGCGGCGCTCTGGATACCGCAGTTGTACATGTTTCGATCAACCCGCTCCCAATTTTTACTTTGACTTGCAATGGAGATTCTCTCTGTTCCAGCACAAGTATGGTAGATACGATGAAGCTGTATTGTATGCCCATAGCTCCGACATTTACCTATGCATGGACAGGTCCGGTCGGCTTCTCATCGGCACTTGAATTCCCATACAGGACGCCTTATACATTTGCTGATACCGGCCGCTACTATATTACCGTTACAGACAACAATGGTTGTCGGGATACTGGTAGTGTTCTGGCAAGGATCATACCGCCTTTACCACCTCCAACCATCACAGGTATACATCATTATTGCACAGGCAATTCATTTGTTCCATTCGGCATATCCCTTGCAGCCGGGGCTTCAGCAATGTGGTACACAGATTCCGTGGGTGGAATTGGTTCTACAACTGCACCGGTGGTAGACCTTAGTTATGTGCACACGGTTACCGTGTGGGCCAGCCAGATAGAGGGCATTTGCGAAGGCTTGAGGTCGTCGTTTACTGTTGTAGTAGATTCAACTCCTGCACCATCTGTACTCACGGCAAACTCGCCATTGTGCGCAGACAGCACGCTCTATCTTACGGCTTCAAACGGTCTTGCCGGTGGTAGTTACCAGTGGAGCGGTCCGGCTGGATTTGCCAGTTACCTGCAAAATCCTACCAAAGTGAACGCACAAACTGCAAACTCTGGTACCTATGCAGTAATATATACCATGCCTACAGGTTGCCACTCAAGTGCAAACATCAGTGTAGTGGTTAACCCTACACCTTCTGCTCCGGTGGTGACTGCCAATGCCCCCTGCGATGGCTTTGCTCTGAATATGAATGCAGTCAGCGCGGCAGGTAGCGTATATACTTGGAACGGACCAGCTGCTTTTGTTTATACCGGCAGCAGCCCTGTAATCAGCCCGGCTGTATTGGGAGTGAACAATGGAACTTATACGGTCGTGGCTACTTTGGGTGTCTGCCCAAGTTTGCCTGGCTTTGTAAATGCTCAGATTTTTGCCAACCCACCAGCGCCGGTTACTTACGACACCGCGTTCTGCCAGTATACCACATCGATACCGCTGCGGGCAGATAGCTTGTTCGATTCGGTGACTAACGGATACGATTTCCTTACGTGGTACACTACGCCTTCCGGCAGTTCAACTGTAAATGAGCCTTACTATCCGTCTACCGCAAATCCTGGTACATTTACCTGGTATGTGATTCAGACTACTCCGCACGGCTGTATCAGTCCAAGGGCGCCAGAGAATATCCATGTACTCGATACGCCGATGTTCCATATCTGGCAGAGCAGCACTTTCGCATGTCAGGATAGTACCGTTTCGCTGCACTACGAAGGCATAGCATATCCTGCCCTCACTTATGAATGGACGATTCCAGCACAGGGTGCATCCATTGTTGGTGGCGCATGGGACTCATCCTTCGTAACCATCCGTTTTGATTCGCTATATCATGATACTGTATCGCTCTATGTATGGGATCATAATTGGAATATCTCCTGCCATTCGAACGAGCAGGTGAACATAAAAGTGGTGAAAATGCCTACAGCACATGGCTATATCAATCCAGTTGTGTGTGCAGGCGATACCGTAAAAATTGAACTTACAGATCGCAGCGACAACTCGTACAGATTTGAGTGGAATTACCAATTCACCGGAGACGACTACATGGTTTGGTCCAGTTCCAGTACTGCAGGGCCGTTTGGCGCTTGCTGGACAATTCCTGGTACCAAGGATGTTACCGTTATCCCATATACAGTAGAAGGATGTCGCGGTATCAGGGAGCACGATACCGTTCTGGTGCATTCACTGCCCGACGGCGGATTTAATCACGGCCATGGTGACAAAGTCTGTGCCGAAGACAGCGTGCTGTTTGTCGCCGATCTGGGCGATAGTGCCAACTATAAATATCACTGGAGTCCCGATCACTTCTTTGACCATAACGGAAGAAGCAGCTGCTGGGGTAGGGTTGAAGTTTCAGGCTGGGTTAACCTGACTGTTACCGATGAATTTAACTGCCACAACAGCTCCAGTAACTGGTATGATATTGACCCGCTTTGTTGTATCGTATCCATGCCTTCGGCGTTCTCGCCAAACGGCGACGGACATAACGACTTGTTCCGTCCTGTTTACAATGGCTACCACAGGTTCCATATCTTCAGGGTACAGAACCGTTGGGGGCAGACCGTATTTGAGTCTACCAACAGCAGGATGGAGTGGGATGGTAACTACAATGGCGTACCACAGGATATGGGCACTTATTATTTCTACCTCAAGTATGACTGCAATGGCCATACCATTGAAAAGAGGGGTGATGTGACACTGGTAAGGTAAGCAACCACATAAAATTGACACAAAAAGAATACGCCACCGCATAGCGGTGGCGTATTCTTTTTATAGCTGTAGTATGCGAGCTCAGTTTCAGAACCGTCTCCGTCCCGTATAAAAAAAGCACCCCGGGCTCGAGGTGCTTTTTTGGGGCATTAGTATGTGCTAATCAGGATTCTTTGGTTTCTTCTACCTGGTCTGTTGTGCCAATTGTAAAGTGTATCTTATTTTCGGTTTCGCTGAAGTCTGCAGTAACGGTGTCGCCTGATTTTATACGATGATTAAGGATTTCTTCAGCCAGCGGGTCTTCCAGATATTTCTGAATAGCCCTGTGCAGCGGACGTGCACCAAATTGCTGGTCGTAACCCTTTTCCGCGATGAACTTTTTAGCAGTTTCTGTAAGCGTCATCTGGAATCCGAGATTTCCCAAACGCTTCAGTACATCCTTCATGATGATGTCAATGATCTTATTGATATGGCTTTCTTCAAGTGTATTGAAGATGACCACGTCATCAATTCGGTTCAGGAACTCGGGGGAGAAAGTGCGTTTCAAGGCCTTTTCGATCACGCCTCTGCTGTTGTCTTCGGCACTTGTGGTTTTGGCAGAAGTGGAAAAGCCTACGCCCGTGCCAAAATCTTTCAACTGGCGTACACCTATGTTGGAGGTCATGATGATGAGGCAGTTTTTGAAGTCTACCTTACGGCCCAGACCATCGGTCAGTTGTCCGTCATCCAGCACTTGCAGCAATATGTTGAAGATGTCCGGGTGCGCTTTTTCAATTTCGTCCAGCAGCACCACGCAATAGGGCTTGCGACGCACTTTTTCAGTCAGCTGACCACCTTCTTCATAACCTACGTAGCCGGGAGGCGCGCCAATAAGGCGACTAAGGGAGAACTTCTCCATATACTCACTCATGTCTACGCGGATCAGCGCATCGTCGCTGTCGAACATATATCGTGCCAGGCAACGTGCCAGTTCAGTCTTACCCACACCGGTCGGGCCCAGGAATATGAACGAGCCTATGGGTTTACGCGGGTCTTTCAATCCTACGCGGTTGCGCTGTATGGCTTTTACTATTTTGCTTATAGCCTCTTCCTGGCCTACCACAGTTGCCCTCAGGTCTTCGTCCATACGGCGCAGTTTTGCACTTTCGGCTTCAACCATGCGCATCACGGGTATGCCCGTCATCATACTGATCACCTCGGCTATGGCTTCCTCGTTTATTGGGAAACGTTTGTTTTTAGCTTCCTCTTCCCATTCCGCTTTGGCGCGATCCAGTTCCTCTCCAAGGCGTTTTTCCTTGTCGCGCAGGGCAGCGGCTTCCTCAAATCGCTGGCTTTTCACCACCTTGTTCTTTTCCTGCTTTACCTCGTCTATTTTTTTCTCCAGGTCCAGAATATTCTGAGGAACATTTATGTTTTTCAGGTGCACACGTGCACCGGCTTCGTCCAGCACGTCGATAGCCTTGTCGGGCAGCAGACGGTCGGTCATATAGCGGTCACTCAGCTTCACGCACGCAACAATGGATTCATCGTCGTACAAAACGTTGTGAAAGTCCTCGTATTTGGATTTGATATTGTTGAGAATAGTGATTGTTTCCTCTACGCTTGGCGGCTCGATCAGTACTTTCTGAAACCGGCGGTCCAGCGCGCCATCTTTTTCAATGTACATCCGGTACTCGTCCAGAGTAGAGGCGCCAATGCACTGGAGGTCGCCACGGGCCAGCGCCGGTTTAAAGATGTTGGAGGCGTCAAGTGATCCGGATGCACCGCCTGCACCCACTATAGTATGAATCTCGTCTATGAACAAAATAACGTCCCGGTTTTTCTCCAGTTCGTTCATTATGGCTTTCATACGTTCTTCAAACTGGCCACGATACTTGGTTCCGGCCACAAGGGCTGCCAGGTCGAGGCTGATAACACGCTTGTCGAACAATACACGCGATACTTTGCGCTGTACAATACGGAGGGCGAGACCTTCGACGATGGCGGTTTTGCCCACACCCGGTTCGCCTATCAATATGGGATTGTTTTTCTTTCGGCGGGAGAGTATTTGCGACACACGTTCGATCTCTGTTTCGCGACCTACAATTGGGTCCAGTGTGCCCTGTTCGGCAAATTTGGTGATGTCCCTGCCGAAGTTGTCCAGAACCGGCGTCTTAGATTTTGACTGGCCCGCTCCTGTGGGTTTGCGCTGTGGCTGAAACTGCTTTTTTTCGTCGTCATCGTCAAACTCTTCCGAACCCGGGTCATTATAGTCGGCGGTGGGGCCCGAGCCTTGCAGGATGCTCAGCTCATTGCGGAATTTGTCATAATCCACGTCATAGTGTGCCAATATCTGAGTGGCTGGGTTTTCCTTATTTTTAAGGATAGACAGCATGAGGTGTTCTGTCTCTACTGTCGGACTTTTCAGCGACTTCGCCTCGAGTACGGTGATACGTATCACCTTTTCGGCCTGCTTGGTAAGCGGCAGGCTGTTGATGTTGGCGATGGGGCGGCTGCTCTTGTCCCTGATGGCACCCTCAAGGTCTTTTCGAAGTTCGTAAATATCCACTTTCATGGTTAATAGCACGCGCAGAGCAATGCCTTCGCCATCGC
>CAIYJV010000256.1 GCA_903926605.1 uncultured Bacteroidota bacterium
ATCTGTCAAAGGGCAGATAATTACTACGATTGCAGGTTCAAATTATGGAGATGGTTGCAACGCAACTGCTGCGGGATTGAGCGCTCCGGCTGGTATAGCAGTAGATGGAAGTGGGAATGTTTATATTTCAGATCAAGCACATAACCTTGTTCGAAAAGTAAATAATGGTGAGGTGATTAGTTCGGTGGGCGGAACAGGAGTCCAGGGATTTAGCGGTGATGGTTTTCTAGCAACAATAGCAAAAATGTACGGACCTGCAGGCTTAACGGTTGACGGCGTAGGTAACATATATTTTGTGGATCGATGGAATGGTCGAATTCGTAAAATAGCGGTAGACGGAGTTATCACCACAATTGCTGGCAATGGAACAGCGGGTTTTAGTGGTGATGGAGGGCAGGCAACAAATGCAGAATTATCTAATCCATATGGAGTTGCAGTAGATAGCAGTGGCAATATTTTTATTGCGGATGGCACCAATCGTATACGTAAAGTAAATTCAAGTGGCATTATTAGCACTTTTGCTGGAAATGGTTCGCCAGGTTTCGGAGGTGATGGAGGTCCGGCAACAGCATCACAATTAAATGGAACCAAAGGTGTAGCAACCGATAGAAACGGGAATGTTTACATTTCTGATTGTGCTAATAATAGAATTCGAATAGTAAACAATGCCGGTGTAATTACGACAATCGCAGGGAATGGCACGGCTGGTTATGCTGGTGACGATGGTCCCGCTACATCGTCCGAAATTTCTGGACCTTGGGGTATTGCTGTAGATGCAAGTGGGGGTATTTATGTCGCAGACCAGGGTAACGGCCGAATTCGTTTTGTCAATAGTAGTGGTGAGATTAAAACAATTGCAGGTGGTGGAACGAGTGTACTCGGTGATGGTGGAGCCGCAACAGACGCGAAAATAGAACTTCCAAACTGCGTTACTGTTGATGAAATCGGAAATATTTATATTGGCGATCAATTTAATGAACGCGTCCGTAAAGTTAATAGCAGTGGTGTGATTACCACATTTGCGGGAAATGGATTTTCAAGTTATTCTGGAGACGGAACGGTCGCCACTTTAGCGCAACTAAACTTGCCCATAGATGTGACGATTGACAAATTAGGGAATCTTTATGTTGCAGATGAGAGAAATAATGTTGTGCGTAAAATTGATAATGGTGGAATAATTACTACAATTGCTGGAACTGGTTATGGTGCCGGTACAGGTTCCGGAGGTTATAGTGGTGATGGAGGCCCAGCAACTTCGGCAAAGTTATTTAACCCATGCGGTGTTGCCGTAGATACGAACGAGAATGTTTTTATTACCGATGGTGGTAATAATTGCATCCGCAAAGTAAATAGCAGTGGTATAATTTCAACTTTTGCAGGGAATGGTTCTCCTGGTTTTTCAGGTGACGGATTCGCGGCTACAGCATCGCAATTGTATGGTCCTATAGGGATAGCAACTGACCGAAATGGGAATGTTTACATTAATGATTCGTATAATAATAGAATTCGTAAAGTTGATGGTAGTGGAGTAATTACCACAATTGCGGGCACCGGTTATGGTGCAGGAACTGGCTTTGGTGGATATACTGGTGATGGAGGTCCAGCAACTGCTGCTGAGTTATGGTACCCTTATTACTTAACATTAGATACGATCGGCAACATTTATTTTGCTGAGGAATACAACTATGTTATTCGTAAGATAAATACTAGTGGAATAATAAGCACGTATAGGGCAGGATTCTGTTATGGCACTGGCCTAGCACATGATGAAATAGGGAACGATTACATCACTGTAACATGCAACAATAAGATTGAGAAAGTAAGCGGTACTGCAGCATCTTCAGCATTTGCCGGAAATGGATACACATTGGCCGGTTATGGTGGTTTCAAAGGTGATGGAGGGCCTGCTACTGCAGCAGAATTATCCAATCCTTTCGGATTAACGGTCGATAAAATTGGCAATGTTTATATTGCGGATTGTGGCAATAACAGAATACGAAAAGTAACTAGTGTTTTAGGTGCCACAATATTATGCGTTGGCTCGACAACAACTTTCAACGATGGATTTACTGGAGGAATTTGGAGCAGTAGTGATCCATCAATTGCTGCGATCGGCTCAGGGACAGGTATTGTGTCAGCATTATCATCGGGTACAGTAACAATTACCTACAGTATTGGTACGGCAGTTGCGACTTCAATTCTAAGAATTGACACATTGTTTGCCGGTATAATTACGGGTATCGATAGTATCTGCGTTGGGAATATTGACATTTTAACTAATTCCATTCCTGGGGGAATTTGGAGTGCCGATACAGGTGTATTAGCCATTTTAAGTCCAGGATCGTATATGGGTATGAGCGCGGGCTTAGACACTGTTAATTATACTGTTACAAATGCTTGTGGATCTATCTCGACTTCGTTTCCAATAGTAGTCGATACATTATCGTCATGCATTAACACAGGTGCCCCATCCGTATGCTTATCAACATCTGGCCTATATATTTTCCCCAATCCCACGAACGGTGAATGTACCATTAGTCTGAAATCTCCTGTAAATGATGCAGCAAAATTCACTATAGTCAATATACAAGGTCAAGTAGTAACAGAGTTTTCCGGTTTTTCCAATCAAGAACTGAATACCAAAACAGAATTACAGACTGGCATTTATTTTGTTACGGCTACTTCAGCAGGTGGGAAATATTTAGGGAAAATAGTTGTAATGAAATGAACGAAGTTTCCGCGTTGTGCAGAATGGCAAACAGTAGGGATTTTTTGGAGTAATGGACAAAAAGTAGGCTGATTATTTTTTGTTAGTCTTCATTCAATCTAGATATTAACTAAACTTTGTGTTGTCAGGATAAACTGAAGTAGGCTCTGCTGGGAGCTACTGCCAGGGATAATCTGACCTCTAGTAATAAAGACAGTCCGTTCCAAAACAATATAGCTGGGAAAGCCTTACAGTTCTAAAGGGCGCAGAGTTAGAGATACATTATGTTACACTCCTTCGTGAGCTGGGTGTGCAGAAAGGAATACTGGGCCAGATTTTTACCAAAAGCCAGAACAAAATACAAGACCCCGCCAAGCTATACCGTCTTATAGACATGATCGACAAGGAACAATGGACGGTGATGGGGGCGGATGTAAAGGGTGAAATATACGAGGGCCTTCTGGAAAAGAATGCCGAAGATACCAAGAGCGGTGCCGGGCAATATTTTACTCCCCGTGCGCTTATACGGGCATTGATAGCCTGCGTTCAGCCGCAGCCGCTGAAAACCATTGCTGATCCTGCTTGTGGCACCGGCGGCTTTTTCCTCGCGGCATACGATTATATAGCTACCCAAACGCTGGATAAAGAACAAAAGCAATTCCTGAAATACAAAACCTTTCATGGCAACGAGATCGTAGCGGGTACCCGGCGGCTGGCCCTTATGAATCTGTTCCTCCACAATATTGGCGATATTGACAGCGACAACTTTATTTCTCCCGCCGATGCCCTGATTGCAGACAGCGGCGAGCGTTTCGACTACATCCTGGCCAATCCGCCGTTTGGCAAAAAGAGCAGCCAGACCTTTACCAACGAAGAGGGTGAGCAGGAAAAAGAAGACCTTACCTACAATCGTCAGGACTTCTGGGCTACTACCAGCAACAAGCAGCTCAACTTTCTGCAGCATATACGCACCATGCTCAAAACCACCGGGCAGGCAGCAGTGGTCATACCCGACAATGTACTATTTGAAGGTGGTGCCGGAGAAACCGTGCGTAAGAAACTACTGGAAACCACCGAACTGCATACTATACTCCGGCTACCAACCGGAATATTCTATGCCAACGGCGTAAAGGCAAATGTACTTTTCTTTGATGCCCGCCCGGCAGCCAAGGAAACATGGACTACAGAAACCTGGATATTCGACTACCGAACCAATGTGCACCACACCCTAAAAAAGAACCCTCTTAAGATTGAGGACCTCCAGGAGTTTATAGACTGTTACAACCCGGCCAACAGACACAAGCGTAAAGAGACCTATAACGCCGAAACAAACCCGGAAGGACGCTGGCGCAGATATTCATACCAGGACATCATAGCAAGGGATAAAACCAGCCTGGATATTTCCTGGATAAAGGACAAGTCGCTGGCCGACCTGGATAACCTGCCCGATCCTGATGTATTGGAAGAGGACATTGTCGAAAACCTGGAATCGGCCCTCAACAGTTTTAAGGAGATTATTCTGTCTTTAAAGACCAAGTAGGTGCCGTAGATCGTGCAGCTTTATAGTTATATTTGTCGAAAACCATAACAGTCTTACTCTATTGACTTACAATCATTTGCAAAGACAGGAACTGACAAACTTTTAAGTGCAAATACACGCATTGATTTGTATTGACAGGCAATGAATATGTTCGTTTTGCAACGAACACTAAATGAAAAAAATGGGTAGTGCAGGGACAATTACTACCCATAATCGGCTATCGGAGATCAGTAGTTTTTGGGGTTCGTGGCACCCGATTCCGGTTTTGGACCCACTACATGCCAAGTATTTTTGGAGGTCTCTTTTTGATTTTTTTGGGCAATGTAGTATGCAATACCTATACCTCCAGCTAAAAGGATTCCTCCTATGAGCAAATGTGGCCAATATTTTTTGAGGAATGCAGTCAAATCAGAATTACTTGCAGCAAACTGAATTGACGGACCGGAGATATCAATTGTTGCCGACGGTAAAGGCGTAATAATACCACCGGAAGCCAAAGCATTCTGTGGTGCTTGAATCGGCTGTGATATTTCAAAACGTTGGTTTTGAAAGTACTGGTCGTGAAGGGAGAGTGTAGTGTATGTGTATTCCATGATTAAATTGTTTTTCGGTTACGTATGAAAAAATTTTCGACAGTTGGATCTGCTCCCTCGATTCCCAAAAGAAAGTTCCAATGCACTAAGCCTTTCGTTTGCTGATTTATTTTTACTTCTGTGAATCGTGAAAAATCGTATCCCAAAATTTCAAGAAAGTTTTTCTGTACCGCACTTTCCCTATTGAATTTCGGATTGTTATAAAATGTTCGCAGAACTTCCTCATTTTTTGAAAAAATCCTGGAGACTGCAATGGCATTCTCATATTTGAGCTTACGATTATCGTTATTGTTGTCAATCCTATGCTGCTCACAGCAATATACCTGCCTTGCATCAGAAGGATTAAACATTTTCCCGCATCCTTCTTTTTTACATTTTATGGCAGGGTAAATCCGGTGGGAGATTCTACGCTCCAAAATATTTTTTTCATACAAACGAAAATTTCACCAAAGTTAAGTAATTTTGACATTATGACGACATTTAAATTTAAAGATAACATTTCAATACAGTCATTTAATGACGCTTGGAAAGAAAACAGAGAGGAATATATCAGCTCTTTCAAGCAATTGTTCGAACCCATGTTTTCGGTTTCTCAGATCGGAATTAGTCGCCAGGAATTAATAACCTGGAAGAAAAAGGGCTTGATTCCTGAGCGCATTTCATCAGAAAAGAACTGGACGAGGGTAAACTTCTTTGAATATTGCTGGATACGATTGATTGCCGAAATGCGAAAAATGGAAATTCCGCTCAGTGTTATTTCCTTGTTTAAGGATGTCATACATGAAAGCGATACAGAGGCTTTATTTGAAAACTTTGTTGGTGCACTTGATCCAAACAAAGAATCTGATCTAAATCCAGATTTCAGGGAGACGGCCAGAAATTTTTTAGCAAATATGCCCGAATTTTTGATTGAAATCCTCAAAACCTACTACAATCGCTTTGTTCAGGCAATTCTCATTTTCCTTTTTCGCGGCAAAGAATTCTCCTTTTTAATCAGAACTGACGGAATGTACCTGGCATTTTCACCCGAGCTAATGGTTGATCCGGATGTCAAAGCAGCTTTTGAAGCGTTTTTACAAGTGCCTTACTATTCTATTCCAGTAAAATGCATATTCGAAGAGTTTTTTGTAAACGAAAAGATTACCAGCGAAGAGCGCGCAGAAGTTTTCAATCTCAATGAAAGGGAAACAAAGTTGATTGAATTACTGCGGAAAGAAGGGATCAAGGAAGTACGCATTCGACTGGATAGCAAGACAAAAAAAGGGATAGTATTCATTGAGGTCGTAGAAGAAAAACAAATTAGCGAAATGAAGGATAAAGTCCGGCAAATACTTCAGAAAGGG
>CAIYJV010000257.1 GCA_903926605.1 uncultured Bacteroidota bacterium
ACATTGCTACCACTTCATTTTTTCAAGCGCACTCAGCTCAGATGACCACAGCATTAAGCCGCAAATTTGTCCGTACGATGTAACATTTGTTACCCTACCCCAATAGACTATCAACAAATTACACACTCAAAAATTACGAACATGTAACCTAAAAAACGAGTTTGTTACCTAAAAATAAAAATCACATGACTATAAATCAATTACTTACGAATTTACAAATATAAAACATGGTCATTTTTACACAAAAAATTTTTTTTCGACCCAACAACCACGAAATCAACCCGGTTCGAAAGCTCAATGCACGGCAATGCGGTCGCGTAATCTGAAGCGGATGAACACAACAAAAAGAAACTAATCGCCATCATTTCGCAACTGCCGGGGGTTTGTTACATTTGCAACCATAAAAAATATAGCACATGAAAAAAATCCTTTTCCTTACAGCCGCATTGGTGTTCACAATTTTCAGTCAGCTGAACGCACAGTCCAAACTTGAAAACTGGACCGAACTTAAGACCTTTCACGGTGTAATGTCGCAGACATTCCACCCTAGCGAATCCGGAGACCTGAAGCCTATTCGTGAACGTATCCACGAAATGCAGCAAAAAGCGAAGATGCTGGCTTCGTCTAAAATACCAGCCGACTTTGACAATGCAAAAGTGAGAGAAGCCCTGACCAACCTGATCATGGGAACTGAAAAACTGAACCGTGTGATTGAAAGCAAAGGCAGTGACGATGAGGTGAAGAAATCACTGGCCGAACTTCACGACACTTTTCACCAGATCGTGGAAAAGTGCCAGAAAAACGACGAGAGCCACAAAGAATAATTAGGCAAAACACAAAAGGAAAGAGGCCGTTACACAACATAACGGCCTCTTTCCTTTTGCGCTATTCCCAAGGCGCGAAAAATATCAGTAATACTCAAATTTAGACCACACAACCTGCGCCGGATGCAGCAGGCGGCTGTGCGAGACGATCTCACGGGTCACATTGTTGTGGACGTCCCGCGCCAGTATAGTATGCGTAATAGTGTCCATGGCCGTACTCAGCGTGTCGTAACGCAAGTCTTTGGCCACTTCTTCGTGCACCCAGACCTCTTTTTCCTTTTTAGACTCTAGCCGGCTCAGATCGGCCTCCATAATGAAAAGGTCCTTAAGCTTGAGGCTGTTTTTGCTACTCCTGGCACCGGAATCAAACACAAATGTCTGCGCCTTATACACAAACATATCACCCATAGTTAGTTCCTGCACCCTCCGGTTGGGCTCGGTCCAGATCATACTGCCGCCCCAAACCTTTTTCCCATCCTTGTTGCTCGTACCGGTTATTTGCCTCTTGTCTGCCGACACCACCGTATATTGATAAGTGACGTTGAACATTTCGTTTCCTTCCCTGTTCTCCTCCCTTAGCAGATCGCCTCCGGCATCAAACTCCTCCACAGAGAGCTGCACGCTGGTGTACCGTGGTGATGACACCTTTTTGTCGTTCTCGAAATCAGGATAATGGGCGATGATATAATTTTTAGCCTGCAGGAAGTAGGCATCAAAATCTTTCTTTGAGTTTATTATGCTGTCCGGCGCATTTTTCCAGGCCACCCTCGAAACTTTTTTCACATTGCCCCAATAGCCAACGGCCTGCCTGTCGTTGTGCCGCTTCTCCAGATCTTTCACTGGCTGGGCCGCCTTTTGCGGCGCTGGAGCGGCTTTGGGCTTATTCTGTCCGTAAAGCGTAAATAGGACCGGAATCAGGGGTAGTAACAAAACAACTTTTCTCATACCGAGTTTCAAGTTTCAACCAAAATTAGTCAAAACAAGTCTATTCAGGTAAAAAAAACGCTACAAATAAGGGATTACGAAAAGCTAAAACCAATTCAAAAAGAATTTTGTGTATTTTTGAAATAGTGATTTACTCAGGCTAAGGTTTAATTCTGCAAGATTATGAAGACCCTGATCACAGTAATTTTGCTTGCTTTTTTCATTCCTTCGGGTGCGCAGCCCGCCTTTTATATTCTAACCCCATCAGACACTGTTTGTAACGGGACAAAAGTGACCTTTCAAGCCGACGAAAGTCCGTTTACCCCCCATTACTACCGTTGGTATGTAGACACTACCCTTGCCGCTTCAGATTCGGTCTATTTCATTGCCGACTCACTACAGAACGGAGATCGGGTATATTGCTTGCTGCTTGACACATTGGATAATGAGATGGCGCATTCCGACACGGTACATATTGTAGTGCAACACCCAATAAGCGCAGGTGCTATCGTGGGGCCGGATTCTGTTTGCGAGCAAACTACGGTAACCTTTACAGACTCCATACAGGGAGGGACGTGGCGCGCCAAAAGCTTTTACGCCAATTTACAAGGCGGGGCGTATACAGGCCAAATCTATAGTTATTATGGCTGCCCTACACCTGCACCCGATACTATATACTTTACCGTTCACAACAGTTGCGGCACGAACACTACAACGAAACCAATTACCGTACTTCCACAACCCCAACCATATCTGAATATTGAGGGATGCTTCCAAATTGGTGAGAACTTCGGATATCCGTCTACTATGAGCGAGGGTCCGGCATATTGCAGCGGAACGCTAAGCTCAAACAGCGCTGATCTGGTGGTAGAATCAGCCTCCAATAGTGGTATTTATTTTCGTGCGTACCAACTGGGGGACTATATAATTTCGAATACCGATAGCAACTCCTGTGGCGTTTTGACCTACAACCTGCCTGTTCGTATCAGCCTGCCACCATCTCCGGGCGAAATAAAAATTCCCGATGGCCCCCTTTGCATGGGTGATGTAATAACCCTATATGACACTAACAGTGTGGGATACGCGCCTTTTTGGTCGTGCACAGGTAACGCCAGAGTTGATAATTTAACCGGGGTGACGACTTTATTACAATCCGGAACGGTGAATATTACCGTGATGGTAACTTCGTATTGCAACTACTACATGGGCACAACGGCAACTTTTACTGTGAACGGTGTACCTCAGGTATGGGCAGACGCCGACTCCTTTTGCACGGAGACCGGCAACCAGCTACACACCAACCTTCCGGGGGGTAGCTGGACGGCTACAATGCCCGGCATCACCGAAATAGATACTGCAACTGCAATAGCATACGGGAAGGCTCAGGGCGCTACCAGAATAATCTATACCACAAAACAGGGATGTAAAGACACGCTGAGTACGGCGGTAAGCAATTGTGAGGAGTCGGTACAGCTTTTCCCCAACCCTACTTTTAGCACTATCAATCTACAGGCTCCGTTAAATGAGGAAATGCGCTGCTATATTCAAAACGAAATGGGGCAAACTGTGATCGAAAAAATACTATCGGGAAACCAACAAACCATTGATTTGGACGCCCTACCTCCGGGATTATACATAGTCAGCGTTGTTACCAAAAGCGGAACGCAGAAATTTAGGGTGACCAAACTGTAGGGCCATCAGAGCAACAGAAATGTGGACGTACACGCCCTTAGGGACCAATACAGAACGCAATTTTTTATTAGCATTTTCATTAAAAAGTCAGGACTCCTTCTGACGCTTCTTAATTTGACATTTCTACCCGACCGCCATTCCTGAATCTGCCTATCAACAACAATGGCCACCTTTCGGTGGCCATTGTCAAACTATCTTCAATTCCAAATTAGTCAATTTCACCCAGTTTGGCCAGCTCCTTGTCTATATCGCGGGCTTGCATGCTTTTGGGATATTCGTCTTTGATACGTTTAAAGGTTGCCTTGGCATCAGAAACCTGATTGTTGGTTTCGTAGGCCACACCCAGTTGGTATAAGTATAAGGGTGTAAGCAACACATCTTCTTTATTACCGGTAGCCTTTTTGTAAAAGTCTATTGCTTTGGATTTGTTGCCGGTTTCCATATAGGCTGCACCCAATGCACCCCAGGCCTGATAAGCCAGCAAAGTTCCCTTGCCGTCAAAATCCTGCAGTGACTTGATGGCTTTTGTAAAGTCACCCATTTTCAGGTAGCTCATACCTTCGTAAAAATGAGCCAGGTTGCCCGCGTCCGAACCGCTGAACTGCTTGCCCAGCTTTTCAAAACCCTTGTGCTTACCATCTCCGTTAATAGCCAGATTC
>CAIYJV010000258.1 GCA_903926605.1 uncultured Bacteroidota bacterium
ATCCAGGCGCTTACATTGCAAGAGCAGGAGCATTAAATACCAGATACCCGAATAATACGCAAAGTAAAAACCACGGCGATCCTTTTCAAAAAGGATTGCCGTGGTTTTTACTTTGCAGAACGCACCAGATCAGGCCTTATAATCGGTACGGTCTCTTTGGCGGAGTCTGAATACCAAACTCAGAATCGCCACCAGGATCATTGCACCGGCGGTTGCGCAAATAATAGTGTTGATCAGCTCGTTGCTCGTAAAAGCCAGATAATGACGGAACAAAATATTGCCCACCCAGCTGCCTATAATACCGATAAGAATGGTAATAGACATGTGGAAACCCTTGCTACCTACCAGAAACTCAGCCAGTAAACCGGCTACTGCCCCAATAAAGATCAAGATCAGCAAAGCCTGCCAGTGCACCGTATAGTATTGCACCTGACCCTGCAAACGCTCCGCGAACGAAGCCAGTAATAGTGTACGCATAATATATTTTTATTTAAAAGTAATAACAAAACCTATGGTTTCAAAATAATCAGAAACAATTTTTTCAAATAATATTAATGGTTACTTGCCCATAATCTACGAATTAACAAGTAAAAAAACGCACGGCTAGCATTTACTTGCTGGGCTACAAAACATTCCAGGATCAAGCCCAAAATCAATTCCGCAATTTGACATTATCTTTGTAGCCACTACTAAGTGATCATGAAGAAGCTGGTTTGTTACATATTTACTGTTTGCCTTTGGATTTCGTCCTGCAATACCAGCCGTGTGGCTGAGCAGCAGCTTGAATCTGAGCGCATAAGCCAACCAGCGCATAAATACACCACCGAATCTTATATTGAAAAATACAAGGATGTGGCAATCTGGCAAATGCGCAAGTATGGCGTTCCTGCAAGCATAACGCTGGCACAGGCCATTCTGGAATCTAATAGCGGCAATAGTGAATTAGCCTCCTTAGCCAAAAACCATTTCGGCATTAAATGTAACAACACGTGGAAGGGTCGTACCTACCTCAAGGACGACGAACACAAAAACGAGTGCTTCAGAATGTACCCAGATGAAGCCGAATCGTTTCGCGACCACATAGAGTTTCTGAAAAA
The DNA here is from genome assembly GCA_903926605.1 of uncultured Bacteroidota bacterium. Taxonomy (GTDB): domain Bacteria; phylum Bacteroidota; class Bacteroidia; order Chitinophagales; family Chitinophagaceae; genus CAIYTT01. Next base: position 1,098 of record CAIYJV010000258.1, read on the forward strand.
AGACCGCTATGCAGCATTGTTCGAACTTGGACATCTGGATTATAAGGGTTGGGCCAAGGGTCTAAAAAAAGCGGGGTATGCCACCAACCCTAAATATCCCGACCTGCTTATCGGGCTCATAGAGCGGTACAAGCTACACGAGTACGACCGCAAGAAGCCAAGTCGTCACGGCAATTACTACGGATTGAACTAAAAAATACCTGCAAAACCGGGCAGGCATTTGGCGCTCTACACAATCTGCTGATATTATTCTGCGTTTTAGCTACTTTTAGGGCGAAAACTCTGGTTGCGCACAATGCCGCAATACCAGATTTCTATAATTACAATTGGACCTACTGCCATAGTGCCGCGATGAAGTTATCTGTTATCATAACCAATTACAATGTCAAGTACTTCCTTGAGGTATGCCTGCACTCTGTATTGCGGGCTATCCAGGGGCTGGACGCAGAAGTAATTGTGGTAGATAATAATTCGGAAGACAACAGTTGCCAGATGGTGACAGAGAAATTCCCGTCTGTGTTGCTCATAGAAAACAAAGACAACAAGGGATTTTCTAAGGCCAACAATCAGGGCGTGGCCATAGCTCGTGGCGAATACATACTCTTTCTGAATCCGGATACGGTGATGCCGGAAGATTTTTTCCGGAAAACCATACCGTACATGGACAGCCATCCGGACGTTGGAGCTATAGGGCCGAGACTGCTGGATGGAAAGGGACAGTTTGCGCCCGACTCAAAAAAATCGTTCCCTTCACTGTCGGTCGCAATATTCAAGACCACTGGTATCAATAAAATATTCAGCCGCTCTGCTTACTTCAACAAATATTATTCTGTCCATATTGGCGAACACGAGACTGCCGCTGTAGATGTGCTGTCGGGCTGCTGTATGATGGTACGCCGCACTGCAATGGATGTTGCCGGTGGCGCGTTTGACGAAGACTACTTCATGTACTGCGAGGATGTGGACCTTTCTTACCGACTGCAGAAATCCGGATTCAAGAACATCTATTTCCCGGAGGCCGAACTCATTCATTACAAGGGCGAAAGTACCCGTAAAATGACATTGTCTTATGTCAGGATATTCAACGAAGCCCTCGTAACCTTTGTGAAAAAACACTATTCTAAAAAACAGGCTGGCATGTTCGTCCTGTTTATTAATATAGGTATTGTACTACGCGCCGTGCTGGGCACCCTGAAACGGGGTCTGAAAATACTGCACATGCCGCTGTTCGACGCATTGGTACTACTTGCCACCCTTTGGGGTATTAAGAACTTCTGGGTAAACGAAGTGAAGGGCATGATGCCCATAAAACCGGAGTCAATTTACGCTACTATACCTGTATATATTGGTATCTGGATATCTGCTTTGTATTTTAACGGCGCTTACGATTCTCCTTACCGGGCGCTAAAGGTCACCAGGGGTATGCTTGTAGGTACGGTAGCCATTCTGGCGTATTATGGTCTGTTGCCTCCAGAATTCAGGTACTCGCGTGCTATCATCATTTTTTCCGGACTGGCAGGCACCGTTATTCTGCTTGGTTTGCACGAGATATTGTACAGGCTTGGCGTACTGCGCTTTATTCCCTACGATAAATTGCCCCGAAAAGCGGTAATCGTGGCAAACGAAAATTCATACAAAAGCACTGCCGCTATCCTGCATCAGGTACACTACGCACCCGAACTTTCAGGGCGTATCAGCCCATCTGCGATGGACGGAATGTCGCTGTCGGGTATTGCCGAAATGAAAGACCTGCTTTACACAGCCGGCATCAACGAGGTGATCTTTTGTATCAACGGACTTACCTATTCCGATATGTTTGCGCAAATGCAACGCTGCGGCAGCAAATACGAGTATAAGATACACCTGCCGGGAAGCACCAGTTTCGTGGGTAGCAATTCGAGCAATACCTCGGGCGACCTATATACGGTAGACCGTAGTTTCCGGCTCTCAGACTTTGCTCAAGTGCGCAACAAACGCATTTTCGACATGCTGATCTCGTTGGTGCTCATTGCGCTGTTTCCGGTATCTTTTTTCCTGGTCCGCAAGCCCGGCAATTTCATAGCCAATTGTTTCAGAGTTTTGTTCGGCGGGCTCTCGTGGGTAGGCTATGCCGAAAATGCGCCTGAAAATCTTCCGCGCATTCGCCGCGGGGCTTTAAAGCCATTCAACATTATCAATGGATACCAGCCGTCTGGCGAGGTAATGCGCCAGATCAATATTGCATACGCTCAGAACTACAACACGATGACCGATCTATCGCTGGTGTTCAATAATTTCAAATACCTAGGCGGAATCTAACTTTTAGGCTATTCGTCGTCGCTTCTGTTTTTGGGCTTTCTGGTAGCCGATTTCTTTTTCGATTTTTGGTTTTTCCCAGACTCAGTTTTTTCACTTTGCACATCTGCCTCGTCGGTTCTGCCGGAAAGGCCCTCCTCCAGTATCTTCTCCATTTTCTCCAGTTTCCTCGGTGGCACTGCAGATTCCTTTAATACTACATCGTACCCGGCCTGACTTTCGTTGTTTACCCACGATCCGGTAAATACCTTGTTTTTAAGTATCAGCTCCATACTGCCCACTGGCGGGTCGTCGTCAAATTCCCACTTGTCGCCGGTCTTAGTCACTTCAAGTTTAATATAGCTTTTCTGGTCGCCGAATTTATAGAGTGCATCCCAATACATCTTAGATCCGTTTTGAGGATCTTTCATATACCGGACCAGCATTTCCACCGGTATTTCATCATCAAACTTGCCCTCGTAATATTTGCGCTCCACCACTTCGCGCCTAATTTTCAGGGTATCGTCATCTGCCATAGCGCCGCTCAGCAGGCTAATTTTCTTTTTTCCAAGGCTATCCGTTCCCATTACCGAATCTGCCCTTGCTTCTTTTAAAAAACCACGCTTCACGGAGTCGGCATGCAGCGAGTCTGCTTTAGCGTTTGCCATTGCAGAGTCTGCTTCAGCCAGGCTGACCCGGACAAAGTAGTTGTGCTCATATTCTACCCGCCGGTTGTATTCTTCTATGGTAGCGGCCTCCATTATATTATTTACCTGTCCGCCAACGAAGGTGCCCTTGAACTTCTGTATTTCAGAAAGCGTAACGCAAAAAGTGGTACGCGCTCCCAGATCGCGCAGAAACACATAACCGATAAAACGTTCGGGTGCAACTTTCTCGTAGCCCACCATGCTGCGTCCGGCGGGTTGTTTTTCAAGCTCATATCTCGCCAGCACGACTGTTGGCCAGTTTATCCCGGAGTCGGCACCCTTTTTGAGCACATATGAGAACCTATCCATAATAGCCGGATTGTAGTACGGATCAAACTCCACCAGCGTTCGCGGATGTTCTTTTAATTCGTTGAGTTGGGCCACGGCTTCGGGTGAGTGGTCTGGATTGTGCATCACCATTTGCCATAAAGAGTCAAAAGGAGGAAAAAGATTGAAATAACCTATTGTATCCTGGTTTTGGAGACATTTCATTACCCGCCCTACCAGGTCTCCTTCCGTAGCCGGCAATGTTTTGTAGCGCCTTCCATGGCGCCCGGCATCCACATTCAGTGCGCCGGCAAGCAACGACAGGAATAGCAAAACAAGAAATGTGTGTTTTTTCATGTGCCTGTCATCCTTTGGTAATGGTTAACGGATGTGGGTGCGGATATATTTCCACAATACCTGCTATTTCTTTGTACCGCCAGCCGCTTCCTTTTCTTTTTTCATGTACTTTTTAATAAATCGGTTCTGACGCAGCGACTGCATTTCTTCGTTAAAAGTGGCCGAACCCTGTTCTATGTTTGATAAGCTTTTCTGGATCCTGTTTGCCGTTTCCGGATCCTTCATCAACATGGGTATCGTGCCCTTGCCTTCTTTCATGTCTTGTTGCAAAGCACCTGCAAGACTATCCAGCCTGGCCGTGAGCTTGTCTGCATTTGCAGAAACTTTGTTCAGGTGCTCCAGCGTGGCTTTAAGATTTTCTGCTTCTTTTTTGTCGGCTATCAGCATACCGGCTACACCTTCACCCTTTTTAATGCTGGAAATCATGTCTTTTAGATCACTTGCAGAAGAAGTAAAAGATTCGGACGACTTCCTGAAGTTTCTGAGCGTTACCGTTATATCCCTCGACAGTGAAGTATCTTCCAGTATTTCCCAAAGTGGTTTGCTGCTATTCAGTCTTTTGAGTGCAAATTTCAGGTCGCTGGATATTACTTCCACGTTGTCGTTGGTGCGACTAAAGGTCTCCAGCATAGATCCTGTATTCACCTCGGCTTTAGACTGCAGCATATCGCCATCTTCAACGGGCGATGCAGGTATGGTTCCCGGAGTCAGGTTTATTACCTTGTTTCCCATTAGCCCCTCGTTGCCTATTTCAGCAAGAGCACTTTTGGAGATAAAAGATTGCAGCTTCTTGTTCAACACCATGTTGACCTCTATACAGGTATCGTTAATAATCTGAATACCCTTTACAGTACCGGCATTAATACCCGAAAACCGCACGTTGTTGCCATCTGTAAGACCGCTTACGGCTTTAAACCTTGCCTTGAGCGAAAAGTTGGAGCCAAATAAATTCTGATTCCTACCTATCATATACATGGACATTATCAGAACCATCAATCCTGACAGGACAAATATGCCCAACTTTACATTATTTGAAGTCTGACTAACCATATTATACTAATGAAAAAATTGTTTTATGCTCGCATCCTCAGAAGCTACCAATGTTTCGTATGTACCTTGGGCATAACATATACCCTGCAAAAGTACGGCAATTCTGTCCGCAGTTATTTCCACGCACTTCATATCGTGCGAGATCACGATAGAAGATGTCTGGTATTTTTCCTGAATTTCTACAATCAGATCGCTTATTTCAGCACCTGTTATCGGGTCCAGTCCCGTTGTGGGTTCGTCGTACAGTATGATCTCCGGTTTCAGGATCAGCGTCCGCGCCAGCGCTACTCGTTTTTGCATACCGCCCGACAACTCGGAAGGCATCATATCCACCGTATGCGCCAGCCCCACGTCTTCCAGGCTTTCCATTACCCTTTTGTTCACCTCATCGGCGTCAAGATTGCTCAGGTGGCGCCGCATTGGAAACTCCAGGTTTTCTCTTATAGTCATGGAGTCGTACAGCGCGTTGCTTTGAAAAAGAAAACCAACCCGCATTCGTAGTTTATCCATATCCTGCACAGACAAGCTCAAAATATCGTTACCCAAAACGTTTATGGAGCCCTTGTCGGGTTTCATAAGGCCAATGATACATTTTATGAGCACCGATTTTCCAGAACCGCTTCGGCCTAGTATCACCAGTGTTTCACCTTTTTGCAGTTCGAAATTAAAACCCCGCAGCACTTCATTCTGCTGAAATGCCTTGTAAAGGTCGTGCACTGTTATTACCGGCTCGTTTATACCGGGTTCGTTCAGCGGCGCAATATGTCTGTCCCGTCTTGCCATAGCTAACCTATACCTATCAGGTCTGTTATTTGCACCACCAGGAGATCCAAAATAAAGATCAACACCGAAGACACTACCACCGCAGAGTTTGCGGCACGACCCACGCCGGCAGTACCCAAGCGTGTAAAGTAACCTTTGTAACAACCTATAATACCCACGGCGAAACCAAAGAAATAACATTTGATATGCGCAGGGAAAATATCTGAGAATTTGAGATAATTAAATACTTCAGAGATGAATAACCTGAGCGTCATGGCTCCACGAATATTAAAGGCCACATAAGAGCCGTAGATACCAATGACATCGCTGAGGCTGGACAAAACCGGAAGCATTATTGTCGCTGCCAATACTCTGGTCACGACCAGGAACTTGTACGGATTGGTTCCGGATACCTCCATGGAGTCAATTTGCTCGGTCACACGCATAGAGCCCAGTTCCGCACCCATACTGGAACCGATCTTTCCAGCAAAGATCAGCGCACTGAGCACCGGCCCGATTTCGCGAACGAAACTAAGACCCATCATCGCAGGAATCCTTGCTTCTACCCCATACTCTATAAGTGTGGGTCTGACCTGTATCGTAAGTACCAGGCCCATGATAAAGCCGGTGAGACCGATAAGAGGCAGCGACTTATAACCTATAACATAGCATTGCCGGAAAAACTCGCGCCACTCGAACCTTGGACTGAAGATTTCACGAAAAAAACGCGCGGTAAAGTACGTGAGCTCACCAACTTCATTAAAAACCTCGGTTGTTGTTTTCGATAATTTCATGGAAAACCCAAAATTACCAAAAAAATCCCCGCCTGAATTATTGCAAACGTATATACCACCTGATGTTTAGGTAAATTTAACAGATAGCAGGCCTGGCCTTGCAAATATACCGGTAGTGTAAGTGGCCGAATAAAAAAAGGGACTATTTCCGTATCTGCGCCCTTGGCCGGACAAAAAGCCTGCAAAACAACAATAGCAGCAAGATTTGGCGGCCAGGATGTCCTGGTTGTTAAACCCGGAAAATACCTGTGGGCAGAAGAGAACAGCCAGAATATCGAATTATGCTTTTCCCTAATAGCATGACGCTTATCACCAACAGTTCTAATTAATGTCAGCAAATTGTAAAATTCGTGAGGGTAGTTTTACATCCTGAAAATTATTTAATCACTAATCAATCAAAAAAAATGAAAAAAACACTGATTTTCTCCGCTACAGTAGCGATGACCTTTTCTCTGCTCTCATTTAAACCTGCTGACAAAAAACCTTGGGACGCTCCAGCAAAGGACGCATCAACTGCGAATCCTGTGAAGAACTCTCCTGAGTCAATAGCTGCAGGCAAGGATCTGTTCCAGAAAAAATGCGCATCCTGCCACGGTAAAACCGGTCTGGGCGACGGTACGAAAGCCGCAGAACTGAAAACTGAACCAGGCAATTTTTCGAAGGCAGACTTCCAGAAACAATCAGACGGATCGTTGTTCTATAAGATCAGCGAAGGTCGTGACGACATGCCTAGCTTCAAGAAAAAAATTGAAGACAAGAATGAAATCTGGAACGTAGTAAACTTCGTAAGAAGCCTGAAAAAATAATTCAGGGATCTTTTTCTGACTTTAGCAATATTAACATCCAACCACAATACGGCAGCCCTAACGGGCTGCCGACTAAAGTAAAAAGTATGACACACGAATCAATTTTTTTAATTCTCATTGCCCTGGTAGTCGCACTGATCGCTATGAGTATCGTTACGGTACGGCAGGGTAATGTGGCTGTAATTACAATTTTTGGTAAGTTTAAAAGGGTAATGCATCCGGGCCTAAACTTCCGTATTCCTATTATTGAGTTTGTCTACAAAAAGATATCCTACCAGAACAGGTCTATGGAGTTGAAGTTTCAAGCCATTTCCCAGGATCAGGCCAACGTGTACTTTACAGCTATGCTTTTGTACGCAATGCTCAATACCGAAGAAAAATCAATTAAGAATGTCGCATTTAAGTTTGTGGACGAACGCGCGTTTTTGCAGGCGTTGATCCGGTCAGTTGAAGGTGCTGTAAGGGCATTTGTGGCTACAAAAAGGCAGGCGGAAATATTGTTGCTCCGCTCCGAAATCGTATCCCATGTGAACGAGCAGCTCGATAAAATACTGGAAGAATGGGGTTATCACCTGCTCGATCTACAAATTAACGACATCAATTTTGATGAAGATATTTTAAAATCCATGTCTCGCGTGGTAGTTGCCAACAACATGAAGGCTGCGGCTGAAAATGAAGGTCAGGCTCTGTTGATCACAAAAACAAAGGTTGCAGAAGCAGAAGGTAATGCGATAAGGATCGCAGCCAATGCAGAACGTACAGCAGCCCAGATGCGTGGTCAGGGTGTTGCCCTTTTCCGTGAAGAAGTAGCCAAGGGTATGGCCAATGCAGCCCGCGATCTGGAGCAAGCCAATCTGAACGCTTCGTTCATCCTGTTCTCTATGTGGACTGATGCTATCAAGCACTTTGCAGAAGTAGGCAAGGGTAATACGATATTCCTCGATGGTTCATCCAATAACTATTCCCGCACCATGCAGCAGCTAATGTCTACCATGCAGGGATTTGGACCGACCACTGAAGGCGAACTTCCGACTCCCGAAGCACCTGCTGCTCCCGAAGCATAAGATTGACATCCACTCGACTCAGATTGTCTTTCTTCCTGGTAAAATACCGATGATGTCTGCCAATGCCTGACTTGTGCGCATTTGGCAGCCAGACAGCCGGCAGAACTACGTCTCCCAAGAGACGGGCCCCATCGCAGGTGCAGCAAATGTTGATGCTTCTATCTGTCTGTACGCATTTATTTTGATCAAATTTTTAACGCAGAATTTTTATGAATTCAAAACCTGCAAAAAATGCTTTCCCGCGCAGGAAATTTCTCTCGTGGTTTGGAATAGTCTCGGCTGTTGCCGCTTCTGGATCAGTTTTCGCTTTTAACACCAATAAGAAAAAAGGCAAGACTGTACGGATGCTAACCCAGGAAGGAAAACTGGTA
>CAIYJV010000259.1 GCA_903926605.1 uncultured Bacteroidota bacterium
ATAATTCATTATTCGCAGATTTTACGCCTCATAAAACATGCCTTCGCTAAAGCTATGGCAGTTAATAAAAGAAATATAACTTCGCAATATGGTGGAACTTATTTCATCAACGTTCCTAACAGACAATTTTTATGAACAACGAACCAAAAGGATTAAGGCGAAACAGGAATTTTGTATGGCATAGCCTTGCGGGTATTATAATTGGTTTGGTGCTCCTGCTGGAAGTATGGCATAGTAATGAGACGGTAAAACAGATGGCTGCACCTGCTACCAATTTTTTCAGTACAAAACTTACCATAAGGATACAGCCATTTGCGGATATGCCGACCAGACAGGCCGAAAATGTGTACCAGCAAATTAAAAAGGTGTATTCAGGTACTGTATTATTACCTCCTATTCAGTTGCCCCGACAGGCATACTACCCGCAAAGAAACCGGTACAGGGCAGATTCTATCATCGACTGGCTTTCGCGCAGTACACCTGATGGCTATGTAACGTTGGGATTGACCACAAAAGATGTAAGCGCTACCAAGGGGAGGGTAGCCGACTGGGGCGTAATGGGCCTCGGATTTCAGCCGGGCAATGCCTGTGTGGTATCCACCTTCAGGCTGAGTAAAAGTAATCTGGCCGACCAATTATTCAAAGTGTCTATACACGAGCTGGGGCACACCCAGGGGTTGCCTCACTGCCCCGATAAAACATGCTATATGCAGGATGCCGAAGGCGGTAACCCTACCGACCAGGAGACCGGTTTTTGTGCCAAATGCCGGAAGGTACTTGAAAGCAAGGGCTGGGCTTTTGATGGGAAATAATTTACTCCTGCCAAAGGAATGGGAATAGAATAACACCCAGGAAAATAACCAGCACATCGAGCGCCACCAGCACCATTGCCAGACTGCTCCAGCCGAGCATATATACAGGCTCCAGGGCCTTAATGGCCAGTTTGCTCAGTATCATAAGTACAGGTGTTACCAGCGGGAAGCCCAGTATGGCCATTAGGGCGGAATTCTGATTGGCGCGGGCCGCAATGGCGGATAGGAATGTGAACACTGCCGACAAGCTAAGGCTGCCTATCATGGCTATAAGCACAAACAAGCCACCCTGAACCAATGGCCACCCCAGCATGATGTAATACAGCAAAAGGCTTACCATGCTCATGACAAACATGAGTAGTACACTATACAACATTTTGGCCAGCAGGAATGTGGTGGGCTTTACCAATGTAAAGTAGTACCTGAACCGGTGCGGATGCTCCTGCAAAAAACTTTTGGCTACCGAGTTTACCGCCACAAACAATTGTGTGATCCAGAACAGGGCGTTCCAGATGCGGGCCTCGGGCTGGCCGCTCATCATGTATATGACAAACACGGTTGCGCCCACATAGAGCAGCACCCCAAACAGGGTATGCTTTTGCCGCCACTCCATGAGCAGGTCTTTTTTTACCAGAGATATAAATGAGGTAGCAGCCATGCGCCAAAAGTAGAAAGTTTTGGGCAGATAGTGGGTGGTCAATAAATGCAGCATCTACGATAGGAATATAAATAAACGGATACCTGAAATGAAATTGGAATTTGAAATTCAGATTGGAATTTGTTTGCTTGAAATGGGCAATTGGAATTTGGAATTTGTATACTGGAATTTACATTATTGTGCATTGGAAATTGGCCATAGGAACTTAGTTAAGCATGACGATTATTTTTTTTCGAGTAGAAGTTTGTTTTTTAGAACACTAGTTCTATATTTGCACTCCCGAAGCAAACGGATAAGTTCTTTTTACACAAGCGGAAGTAGCTCAGTTGGTAGAGCACGACCTTGCCAAGGTCGGGGTCGCGGGTTCGAGTCTCGTCTTCCGCTCTTTCGATTCCATTCCGGAGGTGTTCGGAATGGAATTTTTTTTTAAGACACTTGGGGAAGTTTACCACCCATGTATTGGCAGCCCTGGTGGCGGAATTGGTAGACGCGCAGGACTTAAAATCCTGTATGCAGTAATGCGTGTACGGGTTCAATTCCCGTCTGGGGCACAGACAAAATAATGAAACCGTTGATAGCAGAGGCTTTCAGCGGTTTTTTAATTTAAAGGGGATGATAAAGGGGATGAAAATTTTTTACAAGAGGAGATTTGTCAATTAACTTTAAAAAAATGGATAGAAATACAATAAACCATTATAGTCTATACTATTTTTAATTTACTAATAATGTTTTCAAGTGCCAAAGTTTGCTTTTCTGTCAACTTTCCATTTCGTTCGCAATTTTGTTTTAAAGATTCGACAAATTTTGCATCAAACCATTTGTTATTCTCAGCCCATTTTAAAACCAAGTTTATTCTACTAAAAACTGAATTTGATTCATAGCTTGTAAAACTAAGAAGCTTGCGATTGATTTTTTCTCGCATATCGAGTTGTTTCTGACTTAATACTCTTTTTCGAAGAGTATCAGTATAGAAATCATACTCAAATTGCGTAATGACCTTTTTATCATTCAGATATTCTAGAACTTCAGCATTCATGCTTTTTGAGATATCGTCTTTCAATTTATTGATAGATTCGAAAATCTTATTTCCTTTGTCAATTCCTAAAAATTTATTAATACAACAATTACCAACTTCCGTTTGGTTTTTATTCTCCAAGTTTCTTATGACACAAATATTTCGGATAGGATAATGACCACATAAACACGTTTCTTGCGTTTCACTTTGATAAGCATATTCAAAATTCCATTCAAGCTTTGCAGAATCCCAGTAATCAGAAACGCTCAATTTTATAATTTCAGCAGTAAGTTGATAATGCATTTAATTATTACGGTTTGGGAAAATCAAAATTAATACACAAATTACAAAACCTACTAAATATTTTTTAACTTGCATACAGTAAACAATTTTATAAAATAGAATGAATATTCCGAAAAAGAAATGGGAGGATATGACGAATGAAGAAAAGATATTCTTTTCTTCACTTTCTGAATCTGAATTAATTTCGAGATGGCAAACCGATGAAGGCCATAAAATAAAAAATAAAATTATTGCAATAAATTTAAAGTATGGTAATAGCAAAGAATATAGTGAATTTATTGGAACAATAAAAAATGATTTGTCAAAAAGGAAGCCAAAGTTTGACTTAAGAGGAATCAGTTTTGAAAACTATAAAAATGCTCAAGAAAGTCAAAATGAAATATTCAGCTTTGATTTTTCAAATTGCTGTATGACTTACTCTAATTTTCATTATTCAACATTTATTTTATCCGATTTTAGTAATTCAGATATACTTTATAGCGATTTTTCAGATTCAATTTTAGATGAATGTGATTTTAGTCATACTAATATTACACTATCTAATTTTAGCAATTCCTCTTTAGAAATAGCAAATTTTAAAAATTGCTGGATGACAGATGCGAATTTTTCTGATTCGAATTTAGGGTATATTAAATTTAATGATAAAACGCAATTCCAAAATTTAAATATAACCTGTTTCGAGGGGACAACTAGCCCCCTTTTTATCAAACATTTGAAAAGAACCCATTATTTAAACCATTTTAAAACACAATCAACTAAAAATCTAATTGTATATTATTTTTGGTGGATGGTGAGTGATTGCGGGCAAAGTTTGACAAGATGGTTTTTATCATCTGCATTTGTCATATTTTTTTTGGATTTCTGTTTAGTTGCTTTAAAGCAACTCTGATGATCAGCCCGAATATAAAAATTTCTCCTTTTACTTATTATTATTACAGTGTAGTAACATTTACAACTTTAGGTTATGGTGACATTTTTCCGACTGGTCTTATCGGAGAGGTATTAGTATCTGTGGAAGTGATTTTAGGATTTATAATGCTCGGAGGTTTGATTAGTATTTTTACAAATAAATTCATTCCCAATAACTAATCTAAAATCCAAAAATTTCTTTTGCCTTCTTCCAATTCTTTTGAAGAATAGGTTTATCAAACGAAGTTTCACCGTGTGCAGCTTCGCCGGAAAAATGGCAAAATTTTTCTGCATAGCTTTTGTCTCCGTATTTACTCCAAGATTTATAAGCTTCTTGGCTTAATGGCATTTTAACATCAAAGGGAATCTTAACACCGGTCCTAATGCAGTAACCAAGTGGCTTTTGAGGTTGTGTTTCATTTCTAAAAGCTTCATTTTTCTTTTCAGTTTTTACTGAGAAAAACTCAGAAACTTTGTCAATATCCGTTTTTGAATTTGTATATTTTCTCTTCAATCCCATCAAAGTATTTTCATATTGAGGCGATTTTTTAAAAATAAGATCAGATTGTTTTATAACTTCTTCAAAATAGCTGAAAGCTTCTCGATCAAGTGCATTTCCTAATAAAGTTCCCTCAATTAAAACTCCAACCTCAATATTGTTATCTTGTGAAAAGCTATACAAATTCATTGACGTGAGTATTGCTGAAATTTCATTTGCAAAATATTTCGCGTGCAGTCTTTTTTCATACCGAATCGCAATATTCGGAAATTGCATTAAAAATTGCAGATCCTCCTGGGACATACTTTTGTTTAAATTATCCTCATTTTTCCCAAAAACAACAATAATTTCAAGTTTATCATTTTCTTTATGAGTGAGAAGAGAAGCTTTATATCGCTCATGTAATTTTATAAATGGGGAAATTAATATTAGAGTGCTTGTTGCATCTCTAAAAATATTTTCCATTGCTGCATTAAGGTTATTGCCTGTTAAAAACTTTGCCACAATTATAGCTTAAGTTTCGCCAATGTCCCGGAATGCGAGTTTGTATAAATAACCAGCGTGGGACATTCAGCCACAGGCAAAGAAGGTACTGGTATACCTAGCAACCCGAATAACCGAAGCCCACGCCGATGCGTGAGCGTTCAACTATCCTCAGGTTGCTTTAAAAATTACCAGTTTTTCTTTGCCTGAATTAGCTAACGCTAATTATATTTTATGTTTTATTCTTTTCATTTACATGGAACAAAAGTAGTTTTAGTTTGAGAATGAAAAAAAAATGTTTACTATTATATCTAAATTTTATGAACCATTTTTCAATAATTAATTATTTTCCAAGTAAAATAAATTTTAAAAAGTAGCTTAGTGAGACTTTCAAAATAATTCCTA
>CAIYJV010000260.1 GCA_903926605.1 uncultured Bacteroidota bacterium
ACACATTATCCCGGCAGAATCAAAGATATTAATCACTATTATCCATTTGGTTTGGCCATAAAATTTACGGAGCATCTCCCAACAATGGTCGACCCAGAAAGTAACTACTTGTACCAGAGCAATAAACAGGACAAAACCAACAGGTTGTATGTTGACGATTTTGGGTCTCGCCAATATGACCCACAATTAGGTAGACATCTAAGTTTGGATATGGAAAATCAATTTTGTAGCGGATATACAGGTATGGGTAATAATCCAGCTTCCGGAGTTGATTGTGATGGTAATTTAGTAATTTTTATTAACGGATTTACCAACGATAAAAGTGAAATGGGGAAGTCCAAATATTGGAGTGGGTGGGATAAAAATGTGATGAATCGAATCCACGATCACCACGTTCTCTATCGGGATGGATCAATGGGCCAAGGTTATGCTGGATTATTGACAAAACAGAATTCTAGCATAAGTACAGAAAATCGGAAAAAAGCCGGAGCAAACCAAGGTTACAAAGATGCGGCGACAATTCTTGCCAAAGTTGGACCGGGAGAGCCAATTGAGTTTATTTCGCATAGTATGGGTGTTGCGTACGAACGCGGTTACATTGAGGGTTTAAGTAAATATGTGAAAGATTTCCCCCAATACGCATCTAAACTCAATATTAAATATGCGGTTGAATGTTCGCCATTTAGGGCGAGCGACCTTCCTGCTCCAGACAAGGAAAAAGTTGGTTATATGACTTTTTATAAAGTTGGAGGATTAGATGGGGGCGTTTCTACCTTTCTCGCAGCCGCGTTTTTAATAGGTAGTCCGGTAGCCGCTGTAGCCGCGGCAGTTGCTTCTGAAGGGGCCATTAGATCGGTGCCGACTGTGGGACCTATTCCAAATGGTATTAGTTTAAATGTAAGTAGGGATTTGTTAGTTGGGCACGATATTTCTAGCTTGTCTTTTGATAATATCCCAGAAGTAGATAGACCGTCCTATTCTTTTCTGGATTTCGGTTTGTTTTTCGAGGAAGAACTTCGAATAATTCAAGAGGAAAGCGAATTGAATAATCAGGATAGAGGTGAACCCAGGTCAAATGGACTAGATGAACCGAGCGACGACGACCGTCATGGCCATTCAGTTCCAGAAACACCTCGAAATGCACTTTAAACTTAAATATGTTAAAATGTTTACTATGAAACAAAATATTGTTTTCGGGTTACTTTTACTCCTTTTAAGAACATGTACAGGATGTTCTGCGAGCATATCCAATTTTAAACTTGATTCACTAATTCTCAAAAATTGCAATCAAAAAATTGAATTAAGGGATAGCCTTTACATTGTTTACACTGCAAAATACTGGCGTCAAGTGAAACCTGGTTTTCATTTTTGGGGTAGTTTGTCCGAATTATATTGGATGAATGACAGTGACATAAAACCATATATATCAGCTGTTTTTTATAGTAACGACAGAATGAAAATGGTATTCTGGCTAGGGGAGAAAATGCCTAATGCTTATGGAAAATTCCACTATCGCCCAGATAAAGATACTTCCAAAGACAGAATGTGTCCTTATTTTTTTTGCCCAGACACATTGTACTCTATTACACCTATGATCGGTATTAGAGACAGCTTGAATCACCCTTGGGTTATTTCGATTTTACCAGGCCTCCAATCTGGAGGTAATTTTTCGAAAAAGATGGCCGATCGCGAAATGGCGCAATTTTGTTTCGTGGATTTTAAACATTTGGAAAATCATATTGTTATCCAAGGTGGCCCCCGAAAAGGCCAAATAGTGTGGCGAAAAAATGGTTATAATGTTCAGGATTCAGATTTTTTCGAAAAATGTCCAATATGGGAGAAAGATACAGTGGGTGCAGACGGATTGTATCCGTTTCAGGAAACCAATGTTAAAGATTATTCAAAGGATTACGACAATGGTTACCCTTGTGATAAATGTTACGTGGATTTAAATTATCCTGTAATTACATATCCTGAATATATAATAAAAATGTATAAATAAAAAACTTTAATTATTTCATTCTTTTTCCAATACCTATCCCAGCAAACAAGCACGCCTTCCAAAATGTTGGTGCTTGACCGGCTAATACAAGTAGCTGTTTTGAGTAAGCAGATGCATTCACCCCTAAATTTATAGTCTGCACGAACATTTTGGTTTTACTTGGGATAATTGCAAAACTCATTTCAAAATACGCACCCGGCACAAACTGTATATCACTCACGCTTTTACCCCAAACAGATGCACCCATTATAGCACTGGGTTTTAAAAACGCAGCACTGTCGGCCCGAGTATATTTCTGTTGCACCATACGGTCAAATTCAGTGGTGCCCACATAGTCGATATAAACAAGTTTCAGGTAATAAGGCTTCAAACTCGCTAAACTAAAACCATAATCGCATCTGAAACTTAGAGAAATATTACCGTTTATCATAGCTGGTAAAAGTAATTTTTCCTGTCCCCAACCAATCTGCAAAGTATAGAGATTATTTATTTTGCCGAAAATATACGGGGAAGGATTGCCAAATTGTGGGTAGCTGCCGGTACCCATTTGCTTTATTTGTTTTTCGTCTTTTATTTCAGAAAAACTAACTTGCCAAAAATTGTTGAGATTGTAGCTTTTCCGATGAACCCAATTCATGCATCCACTCCACCCATCGCTATTTAGTTTGCCGCCGATCAGAAAAGCGTGTTTGTAGTTGGTATCAAGCCCCCAATTTTGCACCTGTTCTTTCAGGGTTTTCATTTTTTGCTTAGTACTAGCAACTTTTTTGCCTGCTTTACCTTTCACGTCGGCAACACCTCCCCACACGCTGTTCTGCGCCATGATTCTCATTGGTGCGCAAAAAAGAACGGCGAACAAAACACAAATCGTTCCGCGAATTAAAAATGAGATTTTCTGATTCATTTTACTATGCATAAAAATAGCAAAAATCTCAGTTATTTTTTACATTTTTGTC
>CAIYJV010000261.1 GCA_903926605.1 uncultured Bacteroidota bacterium
TAATAAACAGGTGATCAATACCGTTTTCTCTGGATATATCGATGTACGAACGCGTTTCAGGCAGTTTCGGCCGTAATGTATCGTCGGGTATTATAAATTGCCACACTTCAGAACTACCTAGTAAAATGCCGTTGTAATAGGCATCAACCGTCCATGCATACGGTTGATTTGCAACCAACGGTTTTGCATAGATTGGGTAAACAATTGAATTCTGGGTAAGATTGTTTTCGTCATAGAAAGGTTGGTTTCTGAGTACCGCCGTTGTAGGATTTTGCCCGGACTTAATTTCTGCGACCCTGATCCGGTAATTCAGTTCAGAGGAAAAGGAATAATTCGCGACCCACGTCAACACAGGATTGAATTCTTTCAATTTGGCATTATTCTCAGGGTCTATCAGGTTGATCAAAAAAACGTCTTCTGCCCGGTGGTACAGACATTCTTCAAAAACGCCGCTCTGGCTTTCTTTTGTTCCCTTTATGGTAGTTACCGTGACACAATATTCATAGGTTCCCTCCGGAAGTGTTTTATAACTTAGAAAAAGTTGACGCAGCGCAGGTGATGAAAATTGCCACTGTGCAGCACTGGCACCTTCCCGAATGGAATTTATTCCTTGTTTGAGGGAACAGTTGAGCGTGTAGGACATAAACATTCCCGAAGCCCGGAATTTCACTGTACCCGAAATCACAGCCTGCGTGGACTGGCTCACATGCAATTGGTAATTAAAAGCATTATCCGGTGTCAGGGGGATGCCATCTATTGGAGCCAGATTAATAATAATGCTCTGCTGTGCATTTGCCGGATTGACCCAAGCAAACAAGAAAACTAAGAGCGCAAGCACTCCCAAATTCCGTTTCAAAAACTTCTTTCGCTTCATAAATCTGTTATTAAAAACTGCTGTTTTTTATGGTCTTTGTTTTAAATCGATACATCAAATCAAGTTTTCCACTAAACAATTGCTTCCAAGGGTCTCCCTGGTTCAACTGGTAAGTGGTATATCGAAAGCTCACCCTGATCGTCAACGGAGACTGCTTTGGCCTGTAGCTGGTTCCTGCATTGATGCCATATTTGCAAAAGCCAAACGAAGCCAAACCAAAATCCTGTCCGCCACTGATATTGACCATCGGATTTAGCTTGTAGTCGCCGGTCAGGCTCAGAAATTTTGTGTTGTCAGGTTGCGTTTGAATGGTCAGCGAATTTGTACCTGTCAGGTGTGTAAAACCGATATTGGCAGTTGCATTCCAGATTTTGTCGGAATAAATTGCAGAAAATTGCATCATCTGCGTACCCGTCTTTCCACTGTCCATTGTGGTCACACTTTTGTTGTACACCAGCGAAAAATTGAGCGATTTTTCGTGCATCCTGATTCTGTACGTTGATTTTGCCGTTGTTACAGAACCCAACAACAGACGTTGTGGGATGTTCAGCGTGTCATTGTACGATTGGAACGTGGTGAACGGCTTATAGGAAAATGAAAAAGAAGGAATCTTTTTAAAATTCAGCTTCCCTTCAAATCCCCATTTGGTATTACTGGACTTGGATGCGTAATTGTGCTGAATCAGGTAATTGTATTCAATTCCCAGGGTAAGTAAGGATTTGAAAAAGGTGGATTTACCACCTACTTTGTATTGCTCGGTGCCGCTCAATGATGCCGGAAGCGTATTGTTCACAAATCCTTTTCCCGTATTTTCATAAGAACCTAGTAGCGTTACTCCGGTAGTGGGGATATTGCCGTCCGCTGCAAAATGGTAAGCCATTTTGTCGGATTGAGTATAGGCCGGGAGATTAGACTTATCAGAGCTCTGAAAGCTCGTGGCCACTTCTGCGTCCATGTTCACGACCTTTGAAATGCTGCCATCATACTTACCTGACACAATATGGACAGGCTGAAAGAAACTCGGCGCCGAAATAGAAGCATCTTTGAAAAAAGCATCTCCAATCATATTGTGGTCTACTGTGTAGCCATAGTAGAGCAAACTTAATTTCTGCCCCTTAAGTGGTTTTACCGATGCCCGACCGGAGTAACAGGTGTATTTGTCCAGCGTGCCATCCCGACCTACATACTGAGTTTTGCCAACCATCACGGCGGTCTCAACAATACCTAACTGATAGCCGACGTCCGCTCCTTTTACCATTTGACCGTACATCGTGTACTTTGATTCCATTTTAGGGAACATTCCGGCATCAAAGGAACTCAGTCCGGTAACAAATCGTTTTGCCTCACCATCGGGCAAAAGATCAGAACTTTGTTTTACCATTTTGCGATAAGACATATCGCTCTGTTTAGAAAGGTCTTTTGTTTTGTCATAACCGACCAGCGAATCAAAGCGGTTGGTGTTTTCACTTTGAGCCAATAACAATTGATA
>CAIYJV010000262.1 GCA_903926605.1 uncultured Bacteroidota bacterium
ACCGATAAGACCGTTGCTGGTATTGCCCAGTTTGCCAATATCGATCGAAGTGTTGAGGTTTACCCAGGAAAAGTGTGTAGGCTTAAAATGCACACTGCCACCCAGCGTTACACCATACATTGGAAGTTTGTGTCCGTCAATTGTAAGGTAATCTTCTCCATAATAAAAGCCAGCGCGGTAAGTGAACAAAGACACATACTTGTGTGCCTTTACCGGTATGGGTGTGTATTCGCCACCAATAGCCAGCCGCTGCGAACTGGTACCTACATTCAGGTTCATATCGGTGTTGGGTTGGCTGCTATAAGTATTCCATTGCGTGGCAGAATAATCTATCCCCACGTTCCAGTGGTCTATGCGCCCTATTGAAATGCCTGCAGAAAAGGCCGATGGCATTTTAAGCACACCCGTCGCCTGTGCCTTGCTTGATACCGTGTCGTTTACCGTTGTATCTCCGAAATAATAAATGCTCGTTTGGTACGAATTGAACGTCTGGTAAATATTCTGACGCAGCGTATAGGTGGCACCAAAGCGGATAAGGTGTTCCGAATCATGAATTTTGTGCTCGTACAACAAGCCCATTTTCCAATACACACCTCCCAGTCCGGTATAATTAGAATAGGAGTTGGTATACGCTCTGTTGATGGCCAGTGTATCTATAGGAATCATGGCGCTGACATTCTGGAAAGTACCAAAGAGATAGCCGAAATTAAAACCCAAACTCAACCCTTTGTAACGAGCTGCACCACCAAAATAGGCGTAGTTAAGGCCACCCTGACCACCATATGAGCGTTCTGCGCTGCCGATGGGCGAATTAAAAATTGTATCTACCAAAGAATAATAAGTACGAGAAAATGGGCGTATGCCCAAGCTAAGACCACCACTTTTGCCTACAGGTACACCCAACATAAAATATCCCGGCGCCATTGTACCTGTTGTATAGGATAGGTTGGAACCGTTAACAGACCGGGTACTGGCTATGGCTCCTGCTTCCATAGTCGTGCGTTTTAAAAAAGAATAGGATGCCGGGTTGTCCGGGTTTAGCTGAAACTGGTCTTCGTAGGCCGATGTAATGCTGCCCATACCAGTGATTTCGGCTGTATTGGCGCTACCTAATTCTCCAATGCCATATTTAGAATATGGATTGTTTTCACGACCCGAAAGCGGATTACTGACACTTCCGGTCTGTGCGGAAACATAAAAACTGGCAAAAAGAAAAACAAGGAGCAGGAAACCCTCTGGCTTAACGCGGCAGTGGCACATTATGATTTAATATTAAGTTTAACCCTTTTAAAAGTAAATCCGGGTCAGCAAATATCTTACTTTTTATCCTGCCTGCAAAGTAAGGGGCATCACCGCCCGTTAAGATGGCGTTAAAGTCGGGATAGGCTGCTCCGTACTGGGCCAGCATTCCGTCCAATTCAGCCACTATACCGTACACCGTACCGCTACGCATACACGTGGCCGTGTCATAACCCAGCAACAACACATCGCCATCTGCTTCTACTTCGGGCAGTTTGTGCGTGAGTTGATGCATGGCTTTCAAACGCATTTTCATACCGGGCGAAATTGCGCCGCCCCTGAAGGTTTTATTTTTGGTAATGAAGTTGTAAGTAATACAGGTACCCAGGCTTATGACCAGGTTGTTGCTTTCAGGATTCAGCATGTAGGCTGCGGTTACCAGTGCCAGTCGGTCGGGACCAACTGTATCGTTTGATAAATAGGCGTTGTGTATGGGCAAGGGTGTGTTCCCGTCCATTATCACATAATCTTTTACCCGGTCGGCTATAAACTGATCTACATCCTTTTTCACCTCGCCTACGGCGCACATTATCGCCTTTTGCGGATTGAAAAGCCCTATTACAGACGCTATCTTTTCCTTAGCATCCGCATGGGGGATGGCAAAAAAGTTGCTTATTTTATCGTTTGTAAAAACAGCCGCTTTCACATTCGTGTTTCCCCAATCAATACAAAGATTAACCGACATATGCCCAGATTTGAAAAATTTGTGGCACCAAATTAGCGAAAAAAAGCCGGGAGCAGCGATTTAATTTTAGCAGACCGCCAGTAGTATAGGCACTCTGCCTTCGGATTGGGTTTTGGGCGCCAAACATTTATAAATTTCGCGCTTTGTAAACAGTCTTCCAATTGTTCATTATTTTTGAGGCTATGAATGTACGAGTAAGATTCGCACCAAGCCCTACCGGTGGTTTGCATCTGGGCGGTGTACGCACTATATTATACAACTACCTTTTCGCACGCAAGCACAAAGGCACTTTTATTCTTCGTATCGAAGACACAGATCAGAACAGGTTTGTAGACGGCGCAGAACAGTATATTGTAGACTGTATGCGCTGGTGCGGCCTTGAGCCGGATGAGAGCTCGCTGGAAGGCGGCGAGTTTGGACCGTACCGCCAAAGCGAACGGAAACACGTTTACGCAGAATACGCAAAACAACTTCTCGACGCAGGGTACGCCTACTATGCCTTCGACACGCCGGAGGATCTGGAAAAAATGCG
>CAIYJV010000263.1 GCA_903926605.1 uncultured Bacteroidota bacterium
CACAAAGCCGGTTGAAGACCGTCCAACCCTGTTTTTCGAGATCATCCAGCGCAAAGGCGCCAAGAGTTTCGGCGCGGGCAATTTCAAAGCCCTCTTCGAATCGCTGGAACGCGAACAAGAATTAAGAGGAAATCTGTAATCTCCATTTACTACATAACAAGAATCGCCGCAGAATATTCTGCGGCGATTCTTGTTATGTAGTATTTCCATTTTATTTACCACTCCTTGCTCTTAAATCTTGCACTCACCACAAGGTCCTTACTGCCTGCAGTGTATTTATAAAAACCTTCGCCCGATTTTGCCCCTAGATATCCTGCTTGTACCATATTCACCAGTAACGGGCATGGGGCGTATTTTGTATTGCCCAGCCCTGCGTACAGAACATTCATGATAGACATGCACGTGTCAAGACCAATGAAGTCTGCCAGTTGCAGCGGACCCATCGGGTGTGCCATACCGAGTTTCATGATCGTATCTATTTCGGTAACACCGGCCACGCCTTCCATGAGCGAAATAATAGCTTCGTTGATCATTGGCATCAAAATGCGGTTGGCCACAAACCCGGGATAGTCATTGGCTACACAGGGTATCTTGCCCAGTTGCTCAGACAATTTGCAGATAAGCTGGGTAATGGCAGCGTCGGTCGCATATCCGTTTATTACCTCTACCAGCTTCATCACCGGAACAGGGTTCATAAAGTGCATGCCGATCACCTTGCCGGGTCTGCCAGTCACTGATGCGATCTTTGTAATGGAGATAGACGACGTGTTTGAAGCCAGAATACAATCGGCCGGGCTTAATTTATCCAGTTGACGGAAAATATTCAGCTTTAGCTCCACATTTTCAGTGGCCGCTTCCACTACCAGGTTAGCCGATTTTACAGCTTCGCCCATATCGGTGAATGTCTTTATCCTTCCCAGAGCAGCTGCTTTATTTTCTTCGGTCATTCCGCCCTTGGCTACCTGGCGGTCCATGTTCTTGCCAATAGTGGCCACGGCCTTGTCAAGTGCACCCTGGTTAATGTCCATCATGTGAACCTGGAACCCGCTTTGGGCGAACACATGGCAAATGCCGTTACCCATCGTGCCCGAACCTATTACTGTAACTATTTTTAATTGATCAGTCATAAAATAATTTTTAATTGAATTTGCCTCAAAAGTAGAAAGCATAAAGTTGTTATGCAAATAACGCTCGTCATCAAATATAGGTTTGGCTGGTTTCCGCTATATTTGTCCGGTACCAGGGCGAAAAGAAAATGTTTCAGCCATAAATTATGAGGCGGAGGTCTACAATAGTTATTTTTTTGTGTTTGCTGTCCGGGTTCGCCTGGGCGCAGAATCGCATTGGTCTGGATATGGGCGCCGGCTGGTGCTATCTTAAAAATGGCCAATATACGCCGGGGCATTACAAATTTGCCACCGATCCCGATATTACCCTTGGCGTACATTACCAGCGGCGGATGAACAAAAATATTTACATCGGTGGCCGGATCATGTTTCAACAGTACACTTTTAGCTACACCTACGACGAGGTGGATTCTACCCTGCACAATGGTGGTGAGATAGCCAACAAGAGTTCCTTTCTGTTCATAGCACCAACGGTTGACTATGGTTTCGGAGACCGACAGATCGTACACGTTTTTCTTTCCTATGCCTATGGTATGCTGCTAAAGGGAAGCCAGAAAAACCACACTTATACGTACAATTATAACAGCACATTTACCGACAATAGTTTCCATACCGACGGCGAGATCAGTAAGTCCATTTCCCGTTTCGACCTGGGTTTGTCGCAACACATTCCTATTTCGCCTGACTGGTATGCCACCGTTACCGAAAGCTATTGTATGCTCCAAAGTGCCATCACCAAGGTAGACAACCCGCTCAATCCAGGACTTTCGTTGAAACCGGGCTATTTCTGTATTACCGTTGGTATAGCCTACAAATTGCTCTATACAGGGTGGGGTGCCAGGTGGGAAGATGACTGATTTGTAAAATTATTGCAATATGAAATTTGCTTTTTCTATACACGCAATTGAGCAAATGGAGAAAAGAAACATAAGTATGGCAATTGCTGAAAAAGTTTTGGCTGACCCTCAGGAGATTAATTTTTCAGGTAGTATCGCAGTTTACCAGCGAATTCTTTCGGAGTACGAAAAAAGCTATTTATTCCGTATATTTGTAAATGCCGACAAGCAGCCACCATTGGTTGTTACAGCTTATAAAACGTCAAAAATAAAAAAGTACGATGCGGGTTAAATATGATAAAGGTGTTGACGTTCTGTACATCGTCTTTAGTGAACAAGAGGTAGCCGAAAGTGACG
>CAIYJV010000264.1 GCA_903926605.1 uncultured Bacteroidota bacterium
GACTATCCGGCTTTTTAGGAGGCTGGTACCGATGGGCGTTCTCTGTGATTTTGTAGAATAGCGCTTATGGGTGTTGTGCGGTTGCCTCTTGAGCTGTCTTTTCCACCCTAGCATTGGTTGCAATGTCCCTGTCCAGTTCGTACAGCGCAATACTGGTAATATTGTCGCCGCCGGCGATCCTTACTTTGTCATTAAGGTTTTGCACAAACGATTCTTCTTCTATCTGTTCAATTACAAACCACTGCAGAAAACTACC
The DNA here is from genome assembly GCA_903926605.1 of uncultured Bacteroidota bacterium. GTDB lineage: Bacteria > Bacteroidota > Bacteroidia > Chitinophagales > Chitinophagaceae > CAIYTT01. The sequence continues at coordinate 257 of CAIYJV010000264.1, forward strand.
AGTGGCCCAGTCGCCTTCATCAACGGTCATTTTTACGAGGTCGTATACCTGATTGGTGGTCGCTGTTTCGTGACGAAAGATCTTTTCAAAACAGTCACTTATCCCTTTTGGATCTTCATGTGGTTTTGGAATGGCATCCAGTATTACTTTTCCACTCCTTTTAAGGATGTATTCTAGTATTTTCGTCATGTGGTCGCGCTCTTCGTTGGCATGTTTAAAAAGAAGTTTAGCGATACCAGAGTAGCCATTTTGAGCACACCAGGCGCCGTAGCCCAGGTAAATTTGAGCAGCATATGCTTCATGGGTAATTTGTGCATTCAATGCTGATTCCAGCGTTTTTGAGAGTCTTGAGTTGTACATAAATTTGATTTTTTTTGAGCTTGATAAATTTCTTTTACCGTAACGTAGGATAAGGTGGGCCAGCCGTCACTTTAAAAACGAGCCAACCCTGGAATGGCATTTCATTGTTTGGCTCCGGATGCCCTTATGTCTCCGATTGGCATAAAGCGTGAAGGATTTTGCTTGATGATCCCGTTAGTAAACATATCTGCCATTTTTAGTATTTCTGTTTGGATCTTGTCAAATCCAATTACATCTGCGGTATAGTCTTTTTTCATTCTGTTTTGGGCTTCGTCAATGGTCAGATCTAAGTGAAGCGCCATCATAGCCTTTAAGTCTGCCAAGGGCCACGCAGGATCGTGTTTGTTAAAGAATATTGCCATCTGGTTTGCGTTTGCATGCCAGCGCTTGTTGGCGGTCAGATATGCCATCATATTCCCCGTCCGTCCGGCTGCAATCACCTTTGCAGAAAGGTTTATATGCTCGTACAGTATTTTAGTAAGATTACTGCCTTCTTCCTCCCCATAGTAGGGTTTAAAGAGGTTGCCAATGTCGTCCTGATTAAGCAGCAGTCTGTTTACTGCCTGTTCTTTGCCGGGCAAATCATCCACCAAACAAAATATTACGTTTCGGGTCCAAACCACGTGATCTGTCCAGGCCTTTCTCATGTTCATACGGAGCAAAGTTTCTCCCGAAAACATTTGGTCGGGGGCTGTTTGCCCGAGAACAGATAGTGTCTGAAATAAAATAAGAAATAAGGTACCTGCCATGAATCTGGCTGTTTTCGTTGTACCTGTTTCAATTGATTTTTGTAGATCTGACGCGTGGTTCATTTAGCAAAACTATGGGTAGCATTGCCCTGAATTGTTACAGGAATGTAACTGCCAATTGCGAAATTCACGGGGTGGTTTTTAGTTTCCCTTTTCTGTCTTTTTCTTCTTTTTCAAAAAACCTCGTAAAAATACATTGTGACTAGCTGCGTCCATGTTCTGCTTAAATCCGCCCGCTCCCTGCTTGATATTTGTGAGCGTTGCGTCCAGATTTTTTGCAAACGCACTGTCGATAAACAACTTGCCGATTGTGCCCTTTCCCATCCGGATGTTGTGTACAATTACCGAAAGGTCTTTGGTAATGCCAGCTGCGTTCTCGCTCGTTTCCTTCACTTTGATCAGAATTTCGTCCATACTCACCGGCCGCGTTGTCGCGAGAGTGTCATTGTCTGCAATTACTTTCTCATTTGGAGACCCCGGAACAACAAGAACAAGTTTGTTTCCCATTAGTCCATCTGTGCCAATAATAGCCGTGGCGTTCTTTTTTATGTATTTCTGGGTGTGGCTGTTTATAGACATTTCTACTCGTACTGTCGAGTCTGTAATTTGGTCTATGTTGCTGACTATTCCCACGTTAATGCCTGAGAATCGCACACTGTTGCCTACCTGTAGTCCGCCGATATCATTAAAAATCCCACTCACGCGGAATGTACTTGCGAATAACTGGCGCCTTTGCCCGATAAAGTAAATGCACGCTACAAAAAGCGACATGCTTACTACTACGAATACGCCGACCCTCACTCGTTCCCCGGTTGTCTTTTTCATAATTAATGTCAATTTTGGTCTTGTGTAAAAAATGATCGAACCCATTCGTCTTCCGACGTTGAAAGTTCCTCATAGGTGCCCTCTGCGTATGATTTGCCATCACGGATAATGATCATTCGGTTTGCTGTGATCCGGGCGCATTCCATATCGTGCGTGATGATGATAGAGGCTGTATGGTATTTTTTTTGCACTTCGAGGATAAGGGTGCTAATTTCTTTTGCAGTTATAGGATCCAGACCTGTAGTGGGTTCATCATACAATATGATCTCCGGTTCCTGTATCAATGTCCTCGCCAGTCCGATTCTTTTTTTCATGCCTCCGGAAAGCTCAGACGGCATTTTATCTGCAGTTTCTTCCAAGCCCACATTTGACAATGCCTTTGTCACCATTTCCTCTTTTTCTGTGGCTGTCTTTGTTTTCATTTCCCTTAGCGGGAACTCGAGATTTTCGCGCACGGTCATCGAGTCGTAGAGTGCTGCATTCTGGAATAGAAACCCTATTTTCTTTCTCAGTTTGTTCAGCGCCACAGTACCCATGCCGGCAATGTCTTCTCCAAACAAGCTCACGACGCCACTATCGGGTTCATCAAGACCCACGAGGCATTTTATGAAAACCGATTTGCCACTACCGGATTTGCCTAGGATCACCAGATTCTCCCCTCCGTGGAGTTCCACACTTAAATCGTCTAATACATGGTTGTCTCCGAACGATTTGGACAAGTGTTGGGTTTTTGCGACTATGGTTGCCATATTTTATGGGAAGAATATACTGGTGAACTGAACTGCGATCATGTCCAAAAGAAAAATCAACAAAGAGCCGATGACTACGGCTGAATTAGCTGCTTCGCCCACGCTTTCTGTTCCCCTGTTTGCGGTGTAGCCTTTATAGCAACCTATGAGACCTACTGCAAATCCGAAAAAAAACGTTTTGATCACGGCCGGAAAAACATCGGAAAAGGCAACTGTATTGAACACGAGGTTGAAAAACAGCCTGAAACTCACATCGCCTTTCAAGTTGGCACCAATGTAAGATCCATACATGGATATGGCGTCTGCCACGAACACCAGCAACGGAAGCATGAGCGTGGCCGCCATGATTCGGGTTACTACTATATATTTAAATGGATTCATGCCGGAGACCTCCATAGCATCAATTTGTTCACTCACCTTCATAGAAGCGATTTCCGCCCCGATCCCGGAACCCACTTTTCCTGCAAAGATCAACGCTGTAATCATGGGGCCGATCTCCCGGATGATCGAAACCGATACCATTGCCGGTAGCCACGATTCGGCGCCAAATTCAGCCAGGGTGGGCCGTGTCTGGATCGTTAATACCAGTCCGATTATAAATCCGGTTATAGCAACAAGGGGGAATGATTTATAGCCTATCAGGTAGGATTGCCTTACAACCTCTGAAAACTCATACGATGGCCTTATTGCTTCCTTGAAAAATCGGCCTGTAAATCGTGTGAGATCTGTGACATCTGAAAAGAACCCAATTAGTCGGGATCGGATATTTTGTTCTGTCGAACTAGTAATGGTTTTTTCTATACTCATGGCGTCAGATCATTTTGTTTATCATTCTGGGTGCTAATAAAATGCAACCTTTTTATGTTCTTTGATTTTCACTTCATGCGTTTGTTTCAACCTGCTGTTGTATGGATCGTACTTTCCCGATATGTTTTCAATTCCTC
>CAIYJV010000265.1 GCA_903926605.1 uncultured Bacteroidota bacterium
AGGCAGCCATTCTTCCTTTATATATACGACCGGGACACGCTACGGTATTGGAACACCAACAGGATAATTGGTGTATTTGTAGATTCTATTCAAAACAAGGTGTTCCTTTTGCACAATGAAAAAGGGATATTTCTGGAGCATTGTTTTCATCGAAATGTGTTGGGTGCCGACAAAAAGATCGTAGTTCTGTTCCCTGTTTTTATCAGCTACCCGCTGGAGAATGATTATCTCAGTTCCGGATTCGTTGCCTCGACCTATATTCCGGTGCATACCCGTATCCTGGCCGACAGTGGTAACCTACTGTCCTATCCGGTCCGTGCCGGCCCGGAGCGGGCAGCGTTTTACCTGCGTTTCAACTCCGGCGATATGCAGGCCTGGGAGCCCGATGCGTCTTACCTTATCATGTTGTGTGTGGCCATTCTTACTACTGTTCTTTGGGTGCAGCTAATGATACTGTACATAAGCCGGCGACGTTCGCGCACTACAGGACTGGCGCTGACCATTGCCGTAATTGTCATCTGCCGCTTGTCACTATCTATTTTTGGCTTACCATTCAATCTGGGTTCGCTTCATTTTTTTGCACCCCAGACATGGGCTCATCATTGGATCGCCAATTCGCTGGGCGACCTGTTCATCAATATACTTTTGTTGTTGTGGCTTATTGTTTTTATTACCCGGCATACGCCTTATAAGACCTATTTCGAAAATCTGGGGAATCCTGTGCTGCGCACCTGTGCTGCACTGACGCTTATGGCCATGCTCACGGCCTGCGGCCTGTTGTTTTTGGATGTAATACGGAGTCTGGTAATGCATTCTTCCATATCGTTCGATGTGAGCCACTTTTACGCCATTTCTACCTTTACAATGCTCGGCCTTTTGGCTATCGGCGCCATTACCGGTATCACCTGCATGGTGGCGTATTTGTGCAATGTGCAGTGCAATGTGCTGGTTCCGTCCAAAGCAAAAAAGTACGCACTCATGGTAGTCGCCTGTGTTTTGGTATTGGCGGTTGCAGGAAGGATACATGATATGGTTTCGTGGAGTCTTATCGGATGGTTGTTGTTGTTCGTGATACTTTTGGATAACCGGAACTTTACGATAGTGGCTGATCTTTTTGAGCCCCACATGGTATTCTGGGCGGTTTTCATTTGCGGATGTTGCACCCTCTCCGTTAATTGGTTCAATCAGCAAAAAGAGTTAGTAGAAAGGAAACAGTTTGTAGAGCAAAGGCTATCTCCGCACCGCGACACATTGATGGAAAATGCGTTCGACAAAGCGGCGGGACAGATCGTTAAAGATAAAGTGCTGCGTTCGTTCATGGAAAGTCCAACTCCAGCCGGTCGTAAAGCAATAAACCAGAAGTTTGAAACACAATACCTTACAGGGCCTATCAATCGCTACCAGACAAAAGTCTACTTGTTCAGCAGGGCCGGCGACGCACTCTACAACAGGGATACGACTGACTTCGAATCGCTGGTAGATGAAAAAAATGAATCGGCGGCCACCAATTCAGAATCTTTGTTTTACAAAGAGTCTATATTGGACCGGCACTTTTATTTATCCTATATCCCCGTTTATGCAGACTCTAACAACAAGCTACTGGGCTTTGTGATCGTGGACCTTGACCTCAAAAAGCGAGTTACGGAGACCGTGTATCCTGAACTATTGCAACCATCGGGAAACAAGGCCGGTTCGTCGGACAATGAGTATGCATGGGCTGTTTATGTGAACGGGAAGCTGATCACCCAAACCAACGACTATCCGTTCCAGGTATCACTTGCCAATGATACATTGAAGGAGCAGCAATTCGTTTTTTCGGATTCAAAAAACGGAGTCGCAGAACTATTTTACAAAGTATCGGATAAGCGCACTGTAGTAGTGGTACATTACCACAGTGAGCTTATAGAAGCCATTACCTTGTTTTCTTACATTTTTGGGGTGATGGTGCTGATGGCGGTACTTATTTTGCTTTACCGTCTGTTCCTGACTTATTTTACCGGCAAGCTTTTCAATCTTAAGTTCCTGAATCTGCGCAGGAGGATCCATCTTTCTATGTTACTGGTGATATTGGTTTCGTTTGTGATCATCGGTTCGGTTACTATCCTGTTTTTCATGAATGAATACAAGACGTCGAATTCGGCAAAGCTGCAGTCGTCTATGCAAGTGGCCAAACAATCGGTGCAAGATTACCTGAAGCGGGAAAATGCATTTGAAGCAGACTATCTGTTTGACTCCGTGAGCCGGTCTACAAGGTTTAAGTATTTTATCAATGCAATTGCCAACGACCAAAAAATAGATATCAATATTTTTGACGACAGGGGTACATTATTTTCAACATCGCATGATGAAATTTACGAAAAAGGCCTCATCTCACGGAAGATAAGACCTGATGCGTTCTACCGCCTCACGCACGAAGGCAAGTCGCTCGTGATACAGGATGAATCTGTGGCGGGCCTGTCTTATCTTTCAGCCTATCAGCCGCTACGCGACGAAGATGGTGTTACACTGGGCTATATCTCCGTTCCTTTCTTCTCCAGCCAAAAGGACATCAACTATCAGATATCCAATATAGTGGTTACGCTCATCAATCTGTATGCGTTTATTTTCCTCGTTTCCGGTGTCATAACGATCATCATTACCCGCTGGCTGGTAGGGACTTACAACATTTTCACCAAACAGTTTGAACAGCTGAACCTCCAAAAAAACGAACGTATTCACTGGCCGTATGACGACGAGATAGGAAAACTGGTGGAAGTGTACAACAGGATGGTGCAGAAAGTGGAAGAGCAGGCGCTGATGCTGGCGCGGAACGAGCGCGAAAGCGCATGGCGTGAAATGGCAAAGCAAGTGGCTCATGAAATAAAAAATCCGTTGACGCCTATGAAGCTCAACATTCAGTATCTGCAACAAGCCATACGCACAAACAATCCTAACATAAGGGAACTTGCTGACAGAGTTTCGGGTTCAGTGATCGAGCAGATCGACAACCTGAATTATATCGCATCAGAGTTTTCCAGTTTCGCGAAAATGCCCGAGGCGCTGCCCGAAGAGATAGACCTGAATGAACTGCTGGACAGCGCTGCAGAGCTTTATCGGAACGTGCCAGATCTGATTTTCAGTATTTCCAGATCACCGGTTCCGGTACGGGTTATGGCTGACCGGAGTCAGTTGCTACGGGTGTTTACCAATTTGTTAGAGAATGCTAAACAGGCTATACCCGAAGACCGGAAAGGTGAGGTGCACGTGAAAGTGGAGACCGATAATTATACGGTGGTGATAGCAATAACAGACAACGGAACCGGAATTCCGGCAGACGCCGCAGAGCGCATTTTTCAACCCTATTTTACGACAAAGACTTCTGGAACCGGGCTGGGTCTTGCACTAACCCGAAAAATCATAGAATCTTGGGGCGGAAGTATTAGTTTTGAAACCAGCGAAAATGCCGGAACCACGTTTTATGTACGGCTCCAGTTGATAAGCACGGCCATCGCCCGCTGATCATTTCCCGAAAAATTGTTTGTAATAGGCCTGGGCTTGCGGATTTTTCAACCTGTCGGCTGATTCAAGGTCGGCGCGGGCACTGTCTTTTACGCCCAGGCTGTGGTAACAGATGGCCCTGTAGATATACGCCTGAGAATTCATAGGCTCTTTGCCAATCACGGTATCCAGATCGTTTAGCGCTTCCCTGAATCTTTTCTGCTCCCCGTACGCAGTACTACGATTAATATAGCCCATAGTATGAGTTGGTGCCAGCCGGATCTCAGCGCTGAAGTCACGCAACGCGCCATCCATATCACCCATCCTGAAAAGGCAGGATCCACGTAAGCTGTAAGGAATGTAAAAATCTGAGCGTAGGGCAATTGCCGCAGAGAAATCGGCAACAGCCTGTTTCATATTTCCTTTGCCATATTCTGTACGGCCTTTAGAGAGCAGAGCTGCGTAGAAATCGGGTTTTATTCCTACTGCTTTTTTCAGGTCTTTCATACCTGAAGCCTCATCGCCCACCATTTCAGAGATATTGGATCGGTTGAAGTAGGCCAGTGCAAATCCCGGATTAAGTGTAATTGCTTTTGTGAAGTTTGCGTATGCACCCTTGTAGTCTCCTTCCAGCTCGTTGATGCAGGCAATTTCGTAATAGGCTTTCCAGTATCCGGAGTCGGACTTTAATGAAAGGGCGAATTCATTTCTGGCATCGGCAAACTTCCCGTCAAATAACAGGTTGGTGCCCTTTGCAAAATGCTCCTCAGTGATATACCTTTTGTTTTCGCGGCAAGATGCCAGCAGTATTGTTCCCGCCAGTATGACCAGTAAGTATTTTTTCATAATATCGTTGCTTTCCCGGCCGCGGAAAAACCGCATTTTAGCCAAAGTGAAGATACAATGAAGTTTTCAATCGGATATCGGGCCGCCAGGCAGAGACTGGTCTTTTGCGTAACTTGCGGTATGGAAAAAATAGGCAAAGCCATAGTGGTGGCCGGTTTGCTGATGGTTGTGGCCGGTGTTGTGGTATGGCTGATGGGCGACAGGCTAAGGTTTCTGGGCAGGTTACCCGGAGATTTCCGGTACGAGTCTGAAAACACCCGTATCTATTTCCCGTTTATGACCATGCTGCTGGTCAGTGTGCTTCTGTCTTTGCTGATGTGGTTGTTTCAGAAGTTGCGCTGAGATTTTTTAAACGGCGCGATGCCCGCATAAGCAGGCATCGGCGAAGTTCGCGTTTTTCGGGGCGGAACTTATTTCTTTTCCGGGGCGGGTTTTGCAGTTTTTGCTGCTTTGGGTTCGCCTTTTTTGTCGGCAGGTTTGCCGGTTTCCTTCTTCGTGGCATCAGCCTTGGCCGTTTTTTCGGGAGCAGCCTTTACCGCTGGTCTTTCTGTTGGTTTCGCTACTGCTTTTTCCTTTTTAACGGGTTCCTTTTTCTGAGGAGCTGCTGTTTCCTTCTGAGCGTTGGCAAAGTTTGCCATGAACAATGCACCTGTGATGGTGGCTGCAAAAATGATCTTTTTCATAAACAATGGTTTTTTTAGATTGTTACTCATACCTAATCATATTCCGTGCCAGAAAATTTTGGCAACGTTAAAGAAAATATAAACCGCAAAAATGCCGGCCCATGCCTCTTTCATGGTGTCGGAAACAACGACTACATGCTGCGGCAGATATAGTTGATTCTATGGGGCATTGGCTATGCACCGGCCATGATACCGCAGGTACGATGTTTTTCCTATATTTGTAGCACACAAAAAACGCTTATTGGATGGCAACAACATCGTTCGAGGAACAATTCGACAAAAGATTAGCACAGGACCAGACTATTGAACCGAAAGACTGGATGCCCGACAACTATCGCAAGACGCTGATACGGCAAATATCCCAGCACGCACATTCTGAGGTTGTGGGTATGTTGCCTGAGGGCAACTGGGTAACCAGGGCCCCGTCGCTGCGCAGAAAAGCAGTGTTGCTGGCCAAGATTCAAGATGAAGGGGGGCACGGTCTCTACCTTTACAGCGCTGCCGAAACTCTGGGCGTAACACGTGATGAGTTGTACGACCAGTTGCATACCGGCAAGGCCAAATACTCTTCTATATTCAATTATCCATCGCTTACTTGGGCAGATATGGGTGCTATAGGCTGGTTGGTAGATGGCGCTGCGATCATGAATCAGGTGCCATTGTGCCGCACATCCTACGGGCCATATGCCAGAGCTATGGTGCGTGTCTGCAAGGAAGAAAGTTTTCACCAGCGTCAGGGATTCGAAATAATGAACACGCTGGCCAAGGGTACTGAAATACAGAAGAAAATGGCCCAGGACGCGCTGAACAGGTGGTGGTGGCCTTCCCTTATGATGTTTGGCCCGCATGATGCCGACAGCCCGAATACAGAACAAAGCGTGAAGTGGCGTATTAAACGTATGACCAATGATGAGTTGCGTCAGAAATTTATAGACGTGACTGTAGAGCAAACCAAAGTACTGGGCCTTGAAGTGCCTGATAAAGACCTGAAGTGGAATGCAGAACGCGGACACTATGATGTTGGCCCTATAAACTGGGATGAATTTAAGAACGTAGTGGCTGGTAATGGCCCCTGCAACAAAGAAAGGCTGGACGCAAGGCGCAAGGCGTGGGATGAAGGTAAATGGGTACGGGACGCTGCGATGGCTTATGCCACTAAAAGGAAGGCTCGTGCCAATCAGGCAACACAAGCTGCTTAACTATTATAAAGAAACTACTCACATAAAAAACCTAAAGACGAACAAATGAGTCAGGAAGTAAACAAAAATGAATGGCCTCTGTGGGAGGTTTTTATTCGCAGCAAAGCCGGGCTGGATCATAAACATGCCGGTAGTCTTCATGCTGCAGACGCGC
>CAIYJV010000266.1 GCA_903926605.1 uncultured Bacteroidota bacterium
AAAAACTGATAAAATGAAAAATAATTTTAAAAGTTTTTACACCTTCGAGCCGATTTCATCGGTTCTAAAAATCCAGTTGCGCCCCAAATGTCAGGTCGCTGTAGTTGTTCACTGCTCCCTGCACGGGTTGTGAATCGTAAAGCAGATTGGTTTCTATTTTCAGGCTCAGTTTTTTGGTCATCAGTACCAACAAGCGATATTGTCCCATAATCCTGTAATCATGAAAGTTTCCCAGATTTGGTTGATAGTAGTTTGTCGCAACCAGCGACACTGCAGGGTTTAACTTGAGGCAAAATGACAAATAGCTGCTGTTGCGGTTTTTGGTCCATGCAGGCAGTGAGTTTTCGGTCGCCAGCTCATACTCGTACATATACAAAGAACCTATAAAAAGGGTGATGAATCCGCGCTTGCATTCAAATCTGGGTCCCAATCCTGCCAGATATCTGTTGCGCACGCCAAGTATCTTGTTTTGCTGTATTTGTGAAAAAACCTCACCTGTCAGGTTTTTTGTCATTGTACGGTTATATCGCAGGTGCAGGAAGTACTGGTTTTCGTAGTCATGCCCCGAAGCGCGGGTCATTGCATAGTTGCCGTTAAGCATCCAAAGGTTTTGTTTTCGCCTGAAACTCAGGTAGGCCCTGTTATCAAAATTGAAAAATACGCTGGAGTAGTTCTTATAAAACAAACTACTTTGAATGTTTCCCCGCCAGCGAACGGTGTCTGAAAAGCTAAGTCGCTGATTTTCAATATTTACGATCTGGGCATTACCGGGAAGCGATAAACCTCGTAACAAAATTAAAATGACAATGCAAGGCAGGCGGCGCAAAAGCGACATGGAAAGCAGGTGTTTTTTTGTGCAAATATATAAGACGCGAACATTGGTTTTCCCAATCTAAACAATTGGTTTTCATATTTTTGCTCAAAAATAATTCTTATGGCCGACGAACAAAAGGCAGTATGGCTCAACTATTTATCCGCTACAACCGTGATCATTGCATTGTGCGCCACTTTGGCTACTTTCAAGGGGGGAGGGTATGGCACCAAAGCGCTCCTTACTCAATCTAAAGCCAGCGACCAGTGGGCATTTTTCCAGTCTAAGGGTATTAAGCAGTATCTGTACGAGATACAAAAAGAAAACCTTGAAATGGAGTTGCAACAAAGCAAGGACGCAGCCGGTTCAGAAATCATCAAGCAGCGGATAGACGGGTATGACCAGAAAATAAAAAAATACCTGGCCGAGAAAGATGCGATCAGCAAGGAAGCCAAGGTGCTGGAGGCGCAGAGGGACGAGTGCAAACTGCATCAGGACCGCTTTGGTCTGGCAGTGATATTTTTGCAGATATCCATTCTGTTATCGTCTATCACAGCGCTACTCAAGAAAAAGCCGATCTGGTACGCCAGTATGGTCTTGGGAATCATCGGTTTGTTTTACTTTTTAGATGGGTTCTGGGTGTTTTATTAAGCGGATTTTTCGACCATTACCGGCAGTGCCTCTCAGCGATCAATAGAAGATCGTGGTCTTAAATTTCACTCTTTCCCGGTTTTGTGTAAAAACGTGCCAGTTGCCGTCATATTCTATGGTGCACGGCAACAACTTTCCATTGCGTACAGTGGTGCGCACCCTCATATCCACATCAAAATCGTAGAAAAGAGTATGGTAAGAAAGGCTGTAGTTGCGGGCTAGAATGGCGTAGTCTGATGCGCGGAACCAGGTGGTCAGATCGTCGTAGATCACTTTGTGTTCCATACCCTTTTTGGGGGTGATCCTGAACCTATAGCAAGCGATGCCATCCAGCGTATCCATACGAATCCTGAATTCGTATTTGTCGCGCTCGCCCTCCTCAAATATGCCCTCACGATCGCCCATAAAGGGTACGCCCCTGATGCGCGACCCCGGGTTGAAAATAAGCTGTTTCAATTCGTACTTATGTTGCTCCATCCTGCTGTTTCCGTGCGTTTCCATCGCTCCGGCCACAATATCGTTTTCGTGGCACACGGGTTTCCTCGCAATAAAAAGATAGTCATACAACTCAGCGGTATAATAGCGGAAATCACCGTTTCTTTTATAAAAATCTCCGGTTACCGATTCCTGGGCGAATCGGGTGATGCGGCAGTTGTTTTTTATTTCCTGCTTCGTCTGGCACTGCCAGGAGGCTGTAGCTCTGCCTTTTTTGTCCAATACTGTGATGTTGTTTTCGGCAGAGTTGGCAACAAGGTGCAGACTTCGGAATGCTTTGTAAAAAGTAGTATCGGTGCGCACCCGCTTAATAAAAGCATCTACGTCGAAACCAGACTTTATCACCACTGCATCGAGCTCCACCGGGTATCGGAACTTACTATTGGTGTCATATACCTGAGCTGCAGAACGGTATGCCAGACATAATAATATTGCCGGTACAATTGCAATTTGAAATAACCGTGTCCTGTACCGCTTCATAGGTCGGGTATTGCTCACCTTACACCCTGCCGCAAGTATACGGTAGCGATGGCCATATCTTCAGGTGTCGTGATCTTGATATTGCGTTTGTCGCCCTCCACCAGCTGTACCGGAATACCAGCGGCTTCGGCCACGGTAGCCTCGTCTGTGAACGCCGGGTCGTATTCCTGTGCAAAGGCTTTAAGGATCAGTTCGGTGCGGAATGTTTGCGGGGTCTGTACCACTCGTAGCTCGTCGCGGTTCACGGGTAGAGAGCCCTTCGCGGTTATTTGCCTGATGCTTTCGGCTACGGGCACCACGGGTATGGCGGAGCCGTGTTTTGTTGCGGATTCAAGGCAGCGTCTTAGTAGCGTCGGCGACACCAGTGGGCGGGCTCCGTCATGAACAAAGACAACTCCATTTCCTTTAACCGCCCTTAATCCGTTCTGTACGCTGTGGAACCTTGTTTCTCCGCCCTTTACTATTGTGATGCGCTCACTATCGGGTAGCACTGCCACCACATCTTTAAAGAGCTCTGAAAATTCAGCTGGCAACACCAAAATGACTTCCAGGTCCGGAAAGGTTTCCATAAAAGCGATCACGGAGTAAAACAAAATGGGTTTGCCCTCCAGCATCATAAATTGTTTGGGCAGGTTCGCACCCATTCTCAATCCCTTGCCGCCTGCAACTATTACCGCGTACTTGTTCATGGTGCAAAGATATTCTAATCTCCTTCACTCTCAGGAACCAGTCCGCCGATATCAAAAAGGCGGGGTGCAATAATAGGTCCTGGTTCGTCACCTTTTTTCAAGGTGCATCCCTGTTTTTTGACGATATAGTTTCCGCTAAGGTCCAGCACATAATAGCTAATTTCCCTTTTTGCTCCTTTGGTCTCAATATTGATATACGCCTGCACTGCTGGGATGTCGCTGTTGGTCACCCAATTGATCTGGCATTGGTTCAGACTTTTTTCTACAGAGTGGTCGGCATCGCCTGACAGATGTAGTCGCATATTCATTGTAAGTCCTGAAAACGGCACCAGTTGCGGATACTGCAAGTATAGCCTATATAGCCAAGTTTGATATTCGGTGGTTTTGTTCAGTTTCTGGGCACATTCGGCTTCGGACTGGAAAAGGCGCGCATAGTAAAGCCGCTCATAATCAGGGTCACTGTTCTGGTCGTTTCGTGCAGTTTCCAGTATGCGCCAGGCTTCGTCATAATGCCCTTGTTGTATCTTGAGCCGGGCTATGAACAGATTGAAGTACTTATTAACTATTTTTCGCTTATTGGTCTGTGTTTCATGGGTAAATTTGTCTACGAAAAAGTGGGTACTGAAATCATGTATCAGGTACCAGATCTCGTCCCATGATACTGTGCTTTCGGTAGAAAACAGTTTGTAGATCACCATATCCCGTTCGGGATTCTGAGCAAACTGGTTGATGATGAGGAATTGCTGCAGGTATTTCTCCGCCGTAAGTTGTCCAATGCGTAATAGCACTTCCGGATCCAGATACCACCTTTTATTTTGAAATTTAATCAACGCTATTTCCTGCCCAGTATTAATAAGTTTCAGCAACTGCACAGAAAAGTCATAGTGGCTTTGGCCCAGAGTGGTCCCAATGTGCAACTCCTTAAAGTCAGCTGCTTTTTCAAGATGTTTTTTAGATTCTTCAATTTGCCCGTCATACGTTAGGCATCTTGCCAGCGCTATATTATACCATCCAAAACCAGGAGTAGAACCATTGTTCCGGATCATGTTGCGAGCCAGCGCTTCCCCGGCTTTGGGTCTGGCTTTGTAGATATCAAGGATAGATGAATAATAAGCCCATTCCTGCAGCCTTTTGTCTCCCTGGTCTGAGTTTGAAGCTATTTTATACTCGTTATCCGCAGTCCTGAAGTCTCCGCACACTACTTTAAAATTGGCGTAGTTGTTATGTGGTAGCCTGTTTACATTGCGCATCAGGTTGAAGTAGTACATTGCCGAGTCTATCCGGAACGAATAGATGTACAAAATGTTTTTTACATGGTACACGCTCAGTTTTTCAGACTCTTCCATCTCCGGCAGCACATTGCGGTTCAGGCCCCTGTTTCGCTCTATCATCATTAGTGATGAATCCAGATAACGGTTTGCAAGCTTTTCGTTCTCGCCGATTGAGTTCTTAAGAAATCCATATTTCGCCGATGTGTAAAAACGATTCCTATGCACCGTCCATGCCATCTGGTTGTAACAGTCCATGTAATAGTGGTGCTGCAACTTCCATTTTTGGGCCCTGCGCAGCAAAGAAAATACTTTGTCGGGTTGATCGGTATTACTGTAGCAGTTCATCAGGTAATAGGCGATGAGTGTATAATCTACTTTAAAAAAATGGGTGGGGAAGTAAGCAATGATATTATCAGTCCTTAGACCCAGAGGCTTGGCATAGTCTTTCTCCAGCAGGTTCAGCGCCCGCTCCAATGGTACGATTGCATTGTGAAACCCTAGATAGTCTGATGCGTGGTTGTATTTGTACACACCCTCAAACATCCAGCCTACATAATAGGTACTGTCTATGCGCTTAAACTCGCGGGAACGTGGCAATGCGTCCTCACCCTGCACATCTTCGCTCCTTCGCTTCGCGTCTATTGTAAATCTTTGTTCCGTTTTTTCAGGCGGATGGGGCGGTCGCAATTCTACGGGTAACGTCTGGGCCTGTGGCGCCGTGTTGTTTTGCCCTGTCACACGGTAACCGGAAACACACATCCACAGGCATGCCAGTACAAGAATCAGATATTTCGGGAAGTTCCACATAGCATTTGCGTCTTTATCCAGATCACGAAAACAATCGTAACCGCGACAGCCTCTCTGCTTCCTTCAGGATAATGGATTCCAAAGCTTTAGATTTTCCGTCCTTGTTCCTATACATAAGCCGGTGATCCAGTACAACCCTGGCAAGATCTTTTACGTCATCTTCAATCACAAAAGACCTACCGTTCACAAGCGCATAAGCCCGGAGACACTTTAAAAAAGCAATGCCACTACGGGTCGATGCACCCAGTGTGATGTCGGCATGCTCGCGTGTTTGGCGCACAATATTGCTCACTGCTCTTACTAGTTCTTCATGCACATATACCTGGTTGGTCTGCTCCTGCAATGCCTTAATTTCTTTCATACTCAAAACCTGTGTCAGCCCTGTCAGGTTAGACGCAATGTGCAGATAGTCGCGGTATATGTTCAGTTCTGTTTCTTCGTTCACGTACCCAAAGTACATTTTCATAAAAAAACGGTCCAGTTGGGCTGCCGGTAGGGGATAGGTACCCTCCATCTCTATTGGGTTTTGGGTGGCAATGGTGAAAAACATGTTTTCCAGTTGCATGGTGTGGTCGCCTGTAGTGATCTGGTTTTCGGCCATGGCTTCCAGCAGGGCACTCTGCACCTTTGGCGAAGCGCGGTTAATTTCATCTGCGAGCAGCACATTGCAAAAAAGCGGGCCCTTTTTAAACACAAATTCCTTGTTCGAGTCGTCGAATATGTGGGTTCCTATCAGGTCCAGCGGCAATAGATCGGGAGTAAACTGAATTCGTTTAAAAACTACCGGGCCTCCGTCCCTTTCACCACTAATAGACTGTGCCAGCGATTTTGCAAGCACGGTTTTGCCGGTTCCGGGGTTGTCCTCGATCAAAATATGGCCCCCTGCCAGCAGGCAGGTCACAACAAGTTCTATTTGTTTGCGTTTACCCCTGATCACCTGTTCAATGTGGTCAACCAGAGATTTGATAGAATTGGAAGGGTCAGCTACACCATTTTCAAGGACCAGATCCGACATAAGTAATTTGTTTGGACAAGTTTACACTGAAAGTGCCATATAATGAAAATAGCCGTGGTAATTTTTTGTGAAAATGACAGACGCGATTGATGTCAAACAGGGGAATGCGGGAAGCGTTTAACTATTAAAAAGCAATTTTTTGGAATCTTACCTTAATTTTGCACTCCATTTGAGAAATTATGTTCGAAAATTTAAGTGAACGGCTCGAGTCAGCCATAAAGCAAATAAAGGGTGAAGGCCGCATAAACGAGATCAATATTGCCACAACGGTAAAAGAGATCCGCCGCGCATTGGTTGATGCCGACGTAAACTACAAGATCGCAAAGGAGTTTACAGACAGGGTCAAGGAAAAAGCCGTTGGAGAAAAGGTGCTTACATCTGTGAGCCCCGGCCAGTTGATGGTGAAGATCGTTAAAGACGAACTGGCTGCTTTAATGGGTGGCAAAGAAGAAGAAATCAACATTACCGGAAAGCCCGCCGTTATACTTATTGCAGGCTTGCAGGGGTCTGGTAAAACTACGTTTTCGGGCAAGCTCGCTTATTATCTGCGGGCCAAAAAAGGCCGCAACCCATTGCTGGTAGCAGCAGATATTTACCGCCCTGCGGCTATAGACCAATTGAAGGTCCTTGGCGAGCAGGTAAAAACACCGGTCTACAGTGAACCGGACAATAAAGATGCGGTATCTATCGCAAACAATGCCATTGCTTATGCCAAGCAGCATGGTCATGGTATTGTGATAATAGATACTGCCGGCCGCCTTGCAATAGATGAGGTGATGATGGAAGAAGTGGCAAAAGTCAAGGCCGCTGTAAATCCGAATGAAATACTTTTCGTGGTAGACTCAATGACGGGTCAGGATGCCGTAAACACCGCCAAGGCGTTTAACGACAAGCTAAACTTTACCGGCGTTGTACTTACCAAGTTGGATGGTGACACAAGGGGTGGTGCTGCATTGTCTATCCGCTATGTGGTAGACAAGCCTATCAAGTTCGTAAGTATGGGAGAAAAAATGGATACGCTCGACGTATTCTATCCCGAACGTATGGCGCAGCGAATCCTGGGTATGGGTGATATCACCACGCTTGTAGAACGCGCTCAGGCCCAGTACGACGAGGTTCAGGCCAAAAAGTTGGAGAAAAAGATCAGGGCCAATAAGTTTGATTTTGAAGATTTCAAAGAGCAGCTTAATCAGATAAAGAAAATGGGAAATATCAAGGATTTGCTCGCCATGCTGCCTGGCGTGGGCAAAGCCATGAAGGATATTGATATTTCGGACGACGCATTTAAGGGTATCGAAGCTATGATCAATTCGATGACACCCTTTGAACGTACGAACCCAGACATCATAGACCAGAGCCGCAGGAAACGCATCGCAAAAGGCAGTGGAAAGGATATTGCAGAGGTAAATGCTTTTATGAAACAGTTTGAGCAAATGAAGTCAATGATGGGACAGATAAACAAAATGAAGGGTATGGGTATGCCCGGTGGTATGCCCATGATGCGCCGGTAAAATGGAAGCGGAATTGGATTCTAATTGAATTTTAATTCTTTATTGAGTTGGTTTTGTTTTTTTGTTGTACATTTGCAGTCCCAAAAATTTATTGTTTAACCCCAAATAATTTCTATTATTTATGTCGGCAAAGATTCGCCTCCAGAGGCACGGGTCAAAGAAGCGCCCGTTTTATTTTATCGTAGTTGCAAACACAACTGCTCCCCGCGATGGTAAGTTCATCGAAAAATTAGGAACTTATAATCCACTTACAGTACCCGCAACAATCCGTATTAACAGGGAACGCTCATTGCACTGGCTGCAGGAAGGCGCTCAACCTACAAATACTTGCCGCAGGATCCTGTCGTTCAAAGGTGTACTGTTCCTGAAGCACCTGATGCGTGGCGTATCCATGGGCTTGTTCGATGAGGCTACTGCTATGGAAAAATTTGAAACCTGGAATTCTTCTCACGAAGAACTGGTTGCAAAACGCGAAGAAGCACACCGCAAACACAAAACAGACAAGCGCAATGATACAGTTCGCGAATCTGTACGCAGAGTTGAAGAGCGTAATTTGGCGAAAGCTGCAAGCGCTGAAACCAGCGAACAGCCCGAAACCGAAGCTCCAGCTGAAGCTGCTGCTGAGTAATAAAATTAAAATAATTGGTTCAGAAAGGGGATGTCTCAGACATCCCCTTTCTGTTTTTGACGTTAAAGGTTTAAATATTCAAGGAGGTCCAAAATTCGCGTGGGCTGGTAGTATCACTTCTAATTTCCAGTTTCAATGTCTTTAAGTAGAACCTAAACAGCCCAAACGGGCTAAAATTCCCATAGCCTGAGTTGTAGTCTCCGCTCGGCAGTTATCGATCTTCAACCCTAATTGGGTTGAACATTTGATGGCGTTTACGGACAGACGCGAAGATTTGAAAAACCACCTCATTTAGAATCTACTTAATTTAGAGTCTGCTTAATTTATTACTTTTGCACCCGGTTTCGGATACATAGCCCTTTTGCCAGGGCGCCGGAGCATGGGACAAAGTGTACTTTGCCCTAAGTAAATCAGGCCCCTGTATCGGTTTTCGTGCGGGTGTTTGTGGGTTATTTATAAAATGCAGGCCATCCAAAACGGTTTCCGATCAATATTTATTTATAAACAAAAACTAAAGAGAAAATGAAAAAAGTAGTAGTAGCATCAGTAACAGCTCTGAGCCTGTTCATGTTGGCATCTTGTGGCGGAGGCGGTTCTAAAGAAGCGCCGGCCAGTACCGAAAACACAACGGCCGCTGCCGCTCCGGCCGATGGAGAAGCTATTTACAAAAGAACTTGTATTGCGTGTCATCAGCCCAATGGTATGGGTATTGCCAATACATTCCCTCCACTGGCAAAGTCAGACTTTATAGCCGACAGGGAAAAGACCATTGGACAGGTCATTAAGGGTAAGACGGGCGAACTGGTTGTAAATGGTGCCAAATACAACAATACTATGCCCCCTCAGCCACTCAACGATGCTGAAATAGCTGCGGTCCTTACTTATGTATACAGCAACTTCGGAAATTCCGGTGCTCCTGTTACAGTAGACGAGGTAAAAGCAGTACGTGCGAAAAATCCGTAGAAGTAGAGAGTCTTAAAACAAGAAAAGCCGGAATTTCAAATTCCGGCTTTTCTTGTTTTA
>CAIYJV010000267.1 GCA_903926605.1 uncultured Bacteroidota bacterium
AAAAAGACGTTTTTCATTGAGGGTACAAAATTACCGCTTTTCAACCTGAACAAAAAGTGAACCGGGAATCATTGCCTGTTAGTACGATGACAGGCTCCAAACCCAGCGAAAGGTAACTATTGAAAAAACTCGCTTCTCTACCAATCTGGCATCTTATTTTTCACATTTAATACTCAATTAATAATAAAATAACAGTGTTGTTTGATTTTTGGCAATTCTCGGAAATCCATGCAACAATCAATAACAGGCATACTTGTGTTCGCAGCCTTACTGTGTATCACACCCGTCCGGGCGCAAGTACCTAAGGCATCGGGACACGGACTAAAACAAAATACCGCACATACCGGACCAACCGGGAGTGTACATATCCCCACGCATTATTCTGTAGAAAGTAGTGTTCCCTCCATTGTTTTGTGTGCGCCGGTAGCGGAGCAGAAATTGTACAAACTACTGAAAGGCTACAGTAGCAGTGATGAATTTGGTGCCAGCGCGGTGCATTATCGCAACGGGTATTTTTATATTGCCTGCGACAATATGCAAAAGATCGCGAAGATAAAAAGTACACTTCCTGTGAACAGCAATCAGAACAGTCTGCTGAGCACAGGTACTCCTGGATCGGGCACTTCTAACTATGAGGGTATTACGTATGACGATCATGGAACGCCAAACTGGTATGTGGTGGCAGAAACAGAGCCGAACGGATCTGTCTACCAACCACGTATATACCAGTTTGACTCTGCATTTAACTATCAGGACCGCACATGGGCTGATTATAACTTCGTTTATGCAGACCGGAACAAGGCATTTGAGGGGCTTGCCTGGGTATATAGAGGCGGCGATAACTATTTGCTGGGAATGGTGGAGGGCACCGGCAAAATTGTGGTGGTCAAGAAAACCAGTGTTGACTGGACGTATGTTACAGAAATGACCTTACCGGGCGGAGTCACTTTTGACGACTATTCTGACCTTACACTTTATGGCAATAAAATAGCGATCACGTCGCAGGTGGACGCAGCAATATGGATCGGCACGCTGAGTGAAACCAGTTGGTCTTTATCCGGCGGCACGGTGTATATGCTGCCCACAGGCAACGAGTCTGGCGTGGTTGGGGCAGGAACACTACAGATATACGGAAACATAGAAGGCATATCTTTTATCACCGATCACCAGATCGTACTGGTGTCTGATATGGCCCATGCCGATCAACCAACCTACCAGCAGATCAAAGACCAGTCGGTACATATTTTTAATATACCGGAATAGTCCTGACCGGCTGCAAAAACAGCATTCGGTATGATTCCCGGACGGATCAGGGTCAGGAGCCACATTTATAAGTTGATAAATTCCGGTTCTCTTCACTTCCGTTTTCCTTAATTTTGCGCCATGAAAATTTTGATGGTATGTCTCGGAAATATCTGTCGTTCGCCAATTGCGGAAGGAATGATGAGACATAAGGCTTTGGAACACGGAATGGATTGGGAAATAGACTCTGCGGGTACCGAATCGCTACATTCGGGCGAACCACCACATTTGTTTTCTCAGCTGGTTTGCATGGAAAACGGTATAGATATTTCGGAGCAACGCGCAAGGCAAATCGTACCGGCTGACCTAAAATACTACGACAAAATATATGCAATGGCCGCCGACGTGTACCGGGGCATTCAGTCTATGGCCGCCGCCCAGCTGGATACCGAAGGCATGAGCAAAGTAGACTTTTTCCTCAATGAACTATATCCAAAATGTAATGGCACCGTGCCTGACCCCTGGTATGGTCCGGAAGAAGGCTACAAGGAAGTTTTCGAACTGATAGATAAAACCACATCGGCCATTATACGCAACTATGCCCCGGTGGAGGCAACATTAAATTAAGCCCTAATTAAGCAGAAACCACATGAGCAAGCCATCTATACCACAGGGAACACGGGATTTTACACCTGCAGAAGTTCGACGCAGACAATATATTTTCGGCACCTTGCGCCGGATTTTTGAATTGTACGGGTTCGAGCCCATTGAGACACCGGCGATGGAAAATCTGGTGACACTGACCGGTAAATACGGCGAAGAAGGCGACCGCCTGATCTTTAAAGTGCTGAACAATGGTCTGCACGCACAGTCCGACGAGGTAAAAGGCAAAATGACGGCAGAATGGCAGAAGATGCTGGAAAAGCCCTACTCTACTCCGGCCATTACCGAACGTGCGCTGCGGTACGACCTGACCATACCTTTTGCGCGCTATATGGTGATGCACCAGAACGATACAGCCCTACCCTTCAGAAGATACCAGATGCAGCCGGTTTGGCGTGCAGACAGGCCTCAAAAGGGCCGTTACCGCGAATTCTGGCAATGCGATGCCGATGTGATCGGAAGTACCTCGCTCATCAATGAAGCAGAATTGCTTTGTATCTATTCCGAAGCCTTTCACCAACTACAGGTGCCGGTAAAAATAAAACTGAACAGCCGGAAAGTGCTGGCCGGACTGGCTGAACTATGTGGTGTTCCTGACAAACTCACGGAACTCACTATTGCGTTGGATAAACTGGATAAAATAGGCTGGGACGGTGTACTGAATGAGTTGCAGCAGCGTAATATACCGGTGGAGCATGTACAGCGTATCAGCGACATACTGGACAATACCCAGACGGGCAACAACTATACAAGGCTTAATGTGCTGAAGGACTTTTTTGTAGGCAGCGCTACAGGGCTGGAAGGTTTGGAGGAAATAAGCAAAACCTTACATTATTTTCATTCGCTTACAGCCGGTAAAGATCTGAAACCGAATATAGACATAGATATTACACTTGCCCGGGGCCTGAATTATTATACCGGCGTCATCGTGGAAGTAGTCTGCGATAGCGACAAAGTGAAGATGGGCAGCATTGGTGGTGGTGGTCGTTATGATGACCTGACCGGATTGTTTGGACTGAAAGGAGTATCTGGCGTAGGCGTGAGCTTTGGTATAGACCGCATTTATGACGTAATGGAAGAACTGGGTGTTTTCCCAACCAATGTTGTTCAGTCTGCCAATGTACTGGTGGCCAACTTTGGAGGTGAGGAGGAGACTTACGCCCTGCACATCGTACAGCGGTTGAGAGAGGCTGGCATTTGTGCCGAGGTGTATCCTGATGCTTCGAAGTTTGACAAACAAATGAAGTTCGCCAATAAAAAGGGTTTCAGTTTTGTGGTTCTTCCGGGATCAGAGGAACGGAAAGAAAAAAAAGTGAGCCTGAAAAACTTTGTTTCAGGCTCACAATCTCTTGTTACGATCGAAGAGGCTATAGCGGTAATTACCGCCTGACCAAATTAACTAGGCCATATTGTGGAAAACGTGCTGTACGTCGTCGTCCTGCTCCAGGCGCTC
The DNA here is from genome assembly GCA_903926605.1 of uncultured Bacteroidota bacterium. Classification (GTDB taxonomy): domain Bacteria; phylum Bacteroidota; class Bacteroidia; order Chitinophagales; family Chitinophagaceae; genus CAIYTT01. Next base: position 3,359 of record CAIYJV010000267.1, read on the forward strand.
GATGAGTTTGAACACGTCTTCAGACTGTTCGGTGGTGACTTCTATGGTGTTCAGTGGTATCCACTCCAATTCTGAGGAGATGGGCGTGAAACCTTTTTCTTCCAGTGCCTTCTGCATATTACCGAAATCGGTAAACCCGCTTTGGATCACAATATTACCCTCACTGTCCTCGCCTGACTCCTCCAGTCCGAAGTCAATGAGTTCGAGTTCAAGTTCTTCGAGGTTGATGCCTTCGGGTTTCAATTTGAACACACCCAGATGACGGAACAGGAAGCTCACCGAACCACTGTTTCCGGCTGCGCCCCCACCCTTGTTGAAATGGGCACGAACATTGGCCACGGTCCTGGTGGTGTTGTCGGTAGCCGTAACCACCATGAGGGCGATACCATGAGGCGCATAGCCTTCATAAATCACTTCATCATAGTTGCTGGTGTCCTTACCCATCGCATTCTTGATGGCTGCTTCGATACGGTCTTTCGGCATATTTACCGACTTACCGTTCTGCATTACCCGACGCAGCATAGGATTGTTGTTTACGTCCGGACCACCTTTTTTCACGGCGATCGCTATTTCCTTACCTATCCTGCTAAATTGCTTCGCCATACGATCATAGCGTGCAAACATGGTTGACTTACGGACTTCGAATATCCTACCCATTTATATTTTGTTTTTCAGGGCGCAAAAATAAGCAATGTTTTGGGTTAGTGTGCCAGAGATTCTGGAAGGTTTTGAAAACAACAGAGCACAATTGCATCACACAGTATTCAGGACGAGGCCAAATCTTAATCTACAGATAGTGGGAGAACATGGATTGGCCTGAAAAATTTTCAATTATTTTGATTTACTAAGTTCACTTATTATATTTGCACTTACAAAATCAAAAACTATGTGGACAAAATCACACTCGATCACTACCCGTTCGGTAACAAAAGAACAAATGTGGAACCTCTTTTCTGACGTGGCAAATTGGAACAAATGGGACAACGGAATAGATTCGTCTTCCCTGCACTCCAAATTCGAAGCAGGGCACTATATCACACTTAAACCCGCAGGCGGACCAACAGTGAAAATAGAATTATTGGAAGTGGTACCCTGCAAGCGATTTCTGGACCGTACCAACTTCCCGCTGGCAAAAATGTGGGATGACCACACATTTGAAGAAACGTCCCAGGGCCTAAAAATAACCCACACCATCACTGTAAAGGGTATTTTGTCGGCATTGTGGGTTAAATTAGTGGCCGGAAAAATGGCTGCGGGTCTGCCAGCCGACATGCAGCGGCAGATTGAAGCAGCAGCGGCATATCCTAAAACTATATGAAAAAAAAGGACGAAGCATTTGGTTTTGAAAAAGCAGAAGACAGCTCCGGTTTCCTTCTTTGGCAGGTAACCACGCTGTGGCAGAGAGGAATTAGGAAAACGCTGGATGAAATAGACCTCACCCATCCGCAGTTTGTATTATTGGCCAGCCTTTTGTGGCTATCAGGAAAACAAGAAGTAGTGATGCAGATCGACTTGTCTGACCATAGCCAGATAGATCCCATGACCACGTCTTCTGTGCTACGTACCCTGGAACGTAAAAAACTACTGACGCGCGCGCCCCACCCCACGGACACCAGGGCGAAAATAATTGTGCTGAGTAAGGAAGGTCTTGCGAAAACACGGCAGGCTATACCCTTAATTGAACGCTTCGATGAAGAATTTTTCAACGGCCTGAAAAGTGATCAGCCCGGACTGAACAGCAGGCTGCAATTGCTTTTGAGGTTGAATAGCGAAGGGAAAGATTAGAGTTTGGGAAATTACTTTGCCTACTTTCCGAGTATAGCAACCATCGCCTGAATGGCGGCGGGATCTGCCATGTAATGTGTGTCTTTCTGGGTGATTCCAGATGAATGAAACTCAGTAGCACCAGTACCCTGCCTCAGTGCAGCCAGGTTTTCAGGCCTTACACTTCCGCCGGGCATGATGCAGATTCGGCCATTTGCCTGCCGTACCAGACTTTCTAACTGCGACAAACCAAGCATGGCAGTCGGCATACCTCCTGAAGTGAGTATGCGGTCGCAACCGGCGTTGATGAGTGTTTCCAGTGCCTCGAACAGGTCGGGAGCGGCATCAAACACTTTGTGGCAGGTAAGCTTCATGGGGCTGGCCCATTCGTTTATCTGTTGCATACGTGCACCATCTATCCGGCCATCCGGCAAACTGACACCTGTAGAAATACCCTGACATCCCAATTGTCTGCACATGAGAATATCCTCTCTGATGATCTCCATTTCCAGATCATCATAAACAAAATTGCCGCCGCGCGGACGAATGATGGGAAATACCGGAATATTCACAGACTCCATCGCCTTGCGGATAAGGCCGTAACTGGGTGTTGTGCCGCCCTGCAAGGGTTCCGCACAAAGTTCTATGCGACCGGCGCCATTTTGGGCAGCCACGATACAGGACTGAATATTATAAGCACAAACTTCCAGCAACATACACTATAGATATTTAGGGGTAATAACTGGGGGCGTCTACAATTTTTTCGGTATCACCAGACCGCACTGCGTATGAAAAACCCTTTTGTAGTGCAAAAGCACCGTACTCACCATTTCTTTTCAAAGCGAGAAAGCCCACCTGAAACTCTTTGGCGCCCTCCGGATTCTTCTTCACGATACGCTCCACGGCCTGGCGGCACGCCTGTTCCGGGTTCAGACCCTGACGCATCAATTCCACCACGAGGTGAGACCCAACTATTCTTATCACCTCCTCGCCCACTCCGGTACTTGTTGCGGCACCTATTTCATTATCCACATACAGGCCAGCCCCAATGATGGGGGAATCGCCCACGCGGCCATGCAATTTATAGGCCATACCACTGGTAGTACAGGCACCACTCATGTTACCCTTTGCGTCCAGAGCCACCATGCCGATCGTATCATGATTTCCGGAGTCTCCGGGCCTACCCCTGTTCTCTATATTACGTACAGGGTGGTATTGGGACTTCTTCAGCCATTCATGCCATTCCTCTTTGCTTTTTTCGGTGAGGAGGTTTTCTTTCTTAAATCCCTGTTCCATTGCAAATTGCAATGCCCCATCTCCAACAAGCATTACATGCGGCGTCTTCTCCATGACTTTTCGTGCTACCGAAATAGCGTGGACAATTTGCTCCAGACCTGCTACAGCGCCACACTTGGCGTTTTCATCCATGATGCAAGCATCTAGCGTTACATGTCCATCCCGGTCTGGCCTGCCACCAAGACCCACACTTTGATTCTCTGGATCTGCTTCCGGCACCATCACACCTTTCTCCACAGCATCAAGAGCACGGCCCCCGGTCTTCAGTATCTCCCACGCAGCGGCATTTGCAGCCTTGCCGAAATCCCAGGTTGAGATCACGATCGGTTTACCGGTGGTCTGTTCCGGCAACGAAGCGGACCTGGCAAAACTACGGGTGCCTGCTAATAGTGCCGCTGATCCTAACACCGATTGCTTCATGAACTTTCTCCTGTCTGACATGGTTCTTTTTTGGGAACAAGGTAATATTTTTTAAATGATATGCCCTATTCAACCCGGACAGGTTACCCAATTTTAATGCGGGAGAATCTAGGAATTATGTTCCATAAATTCTTTATAATACTTGTTGTTCTTACGAGCGAGCTCGCCACTTAACTCCACCATATCTTTTTGCCACTGCTTTTTAGAAACCAGCTTAGACAACTCATCGCCGGTGGATGCTCCCAAATGACCTGAGCTTCTGAGATGGGAATAGCCTATCAACCTTGCCATCTCCTGGGTTACCTCTACAAACGTCTTGAAATCGTGGCCAAAATCAGTTAAAGCCATTTTGTCGGATACGGGCTGTAACTCTTTAATAATAAACCACTTGTCATTAAAAAAGAAAGGAGCAAGGAAAGCAGGGGCATTATATTGCAACAAATATCCTGCGGTGATAACCCGCTCAGCCTCGTGCTTCATCTTGGGCTGTTTTATGTCCAAAAGACCGGTATAACAGGAGGGCCTGCATTCCTTAATATCCAACAGATAGTGCTTGCCTTTTTTCTTGTTGTATGCCAGTACGCAATAGCGTTCCAATCCCAGACTTCCGGTTCCGGCAATGCGAAAAGCGGCATCGGCAAATACCAGATGTTCAAAATTGGTTTGCAACGCAGTAAGGGGTTCAAGCTTGGCGAATAACTGTTTTTTCAGCTCATTGCTAATTGGCAGGTAACGTAAGCCATCAGTCTTGATCGCCATGCTACCCTTGTGTTTTGTAGTGCGGGATGCGATAAAAGCCTGCCGGTCGCGACTGTCCAGCTGCTCAAAATACTTCCTGAATGCTCCATGTGCCACTTCAGCCTCCAGCATCAGTGCTTTGCGGCGCTGTATAGTATCTACATAGGCTTCAACAACTTCGTGCAGGGCCTTGTGAACGTGGAGGGAAGGTGCTTTCATTACGCCCGAAGCCACAACCATACTGGTAAGGAACCGTACCAGTTCAGGCTCAGGTCCGGCTAGAATGGCCTCGTCAAAATCGTTGATATCAAAATATACCAGGCGGTTTTCGCCTTTGAAAGTTCCGAAGTTCTCAAAATGCAGATCACCGCTGATCCATGCCTTTACTTTGGGTTTGAATTTGTAGGTCTTAATGAAATCAGCCGCGAACAAATGGTCTGTACCACGCAGGAAACGAAAGGCACTTTCACTCAGCGCTTTCCACTTAATATCATGAAGATTTGCCGGGATCCCTGCGTTAAATTCGTCGATCTTTTTGATTACTGAGGCCATAAGCTTGCAATATTACCAAAAAATGAAAATTCCCTTGATGCCACACCAGCGCGGGGGACATAAGTTAACACAAAGGTAAAACGCAAGTACTGACGCTACTTCATTTTATGGGTCGTTTGTATGGAATCTGTGACCGACTCGTATATCTTCTGCCAGTTTCTGTGATTACTGAGTAGCGCCAGATGATCCTGTATGGTAGTTGTATCGCGCCTTACCGCAGGACCGGTTTGCACCTGCGCCGGCGAAGAGTTCTTCACTTTCTCAAAAGTTTGCTCAATGATCGGGAACATGATAGAGAAAGGCAACTGATTTTCTGCACAAATTTTTTCACAGATGGCCATCAGATGATTCATAAAATTGCCACTCATAACCGCTGCCAGATGCAACCATTTGCGTTGTTCGCCTTTTGCTTCAAACATTACGTCTGTAATAGCATGACCGATAGACTGGACGTATCGTTCAGCCTTGTTCGAACTTGCTTCCCACGCGCAGGGTATATTTCGGTGGGCTGGCAGGTTGTTTTTTAGAATCGAGTACGCAGGCCACAAAACAGCACTATCCTTGGACGCGATTAGAATACTGTCTAGTGATACCGAACCTGCCGTATGTACCAGTACGGTCTGTTTAAAAGACAACTGGCTGGCGACCTTGCCAATAGCAATGTCGGACACCGCAAGGAAACACACATCGGCATCACGGTCTTTCACTTCAGAAATATCGCCGTACACATCAGAAAGCAATGCTTCAGCAAGTGCTCTGGCTGCCTCTGTATCCCTGCCAAATACGCCCGTACAGTGGTGTCCGCCAGACATTAACCTCTTTCCAAAAAACCAAGCAATATTGCCGGTACCGATAATGTTGAACGTCATGCAAGTTCCTTTAAGTGCGCCACATAATAAGCAGTCATGACCTCATGAACCCTCCTTTTAAGTGATGCTACGTCTTCCAAAGATAATCCTTTAGTAGGTATCGGCTCCAGGAAATGAAAATGTATTTTATTAGGCCATCCCCAGAATTTTCCGACCGGCGACAATATTCCCTTTGTGTTAAAAAGCAGTCCCGGAATAATGTCGGTTTGTGTGCGTATGGCTGTAACAAACGCACCGTCAAAAAACGGTTGCATGGGTTGGTCGGTCTTATTGCGGGTACCCTCCGGATAAAGGCAAAGATTAATACCCATGCTTAATGTTTCCTGCATTTGGCTGAACGCCATCCGTCTACTCTCTTCCTTTTTCCGGTCTACAATAAGCGCACCGGCTTTGTAGATAATACCGAACAGCGGCATGTGGCTCATTTCTATTTTCCCAAGAGTCTTGTTGGGGCCGGGTATCCATGGCGACGAAACGGGAATATCCATAAGCGAATTGTGGTTGATAACCACCACATACTGTTTCCCTTTCTTAAAATGGTCGGCACCCTTACGCTTTACCGGGCAAAAAACAAGTTGCAGAAAAACTGCCATCCAACCCCTGAACACCGGGTGCAGAATGTGCTGCCGTCTGGGTTCGGGCAATTTGCCGATGATCCATATGGGTATGATCACCACCAGCATGGTAAGTATAAAAACAACCAGTCCATAAACTGCATATATAGCACCTGCGATTTTCTTTACGGGATTCATTTTATTCTTGTGTTTCTTTTCAGGGTGTGGTAGTATTCCAGTCAATAGGAGTAATATCCTGTTCTTTAAAATAATCGTTGGCTTTGCTAAAGTGCTTGCAACCCAAAAAACCATTATGTGCCGATAGTGGCGATGGATGCGCGGCCTTGAGTATCTTATGCTTTCCGGCGTCTATCAGAATCTCTTTGTTCTGCGCAAATTTACCCCAAAGCATGAACACCACATGCTGTCTGCCCTGGGAAATGTGCTTTATCACTTCGTCCGTAAAAGTTTGCCAGCCGATCCCGGCGTGCGAATTGGACTTTTCGGCTTCCACAGTAAGCGATGCGTTGAGCAACAACACACCCTGCCGGGCCCATTTTTCAAGATTACCGCTGGTAGCTATGGGTATACCCAAGTCTTCCTGCAACTCTTTAAAAATATTAAGTAGCGACGGTGGCTTCACCAAGCCTTCAGGCACCGAAAAACTTAGGCCATGCGCCTGTCCGGGATTGATGTAAGGGTCTTGACCCAGGATCACCACCTTCACTTGTTGAAATGGCGTGTGGTGAAAAGCGTTGAAAATCAGGTTGCCGGGCGGGTAAATAGTTTTGTATGCTGCTTTCTCGGCCTTCAGAAAACTCACAATACCGGAAAAGTAAGGCTTCGCAAACTCGCCCTGCAATTCTTCTTTCCAGCTTTCTTCTATCTGAACATCCATAGGCAAAATTTAGACCTGTTATATACACCCGATGGTGCCTTATTTGATGACCACTTCAAAAACTTTCTTATGCTGCAGAAATCCCTCCAGCAAATCGTCGGGCACTACCGGCCCTACACCCGCAGGTGTGCCGGTAAACAACAAGTCCCCAATATTCAGTGTGAAATATTTAGAAACATGCGCGATCAGCTTGTCAACCGCAAATATCATATCCGAGGTTTTACCTTCCTGAACCGCAATACCGTTCTTGTTCAGGTTGAACTCCAGATCCAAAAGGTTGGTTTCTTCTGTAATAGGCTGAAATTCACCCACTACTGCCGACCCATCGAAAGCTTTTGCGATCTCCCAGGGCAAACCTTTTTTCTGTTGCTCCCGCTGCACGTCGCGTGCGGTAAAGTCTATACCTATGGTATACTCATCATAATACTTGTGGGCAAACTTTTCCGCAATGAATTTTCCATTCTTAGAGATACGCACAACCAGTTCGCATTCGTAATGGAGATCCTTGGTAAATTCAGGATAATAAAAGGGCTTGCCGGGCAGCAAAACGGCATTCTTGGGCTTCATGAAAATAACCGGCTCGGTGGGGAGGTCATTTTTCATTTCTTTTGCGTGATCGGCGTAATTTCGCCCGATACAGAATATTTTCATAGTTGATCCTTTATTATGGCTCGTGTAAAAATAACTATTCCCACCGAAAAACCTTTATTCCGCTGCGTGCTTCCTGTTCGTATCACCGACGTGAACTACGGCGGACATCTGGGCAACGATGCCGTGCTTTCCATTTTGCACGAAGCACGTATGAAGATGCTCACCCATTCCGGCTACAGCGAATTGAACGCGGCCGGCAACAGCCTGATCATGGCCGATGTGATGATAGCCTACAAAAATGAGGCCTTTTATGGGGATCAACTGACCATCGCCATCTACGCAGAAGAAATATCTTCACGATCCTTCGACCTGGTGTATCATATATGCATTGTCGCAGATTCGGGATCCAAGGATATAGCCTTTGCCAAAACCGGCATGGTTTGTTTTGACTATAGCGCACGCAAAACCGCACCTATGACGGAGGAACTAAAATCGTGGCTTGAACATGGAAAACAATAAGAATTAAGCGTTTTCTTCCCAGATACCGGCAAGGTGTACCAGGGTTTCCATGGCTTTTTCCATATCCTGTACGCTCACATATTCCTGGCGCGAGTGTATACCCATTTCACCGGTGAATATATTAGGACAGGGAAGACCCATGAACGACAAACGGGAACCATCTGTACCACCGCGGATACTCATACTTACGGGTTCCATACCGGCCCTTTTGTACGCCTGTGCGGCATATTCCATCACCTGAGGGTTTTGGTCCAGTATTTCCTTCATGTTGCGGTATTGTTCTTTTACCACTACCTGAGTTGTTACGCCGGGAAATTCCGCTTCTGTCTCTGCAACCAGCGTAGAAAGCCGTGCTTCGTGCGTTTTAAGTAGGGCTGTATCAAAGTCACGTACAATGAACTGAACTGTAGCCCGTTCCAGCGTTCCGTCTATGGACGTGGGATGCACAAAGCCCTGCATGCCTTCGGTAGCTTCGGGACACCATTCATTTTTAGGAAGTTTGTTTACAAATGCTGATGCGGCCTTTATTGCACTAATCATTGTACCCTTTGCATAGCCCGGATGGGCACTGATACCCTGAAAAGTCACGATCATGGCATCTGCAGAAAAAGTCTCGCCTTCCAGATGGGCGCGTTCGCCGCCATCCAGCGTATAGCCGAAATCTGCACCAAGTTTCTTCATATTGATCGCAGCAACACCCCTACCCACTTCTTCGTCGGGCGTAAAAAGCACACGAATCTTGCCATGTTTTATTTCCGGGTGTTTTATCAGGTAAGCGGCAAGGTCCATGATAATGGCCACACCTGCTTTGTCATCGGCACCCAAAAGGGTTTTACCAGATGCTGTAATAATATCGTCTCCTATTCGCTCGTTGAGGTACGGATGTGTTTTGCGAGTAATGACTACCGAAGTATCATCGGGCAACACGATATCGTTGCCATTGTATTTTTTGTGCAAAATGGGCTTTACGCCTTCGCCACTGCAATC
>CAIYJV010000268.1 GCA_903926605.1 uncultured Bacteroidota bacterium
ATATTATTGAATCATGGGTAGCTATAAAATGAAGGAAATAAATACCGTCAAAAATATTTTTAGCCGCTTTTTGGGTGGGATAGTTTTGGTTTTGGGTGTACTTAACGCAATGGCGCAGCCGGGGCCCGGAGCCATGATCCTGGGGCCCAGTGCGCTGTGTGCGGGTGGGGTGACCACCTACACCAGTGATGCTCCGGGAGGATTGTGGCGAACGGACAATGTTTTTGTAGCGCGAATTAACGATACTACCGGCGTGCTGCAGGCTGCTGGTGCAGGAACCGCGACGATTACCTATTTATCACCGACAGGATTGGTTACCAAAGAGATCAGTGTTAATGCCACGCGCCACCCGGTGGCCCAGGTCATTGGCAGCACCAATGTAGCACTGGGATTACAGTTCTACGGGGTAGCTACACAGAAAAATACAGTTTATGTTTGCGATTACTTCAACGGAGTGGTGATTGCGTATGGACCGGGTGGCACCAGAACCACTTTTGCGGGGTCTCTGGTAGACTATTCGCTGCCTTATAGCGGCGACAACTTACCTGCAACCGCAGTATTGCTTAAGTCGCCGTCCGGTATCGCATGCGACCGATATGGTAATGTTTATTTCTCCGACAACCAGACACATACCGTAAAAAAGGTAGATACAAATGGTATAATGACCAATGTGGCCGGTATGGTACCCACACCACCTGATTTTATAACAACATTTACCTACACATTTCATCAGGGTTTTTCAGGGGACAATGGACCTGCAACCGCGGCTTTGCTCAATGGTCCGGCCAGCGTCGCTGTAGATGGTCTGGGCAATGTGTATGTAGCCGATAATGGAAATGCAAGAATCAGGAAAATAGGCACCGACGGCATCATGCAAACAGTGGTGGGCCTTGGAGTAAACGGATTTACCGGCGACGGTGGTCCAGCCACTGCGGCCAAAATAAATAATCCAGGTGGTCTTGCTGTAGATGGTGAAAATAATTTGCTCCTCACAGATACCTATAACGGTCGAATTCGTAAAGTAACTGCTGATGGAAACATTAACACGATTTACGAAATTGGACTGACATTGCCTACCGGATTGGCTTTGGACAAATGGGGCAATATTTATGTTGCAGATGGATTTAATGAAAAAGTATACCAAATAAATGCGCAAGGCGTAATGAGCCAGATTGCCGGAGGTGGGGCAATATCTGACACGACCGCCGATGGATTGCCCGCCACGATGGCTCAATTAGCAAACGCCTATTCGCTTGCTATAGATGGCAACGGCAATATGTTTATGGGCTCTGCTCCTTATTTGTGGGAATTCAGTGCCGATCTTTTTGTTCCGCGCATAAATGGAAACGCAGCGGTCTGTGTAGGTGGCGAACGTATGTTGACCGACAGTGTGAGTGGAGGTATCTGGACCAGTAGCAATAATGGCATAGCAACAGTGGATCCTATGTCCGGAATCGTGACCGGTGTAAATGTTGGTGTAGATACGATCGTGTATACATTCTCCAATGGATGTGATTCTTTTTCTGTAGCCATGGCATTGACCGTTGATCCGGTGCCGCACGCTTTTTCCTTACCTGCCGGACTTTGTCTGGGAAGTTCGCTTACATTGTCTGAAGACGTACCTGGGGGAATCTGGCACAGTGTCATGGGTAGAACGACGATAGATACTGACCAAACACTCCTTGCTGTACAGAAAGGAATGGATACTATTGCGTATCGTATGCCGGGTGGTTGCAGCGTAAGCACGCCCATCAGTGTTGACAGCACAGCGGGAGATCTTGTTTGTGATTCTATTCAGTGCCTGAACAATACGGTTTCATTCAGCGGTTTCGATGCAGATGGTAGTTGGGCCGCTGCCGGTGGCGCATTGACTACGTCCGCCGGAGCTGTGGGCACATTTACGTTGACTGCTTCAGGGCCTGTGATACTGGTATATACCAACAGTTGCGGATCAGTCTTAAAGAGTATTTCGGTTGCAGACCCGTCGTATAACATTCAGTCGGCAATATGCGTGGGCAATACCGTGAGTCCGGATACTATTCCGGGATATGGCGGCCTTACCATTGCGAGTTTCGGTGGTATTTGGACAACATCCAACGGGGCTGCAACTGTAGATGCCTGGGGAAATGTGACTGCTGCAAGTGCCGGTACAGACACCCTGACTTATTATTTTAGCCCGGCCTGCTTCAGGTCTGAAGTGTTGGCCTTAAGTGCTTCCGCACCCGGTCCCATTACCGGCAGTGCAGTATACTGTGTGGGAACTTCATTGTCTCTTAATGAGACCGGTCCCGGCAAGTGGGTATCTGACAATGTTAGTACGGTACTTGTTCAGTCGGGCGTATCTTCATCTGTTTCTGACATTTTGCTACAAGTGGGGTCTGCAAACATTTCCTTTTTCAACGGATGCGGGACCGTTTCAAAAACCATAAATGTCTATGCTGTACCAGATGCAGGTGCCATTACGGGAAACAATACCATCTGCGCTGGAATAAATGATACGCTGAGTGGTACAGCATTTTCAGGCGCCTGGGGCGCCAGTAATGGTAATGCCGTTCTTTTATCGCCCGGTGTGTTCCTGGCTGCCAATGCAGGTAGCGACACCATTTCTTATACCGCTACAACTGGTTGTGGCACGGCAGTTGCCACGTTTGTGCTTTCCATAAATCCTCAGCCTGTTGCCGGCGAATTGCCTGCCAGTATCAATATCTGTATGGGCTCTACAACAACTCTTACACCTACACTGTCAGGCGGAGCATGGAGTGCTGCGAGCACAAATATCGTAGTGAGTGATGAAGGTCTGGTAACTGCGGTCTCTGCAGGTACAGATTCTGTACTGTATTCCGTTACCAATGTGTGTGGCACAGGCGTAGCGGTCACTGCGGTGACGGTAACGCCCATACCCTTTGCCGGAATTCTTTTTGGCGCGGATACACTTTGCCCCGGGGCTCATGCCTCCGAACTTTCTTCGGCACCCGGCGGTACCTGGAGCGGTGGAAATTTCGCTGCATTTTTGTCTCCTGCCGGTGTGATCACAGGCATTACGGGTGGGGTAGATACAATTACCTACACTGTTTCTAATAGTTGCGGAACAGATTTTATTAATAAGACCGTTACAGTCGTAGCTTTCCCAACAGTTAGCGCGATTACAGGCAGTGACAGCTTGTGCAGCGGCACTTCAATCACATTGAGTGAGACCGCTGAAGGCGGTAGCTGGAGCAGTGCTTTTAGCGCCATTGCAACCGTGGCCGGAGGGGTAGTAACAGGGGTAGCACCAGGCCTTGACAGCATACGCTACATCAGTTCCAATTACTGTGGTACAGCCAGCGCTTCGAAGTTTGTTTATGTTAAAGCGCAGCCAAATGCAGGAACAATAAATGGTATCGACAGTGTCTGTGCCGGTAACCACGTAATGCTCAGCAATGTAGCTCCGGGTGGTAGTTGGAGTATTTCTAACGGTCGCGCGGTGATGTTTGGTAGTTATGTGATCGGGGTGTCTGCTGGTCTGGATACGGTTTCCTATACGGTTATTAATAGTTGTGGTACCGCTGTAAGTCATTTTGAAGTAAGCATTATGGCAGTTCCAGATGCAGGTATGATATCGGGTTCCGCAGCGGTATGTGTGGGCAATGCGGTCTCACTTTCAGAGATTTTCAGTGGAGGTATCTGGACAACCACAGACAACACCATAGCGTCGGTAAACACCCACGGGCTGGTTACAGGCCACCTTGCCGGACTGGACACCATTGTGTATACCCGCACTAATATTTGCGGGTCAACTCACGACAAATTTGTGATGATGGTAGACGACGTTATTACTCCGGTCGTATCTGGGCTTTCTTTTGTATGCGTGGGTGGTACGGCCGATACGCTTGTGGGCTTCCCCGCAGGTGGGGTTTTCCTTTCTGCAAATGCTACGGCTGCGTTTGATACCGTTGGACTTCCCGGTATCTTAAGAGCCCAGGGACCGGGAATGGACACTGTGACTTATCTGGTGACTAACGGATGTGGTGTATTCAATACGCAAATCCCGGTTATGGTATTTTCGGCCTGGCAGTGCGATTCTGTTTTGGGAGCACCTTCCCCGCTTCCGGTATCTCAGGCTCCCGGCATTTACCCCAATCCAACCAGTGGATCCTTTACGGTTGTAGTTGCGCCTTTGTCGGCTGTCGGTGTTAGTATCTACGATGTAACCGGTAAAGTACTAGCAGAGACACATGGAGAAACCAGTGGAGCGGGCGAATTTTCGGTAAATCCCGGTTCATTGTCGCCCGGTACCTACCTTGTGCAGATAGTTCAGGGTACGCTTATTTCCCGGACAAAGCTTGTGGTGATGCGATAATAGGGACCAGAAAAACAGACAGGTCTTACTTTTCTTCGAACCAAATAACCGGAGCATGGTCGGCATCTCCGTTATAGTTAAAAGTCAGTTCTTCGTCGGCTTCTACTTTTCGTAATGTGACGATGGATATGGTCTGATTGTCATAATCCATAAAGTACTCGCAGTTCGGTTGGGAAGAATGATTATAAACCGGTACCCAGCCTAGTGCCATGCAGCACAAGTCTGCGCCGGCGGGTTGCCATTCAAAAATATAATCGTGCAAAAGGGTCTTGTCCAGGAATACGCGGTCTTCCGCACTCATTACAATAACGGGTGCCTCCTCAATAGTAGTGCCGGGCTCTATTTCTGACCCGGTAAAAACTCCCCTGCCTTTACCATTAGTTTGGGCGATATAGAGAAAAGTACTTTTCATCGGGGCGCTAATATAGTACAAACCGGAACATCGCGGTTGGACTTGTGCGTATTCGAATTGAAATGAATATATGGGGCATCCCACCGGTGAATTTCAAATGGCATTACTCCGGGTAAAATGTGCGCTTGCTTCTATGTGATTCGAGGCTTCTGAATAATTTTGACGCAGTCATCATGTCTGCATTTTACAAATCTCATTCCAGCCGAGTGCAACGATTTTGAGGCTTCTTAATCACAATTCTTGCATTTATTTTGAAATTGAGGACAAAGTCTCGTGTAAAATTGCTCTGAACTTAATGTCCAACAATTGAATAGCTTCCTGGTTCCGGGGTTAGTCCATAATCCGTATAACCAGTTTCAGATTCGGCTAAAGCCCCTTTTTTGTGCCTTTCTACCACGACCTGAAGTTTGTGGCTACTGACAAATTAAGGGTTTTGTGACCTTTTCGGCATTCCCCAGGTACTTTTCATGATTTGGACTTTTTTTTGTTCTTCCAGCTTTCGTCGTATAGAAACAAGGAGCATAAGTGCGCCTCATTCTGCACAGCACATGAATGACCGGGGTTAGCCTTGGAAATCATTGTTGTCCGACAAAAGTAGGTTTTAGGGATTTGAGGTATCTCAAACCCTTGTAAATACTGTTTGGTGATAATGAAAACGAAAGCAGGGGGGTGTCAAGCAGAACTGAAAAGGTTTGGCAGGGTTTCGGACGGCGATTTGCGGTAGTATTCCATAAGTGTTCTGATATTAATATAGCTGAAAAGGTGTAACCGGATAACAGAGACAAAGACTGTGAATGCCATTTTTGATTTTTGGTGGCTATGGATGACAGAGAGTAGCAGCAAAGCGATCAAAGCGCACCATATCTGTATTTCTATGGCGTTCTGATTGTCACCAACGAAGTATTGGAGAGGGAAGTTCTGTTTGAGTTTTTTGAAAAACAATTCGATCTGCCATCTATACTTATAGAGTTGGGCAATAGTAATGGCTTCAAGCTCAAAGTCATTAGTAATGAATTCAAAAGCCCTTTGTTTATCAGCATCCCACCATGCAATCCGCCGCAAACGCAGCGTTTGTTCTGTATTGTTTTCGTCCAAGTACTTCTGTATAATAACCTCTTCCTTAAGAATGGCTGTGGGAGAACCTTCCGCATGCAGACATTCC
>CAIYJV010000269.1 GCA_903926605.1 uncultured Bacteroidota bacterium
ATTTTTGCCAAAAATGGTAGTCAGAAAATGTAGGAAGTAATTATAGAAAAAATGGTTGGGTACCAGAGCAGGCAGGACCGGATGCGATAAAGCGCCAACCTTCATTGCCACACAAACTATTAATAATAATACCACCGTAAGCGGATTGTTATTTTTGATGAGTCTGAGCACGATAAAATTTTGTGGCGGTCGCCGCTGCTAATATTTGAATTAAAACGGGCAAAATTAACTCATAAATAATTAAGACGGGCGGAGCCCCTTATTTTGGCGACATACATTTTTTTTACGTTGGGCCGGCCGGATAGCATCAACAATGGTTTTTTGTTAGATTTACACAATGAAGCAGGATTTGTTCCGCAAGAAAACCCTGAAGCAAATAAACCTGGAGGTAGAGCAGGGACTGGCGGAAGCGCATGGGCTGGAAGGAATGCAAAAGGTGCTCACAGTGCGCGACCTCACATTTATGGGGATAGCCGCCATTGTTGGGGCCGGAATTTTCAGCACCATTGGCAAGGCCAGTTTCGACGGCGGACCGGGAATCATACTCTTGTTCCTGTTCGTGGCGGTAGCCTGCGGGTTTTCGGCTGTTTGTTATGCGGAGTTCGCCAGCATGGTCCCGGTATCCGGAAGTGCGTATACCTATTCTTACGTGGCTTTCGGTGAAATAATTGCATGGATAATAGGTTGGGATCTTCTGATGGAGTATGCCATTGGCAATATTGCCGTGGCCATTTCCTGGAGCGACTATTTTACTTCATTGGTCAATCATATTAGTTTATTCGGGTTCAGACCGCACATACCAGAATACTTATGTACCGACTACTGGACCGCCAGGGATGGACTGAGCGAGGCTGCTAAACTGGCCTGGAATAACGCGCCGCTTATTGGTGGAATCCGAATTATCTGCAACCTGCCTGCGTTCCTGATCACTTTTATCATTACCTGGATCATATATGTGGGTATCAAAGAGTCGCGCCGAAGTACCAATATTATGGTGATCCTGAAACTGGCGATCATTATCCTGGTTATCATTGCCGGTGCTTTCTATGTCAGCCCCGTTCACTGGACACCTTTTATGCCCAATGGTGTAGGTGGCATCCTGGCGGGCACCTCGGCAGTGTTTTTCTCCTATATCGGATTTGACGCGATCTCTACAACAGCTGAGGAATGCCAAAATCCACAGCGAGACCTGCCCAAAGCAATGTTTTATTCGCTGATCATCTGTACGGTTGTCTATGTGGTCATAGCCCTGGTGCTAACGGGTATGGTAAGTTATAAGGAACTGAACGTCGGTGATCCTCTGTCGGTTGTATTCAGCCTGATGCACAATAAGTATGCCGATTGGATAGCGGGAATAATAGCTATTAGTGCCGTTATTGCCACAGCTTCTGTATTGCTGGTATTCCAGCTAGGCCAGCCGAGAATTTGGATGAGCATGAGCCGCGATGGCCTGTTGCCTCCTGTTTTTGCACGTATCCATCCCAAGTACAAGACGCCTTCATTCTCTACGGTACTTACGGGCTTCATTGTAGGCATACCCGCTTTGTTCCTTAACCTGAGTGTGGTGGTAGACCTTACCAGCGTGGGAACTTTATTTGCATTCGTACTGGTTTGCGGCGGTATTCTGAAACTGCAGAACGATGAGAACAGGCTTCAAAGCAAATTTAAAACGCCCTATCTGAATGGTAAGTGGATCGTGCCGGGATTGTATGTATTGACTCTGGTCTTGTTCCACTTGTATTATCCGGGAGGTGTAGTTGGATACCTGAATATGAAGGATACTCAAGGCAATATTACCTGGGCCACGATAAGCCCTAAAGTACCGTTCTTCCTTTTTGGCATCACTTTTACCGTAACCGCAATTCTAAGTTTTCTTAAAAACTATTCTATAATTCCGGTCATGGGCTTCCTGTGTTGCACCTATCTACTTTCAGAATCGGGGGTTACCAACTGGGAGCGGTTTATGGTATGGCTGGTAGTGGGAATGTTGCTTTATTTTACCTATGGGTTTAAGCACTCGAGAATTGGGAAAAGGGCTAAAATAGAAAGGACGAGACAGTAATTGTATTGGCGACGATACCGGAACAAACGAAAAAGAAGTAATTTTTGGTGACAGATTTTCTCTGAATTTATGACTTGAACATTCATGAAATAATGAGCGAAAAGTAATTTGGGTGAATCTGACTTACTCTTTTAGAAAACGTTGGTGTATTGTTTGTCCATTGGGAATTGAAACAAAGACAGTGTAAATACCGGCTGGCAAAGACCCAATTTCAAAAAATTCTTGTTCTGATTGGCATTTTCTGGATTGCAACAATTGTCCCAAAGTATTGTAAATCTGAACATCCCAATCTTTGCATACCTGAGAAATAATGAAAATGCTCTTTACAGGATTAGGGTACGTTTTAATATTTGGCAAAATGCTTTCAATTTGCGGGCTTGATAGCACCGAGTCGCATTCAAACGCTGAATAAATAATGATAGGTTTTTCTTCATACGATGTGCCGCAGATATTGGTGGCTAAATAAGTCACCGTATCAAGGCCGGGGGTTAAGCCTATTATTTCCCCAGAAGAATTAATACTTGCGGCCGTATTGCTTATTTCCCAAATCCCTCCAGTGAACAATTCCGAAAGAGTTGCCGAATAACCCACACAAACATAAGCTGGTCCGGCAATAGCACTTAACACTGGCGACGTTAGAATGTACAGAACATGGGTACTTACAGCGAAACCGCAAGGCCCGGTCACGGTATAAACAATTGTGTCGGTTCCGGTAACACGAACGGTCAACGCTCCACTGCTACTAAGCGAATCAAAAACATTAGAATGCGACCAAGTACCTCCAGGTGTGGAGTCCGTAAAAAATATAGGCATTTCGAGCGGATAGCAAACGGACGCTGCGCCCATTATTGGGTCAACTATGGGAATCGGGTTTACAGTGACGATATTCAATTCATGAGTCATTCCGCATCCGGTAGCATAACTGTAAAACACGGTATCAATGCCTGAAGATACTGCCACTGCATTGCCTCCGGCAGACAAGCTTACATCGGGATTGGATACGCTCCAAATTCCGCCCGGTACCGAACCGGAAACACTAAAACTATCACCTGTACAAACCATCCTCGTACTCACAACACTGTCAATTCCGGGTCCGGGGGTAACCGTTACCGGAAAATGAGCAGTGAGGCCACCGATAGAATAAGTAATGATTGCAGTGCCAGGAGAAATTCCTGTAAAATGTCCGGATGAAGGATTGATTGTAACAATTCCCGATGAACCACAGGCCCAAAGACCTCCTGTAACAAAAGTGGATAAAGTTCCGGAGGCTCCTGTACAAACTATTGTATCACCTGTGATCGCAAAATACAGGTTGACGATCTCTGAATCTGAAAGCGCAGTAGTCCAGAAACCGAAGTCGTCAAGATTGCCCCAAAAAGTCTCAGCTGGAAGAATAGCTGTATCGGTCCTACCCATACTAATTTTGCAATATCGGTTCAGTGGCAATACAGAAGAATGGAAGTGCGTATCCAACACTCCATTTATGTAAAATCGATACCCTGTATCATTTAATTTCATAAAAACAAGGTGATCCCAGACCCTAACATTTACAGAGTCTGCCGAAACAGTGTACCACGCCCCTGGTAGGATGTCCCATACCGGACTTGAGGGGCCAGATGCTTCTAGTACCGAATACTTGTAGCTGTGTCCCCAATTATAAGCAATTGCAAAGCCATGATGTGGACAAGAATTCACAATTGTCTGGTTATTGTTATAATTGTGGTAGTTATTCAACGTGTCGGAGCTGGACCAGCAGGAAATAGTATAATTCGGCATGTTGAGGTGAAAGAAAGAATCGAGCGATGTGACATTACTTTCAATTCCGTCGAAATGGTATGATGCGTTTGGATGCCCCATTCTGTCCGGGGACGAGATCACCGCGACGGGGGTTGCATGATTCCCATTTCCACTTTCGTCGTGGGCATTCCCGTTAAACGGGTACCAGGCCAGAAGTCCAAAAGACGGCAGGTAGGGTGGCAGAATTTGAGCCGTCGCTTTTAACCCAATTATCAAAAAGCATACTACGAGAATAGGGCTTTTCATCGGTAATGATTTTTAGAAATGTAATTCAAATATACGATGTTTTTATAAAAATGCTAATTTACATGCTCTAAAAATATGAGCAATCACTATTTTCAGTTCAAACAATTCCGGATCAATCAGGAGCGTTGCGCCATGAAGGTGACCACCGATGCGTGCCTATTGGGAGCATGGCCGGTTCTGGCCGATACTGCCATTAGGGTTTTGGATATTGGCACGGGTACAGGTCTAGTGGCGTTGATGCTGGCGCAGCGATACCCCAATATTCAAATAGATGGGATAGAGCTGAACCCGGAGGCGGCTGAACAGGCGGTTGAAAATGTGGTTAATTCTCCCTGGTTCAACCGTATCAACATTATCAGACAAGATATCAGGGACTTTACGCATTTACAGCTTTACGATATTGTGATCACCAATCCGCCTTTTTTTCGCAACAGTCTTTTGGGACCTGATATGGCAAGGAATGCAGCCCGCCATACTGATGGCCTGGATGACAGGACGCTGCTGGAAGCCGCAGAGCGCTGCTTAACCCAACATGGTACTATTGCGGTCTTATTGCCGCTTAAGGAATTTAGATTGTTTGAGAAATTGTTTAATGGGCAGGGGTGGTGGTGTAACCGATCGTTGTTGGTGCGCAACAATGCCGACAAGCCAGACAAAAGGGTGATTGCGATAATGAGCAGGCAACAATCGGCAGCGGTGATAGAAAAACTCACGATCCGGGATGATCAAAACGAATACACTACCAGTTTTAAAGAACTGCTAAGTCCGTTTTATTTGCACCTTTAAGGTTATAATACTTCGACTTTTTGTTCCTCCACCGCAGTGTAAAGTTCAAAATAGTCGCCCCGCTGCGCTATCAGTTCGTCGTGGCTGCCTCTCTCGGTTATAGTGCCATGATCCATCACGATAATTTCGTTGGCCTTACGAATAGTACTGAGCCTGTGGGCAATGACGATAGAAGTACGGCCGCTGATCAGTTTATCAATCGCGTGTTGTATCAGAATTTCGCTTTCTGAATCTACTGAAGATGTTGCTTCGTCCAGAATGAGGATAGAAGGGTTGTAGAGCAGTGCCCGGGCAAATGACAAGAGCTGTTTCTGGCCCTGCGACAGGTTGTTGCCGCGCTCCATGATATTGAAATTGTAGTCGCCCGGCAATTTCATGATGAAGTCGTGAATGCCGATAATACGGGCTACTTCCTGCACTTTCGCCAGAGGTATTTCGGGATCGCGCAGCGTGATATTGTCGGCAATGGTACCCGAGAAGAGAAATACGTCCTGCAATACGATGCCTATATGACTGCGCAAATTTTCCAGATCATAGTTTCTGAGGTCTTGCCCGTCAATTAAAATCTGTCC
>CAIYJV010000270.1 GCA_903926605.1 uncultured Bacteroidota bacterium
AAGAAAAGCAAAAAGCCTGGCACCAACGGCAGTGTCAGCTTTACCGAAATTCAGGGCAATACGCCAAAAGAAAACGGAAGTGTAAGCCTGAACTACAGAAATGGCAAAATAAATCTGTTTGGCAACCTTAGCGGCGAAACCGGCCGCCACGACAACGGCCTGGTGTTCAACCGCACACAGCTCGACACCTTCTACAAGCAGACCAGCAATAACAATAACAAAGGTCAAAGTATGAATCTGAAGGCTGGCGCAGACTATTTCCTCGATTCCAAGAACACAATTGGCCTCCTTGTCACCAGCAACGTAGGTAACGATGTATGGACCAACCACAGTACTACGGGCGTATATTATAAAGACGATCTGGTAAAAACCCTAAACGCCGATAACCGCACACCAGGCGCCAGAACCAATAACAATATTAACCTGAACTACAAATATGAAGACACAACGGGTCATCGTCTCAATATAGATGCTGACAATGGTTTGTTTCATGGCCGGGTTTCCGGAGTCCAACCCAACTACTACGAAAGCCCGTCCGGCAATCTGCTTTACTCCGTCATCAACTGGAACAACCAGCCCACAGATATCTATATCAATACACTGAAGGCCGACTGGGAACAAAACCTTGGACACGGTAAATTGAGTGCAGGGTTAAAATATGCCCAGGTAGAAACGTACAACACTTTTGAATTCTATAATGTACTTAACGACAGGCCGCTCGAAGTGCCTGAAAAAAGCAACAATTTCAGATACAGAGAAAATGTGAACGCAGCCTACGCCAGCTATGCCGACCAGATAACCAGCAGCATAAACCTACAATTAGGCTTGCGGGTGGAAAATACAAACAGCCGCGGTGCACTGACACGGAACGACGGGAAGACGCAAGGCGATGATACAGTTGTAAGACATTATACCGACTTGTTTCCCAATGCAGCATTCGCCTGGACTGTAAATCCTAAAAATAGCCTGAGCCTCACTTTGGGCCGCCGTATAGACCGCCCTTCTTACCAGGATTTAAACCCATTCGAAAACAAACTGGACGAACTTACCTATCAGAAAGGCAATGCTTTTCTACAACCAATGTACACCAATGTTGCCGAGCTGACCCACACTTACAAAGATGCAGTTAACACAACACTGAGCTACTCTGAGATCAACGACTTCGCCACACAAATATCAGACACCACTGGAAATGCAACCTATGTACAGCAACGCAACATTGGCACACTAAGAGTAGTCTCAGCAACAGTAGCGGCACCCCTACCTATCAAAAAATGGTGGTCCTGTTATGTTTCGGCCTGCTACTATTACTCTTTCTATCAGGGAAATATTAATGCCAGTGTGCTCCGCATTAGCCAGCCTTCCTACAACGTGTACATGCAGCACTCGTTCAACGCCGGCAAGGACGTTTCAATTGAGGTAACCGGTATGTACAACGGGCCTTCGATATGGGGAGGCAGCTGGACGGTGAAACCACTCGGAAGTGCGGATATAGGTGTGCAAAAGCAATTCTTTGACCATAAAGCCACAATCAAACTCAGCGTAACCGATATGTTTTATACCTACCCTTGGCACGCACATTCAAACTTCGGAGGACTGATCATAGACGCATCCGGAACGAGTGAAACACGTACGGCAAGACTAAGTTTTACATACAGATTTGGCAACAATGCAGTTAAGTCTGCCAGAGACCGCAAAACGGGTCTCGAAACAGAGAATGGCAGAATAAAATCGAAATCATAAAA
>CAIYJV010000271.1 GCA_903926605.1 uncultured Bacteroidota bacterium
GGTCACTTCCAGGCTTAATTTGGTCCTCGACATCGGGCAGATTGATTGTGCAAATTTCCCAAAATCATTTAATAAAAAAATAAAAGTTTATTCGCCGTAAATTGTATTTTTCGGTTCTAAAACAAATTTTATGGGAGAAATCATGCTTACTTTATTAGTAGTGGCCGTGGCAATCGGCTTTCTTAGTGTTGTAACCGTACAGCAAGGTACGGTAGCTGTCATCACCGTGTTCGGAAGATACAGAAGGGTAATGAGGCCCGGCCTTAATTTTAAGATCCCCGTCATCGAACAGATCCAGAGCCGGGTATCCTATCAGAACAGGTCCATGGAACTGAAATTTCAGGCCATTTCGCAAGACCAGGCCAATGTATATTTCACCGCAATGTTGCTTTATTCTGTCATGAATGAAGAAAGTATTACGATACAAAATGTGGCATTCAAATTCATGGACGACCGTAGTTTTATGCAAGCACTGATACGCAGTGTGGAAGGGGCTGTACGTGCATTTGTAGCTACAAAAAAACAGGCTGAGATACTGCTGCTTCGCAGCGAGATCATTCACCATGTAAAGGAACAACTGGACGTGCAACTCGAAACCTGGGGCTACCACCTGCTTGACCTACAAATAAATGACATCAATTTCGACGAGGATATTCTCAAATCCATGTCGCGCGTGGTGGCGTCCAACAACCTGAAAGCCGCGGCCGAGAACGAGGGTATTGCATTGTTGATCACTAAAACGAAAGCTGCGGAGGCAGAAGGAAACGCCATAAAAATAGCAGCGGAGGCAGAACGTACTGCGGCCCAAATGCGTGGCCAGGGTGTGGCATTGTTCCGTGAAGAGGTAGCCCGCGGTATGGTCGTGGCAGCAAGAGAAATGGAGACTGCCAATCTGAACGCATCGTTTATTCTCTTCTCGATGTGGACCGATGCGATCAAACATTTTGCCGAAACAGGAAAGGGTAATACCATCTTTCTGGACGGGTCTGCAAACAACTATCAACGCACTATGCAGCAGCTTATGTCTACAATGCAGGGGTTCGGAGGAACAAACCCTGAAAAACCAAACGATGCGTAAAGCTTATTCCCTATTTTTGTGACGATGAATC
The DNA here is from genome assembly GCA_903926605.1 of uncultured Bacteroidota bacterium. Classification (GTDB taxonomy): domain Bacteria; phylum Bacteroidota; class Bacteroidia; order Chitinophagales; family Chitinophagaceae; genus CAIYTT01. The sequence continues at coordinate 1,110 of CAIYJV010000271.1, forward strand.
CACAGGATTCGACTAAATTTGTTCTTTAAACTGATTATTAATGATTGATGTTCTACTGGGGTTGCAATGGGGCGATGAAGGGAAGGGTAAAATTGTAGACTTTCTGGCTGGCGGATATAGTGTAATAGCAAGGTTTCAGGGAGGCCCGAATGCAGGTCACACTTTGTATGTGAATGATAAGAAAGTGGTACTGCACACTATTCCTTCGGGTGTGTTTCAGAAGCATTGTCTCAACCTTATCGGCAATGGCGTAGTAATAGATCCGGCCATTTTCAAAAAAGAAGTGGAGACCATTCTTCCGCTATGTCCCGATTTGCTGGACCGTCTGTATATTTCTCAAAAGGCACACCTTATCATTCCTACGCATCGGGCACTGGATGCGGCTTCAGAGATGTCTAAGGGCGCTGAGAAAATCGGTTCTACACTAAAAGGAATCGGACCGGCATACATGGATAAAACCGGGCGCAACGGTCTGCGTGTAGGCGATATACTTAGCCCATCGTTTGAAGAAAAGTACCAAAAGCTGAAAAATAAGCATCTTCAGTTGCTGGGTCAGTTTGAGCAAGTTGCCGACTGGCAGCAATGGGAGGCACCCTTCCTCGAGGCATGCGCATTCATTCGTTCGCTGAAGGTGATCAATGCAGAATACTGGCTGGATGACTTATTAAAAAAAGGCACTCGAATTCTGGCCGAAGGCGCACAGGGTAGTATGCTGGATGTGGATTTTGGCACGTATCCATTTGTTACTTCATCCAACACTATTGCAGCAGGTGTTTGCACCGGACTAGGTGTGGCTCCATCCCGAATCGGAGATGTGATCGGCATTACCAAGGCATACTGTACACGTGTGGGTGGAGGTCCTTTTCCGACCGAACTGGAAGATAGTACCGGCGAGGCTTTGCGCGCAGCAGGAGCCGAATTTGGTGCCACCACAGGCCGTCCCCGTCGTTGTGGATGGATAGACCTCGTCGCATTGAAATATGTAATTATGCTCAGTGGTGTAAACAAATTGATCATTACTAAGGCAGATGTGCTGGATGGTTTTAATCCTATCCGGGCGGCCGTGGCTTATTCGATTCAGGGCAAGGAAACCTCTGAGCTGCCTTATGACCTTTGTGTGGCAGAAATTGAGCCCGTTTACAAGGATTATCAAGGTTGGAGTAAGCCAATAAGTACGTGCACCGATTACACAGATCTGCCGGTTGAATTTAAAGAGTACTGCGACTTCCTGGAGACGTATCTGGGCACTAAAATTACCCATGTGTCAAACGGCACTGGAAGAGACCAGATTCTTAAAAAACCATAACAGAAGCCCCGTTTGGTATGAGGTTGCAGTTTTATAACAAAAAAAATTATTCGCATTTTTGACAAAAAAAATTTGGCAAATTCCACAAACAATTAAAATTTTACGGCATAAAGCAAGATGAGCGCTATGAAATCAAATTCGGAAAAAAAGACCGCTAGCGGTAAGAGCGCTAAAGAGAGCGCGAAAACTCCGGTGAAAAAGGCGGCTGTGAAGCCAAAGAAAAAAGCTGAAGACGATTCTGAGGAGCTTGACGAAGACATAGCCCCAAAGAAGAAAGCTGCACCGGCAAAAGCAGTAGCCAAGAAAACAGTGGCTAAAAAGAAAAAAGACGATGACGACGATGACGACGGTGATGACGCAATAGATGGAGAATTGAATGAGATGCCAATTCGAAAGCTTGCTTCAAAAAAGTCTTCTGCGAAAAAAGGCAAGGCCGGTGACGACGATGACGACGACGAGGACCTTGACAACATGGACGACGACTTTGATCAGGAGGAAGATGAATTTGATCTGGACAAGGAATTTGAAGAGTTTGAACTGCCAAAGTCAAAGTCTAAATCGCCAAAGAAAAAGTCGTCGAAAGATGATGATTTCGACGTTGATGACGAATTCAAAGACCTCGGTTTCTTCTCTGAAGGCGGTGGCGGGTTTGATGACGATGACGATTTTTAATTAATTGAGCAATACGCAACGAAATATTGCCTCATTTGCCCTTACACAAGTACAGGTAAAAGAGATTAAGTTAAGGATGCTGAACTGGACCAAACAGTTCAGCATCCTTGCTTTTATGGACAGCAATAGCTATCCCGATCCATATGGCCGGTACGAGTTCCTATCGGCCGTCGGTTGCATGTGCGAAATGAATTCGCTGGAGGAAGCAGAAGGGGTGTTCGCCGCGCAACCCGACTGGATGTTTGGTCACCTCAATTACGACCATAAAAACACACTGGAGCCCAAACTACACTCTGGAAAACCAGCTCTAAAGGGGTATAAAGAAGTGTCTTTTTTTGTGCCCGAGACCGTGTGCCGTATGGAGCGGGGAGGGTTATCGTTTGTGATAGAGACCGTACACGACCCTGATCAGATTTTTGCTGCAATACTTAGAGAGAAAATTCCTGAATACACCAATTTGCCGAAAGTGCAATTCGAGCTGCGCGTTGGTAGAGATGCTTACATCGAAACCGTTCAAAAACTAAGGGCGCATATACGTGAAGGTGATTGTTATGAGATCAATTTTTGCAATGAGGGCCATGCCATTGCAGAAATTGCAGAACCTCTCGGTTTATTCCGTGTACTGAACAGCCTTTCTCCTGCACCTTTTGCCAGTTATTATCGAAATGGCGACCATCACCTTGTTTGTGCAAGCCCTGAGCGCTATTTGTGTAAAGCAGGCGATCGGCTTATTTCACAGCCCATTAAGGGCACATCCGCACGGAGCGCCGATCCTCAGATAGACAGTTGCCTGCGGACAGATCTGCGCAATAGTGAAAAAGAGCAGGCTGAAAATGTGATGATCGTGGACCTCGTACGCAACGACTTGGCCCGGTGCTGTGTTCCCGGTTCGGTGCAGGTGGAAGAGTTATTTGGCATTTATTCATACCCTTCCGTTCACCAAATGATGTCTACAGTTTCTGGTCAGATAGGAGAGGGGCAGTCGTTGTTGCATCCCGTGTGCTGTTCATTCCCAATGGGCAGCATGACGGGTGCGCCCAAGTTCAAGGTAATGGAGTTGATAGAGCAGTACGAGCCAGTCCGTCGCGAACTCTACTCCGGCACCGTAGGATATGTTAGCCCAGCCGGCGATTTTGATTTCAATGTGGTTATTCGTAGCCTTTTTTACAATGCAGCCACCCATTATCTCTGTTTTCAATCCGGTGGCGCTATTACCTACGACAGCGATCCCGCTGCAGAGTGGGACGAAATGCAGCTGAAGGCATCTGCCATGGCGAATGTGTTTAGGTGACTTAGTGTTTTCAGGATAAACATTTGAATATTACGCGCTTCCTTACCATATCAGGTTCTTTCCCGCGAAGGCAATAGCTTTTGGAAGATTCCCCTAACGGAAACTACATTGAGTGGGAACTCGAACAGAACATGGACCAGGCCAACAGCAAACAGCGTGACGAATCCCAATCTGTAGTCATACCAGTACAGGCTCACTGAAACGAGCCAAAGTACGCCCGTGATTACGGCTCTGGATAGCGAAAAAGTACTTCCCCAACCAATCACCGTGGTCTTCGAAAACCAATTGAGGTAATGATAGGTATAGCAAAAGGCAATAAACACCTGAATCTTGATACCGGCAGCCGATACCAACTGAAACCTTCCAGTTCCCCCATGTATATGCAACAACCCAGCTATATTGGCTACCAGATTTTGGAAATCGCTTTTGTAAAACGTGTTTAGTAAGGCTGCGCCGGGGTGATATTGTTCGTGATTTACAGGAATCAGCCAAATCAAAACGGGACTTATAAGAAGCAAAGCAGTGCCTATGCTTCCTGCTTTACTACCGCTTTTTAAAGTGCCGAACCACATGAATAAACCCGTGAACAAGTAAACATGCAGGATATTGGGCAGGAACATGACCAATAGAAATATAGCACCAAGGTGCATCTGCAGCGTGACTCCAATAAGGAGTGCACCAAAAACAAAAAGTAAGGCTCTTTGTAACCGACGTAGCCGAAATACATACCCCACCGAAAGCAGCAGCGTAAGCACCAAACCAATAAAAAAGAGCTCCTTGCTGATGCCAAACAAGTAGTTAAGAATAATGCTCTTGCCGGGGCCGGGGTGAAAAACGACTCGA
>CAIYJV010000272.1 GCA_903926605.1 uncultured Bacteroidota bacterium
AATTTGTCGGTAATGCCCTGAATTCGGCCTTCGGTGTTCTTGGCCAGATCTTCGCTAAGCCCGTCTTTTTGCAGTTTCTTCACTTGCTCTATCGCGTCACGACGTAGATTACGGACAGCTACCTTGCCATGTTCGCCTTCACCCAAAGCGCGTTTCACAAGTTCTTTGCGCCTTTCTTCGGTCTGTATGGGCAGAAACAAGCGTATCACCACACCATCATTCTGGGGATTCAATCCGATATTGGCAGCGATGATCGACCTTTCTATCGGCGAGATCATATTCTTTTCCCAGGGTTGTATGGTAAGGGTGCGCGCATCGGTAGCAGTAACATTGGCAACCTGGCTAATAGGTGTGGGGCTGCCATAGTAATCTACTACTATGCCATCAACAATATTAGGGTTAGCCTTGCCTGCGCGAACCTTAAGGAGTTCGGATTCGAGATGGCCTAAGGCTTTTTTCATCGCGGCATTGAGTTCATCTAAAACTAATTCTACCAGGTCGTTCATTGTTTCCGTTTTTTGTGGTGGGCAAATTTAAAGAATGTTCCTAAACAACAGTGGATGTACAAAAAAAATGTGGGCAGCAAAAACTGACGTGGTTAGTATGGCTTAGGAATCTATTTTCCATGCCGAAATAAATACGATATTTGTACGACCACAAGCTAAACCGGAAAAAGAAAAATATTATGGCGCAAAAGGAACGTAAACCTGTGTACTACAGCGAATACCTGCAACTCGACAAGATCCTTAACGCACAAGACCCTGAAAGCTCTAAAGAGGGAATACGTGCCGACGATGAAATGCTTTTCATCATCATTCATCAGACTTATGAATTATGGTTCAAGGAAATTCTGCACGAACTGGGCATCATACGTGAAACATTTCTTCAATCCAGTATCGAGGACAATACAGCGCAGCTCTACAACTGTGTACACCGACTGAAACGCATTTCCGGTATTTTGCAGGTTGCGGTAAATCAGATGGGTGTGTTAGAAACAATGACCCCGCTCGATTTCCTCGATTTCCGTGATCTGCTGCGCCCGGCTTCGGGTTTTCAGAGCATACAGTTCAAAATGATCGAGGCCACCCTGGGGCTGCATTACGAACAGCGCCACGGTAAAGCGTATTACTTATCGCAGCTCACCCCTGCAGATGTGGAGCGTGTAAAGAAGGCCGAACAGGAAAAGTCGCTGTTGGTGCTCATCAACCAATGGCTGGAAAGAATGCCTTATCTGAAAGATGGCGCATACTGGGATCAAAAAAACGAATGCTCTTTTTGGAATCTATACCGCGAAGCCTATTCTGCGGGCCTTTCTGAGGCCGAACAAGGTAACCTTCACGTTTTCGACTCTATATTCATCAACGAAAAGGCATTTGCCGACGGTTCCAGAGCATTTAGCGCTGAGGCTGCTCGTAATGCACTGTTCATCATGCTTTACCGCGATCACCCCATTTTGCAGTTACCCTACGAATTGCTGGGTATCCTGCTGGAGATAGACGAAGGTCTTTCTATGTGGCGCCATCGCCATATTCATTTGGTGCAGCGTACCATAGGCAAAAGGGTAGGGACCGGCGGAAGTACGGGAGCCGAATACCTTAGAGGTGCAGCTGATAGCCATATTATCTTTAAAGAGCTTGCTGAACTTACTTCGTTCCTGCTTCCCCGCAAAGAATTGCCTGAACTTCCAGAACAGCTTGTCAGCGATCTGAGATACAGGGCAAGGCAGTAAATGTAAAACGAATATTTCCGGTGGCCGTCTGCGTGTCAGGCGGCCGCTGGTGTTTCGGCACTCCATTCCACAATAAAATTGTTTCTGCCCGAACCGATTAGAATGGCCAGGAAGTTTTGCTGAATAAGCTCAAGCATAGCCAAAAAGGTGAAAATGGCATGTATGCGGTTCTCGCAGCTTGCAAACAGCATCTCAAAAGGTACCCTTTTCTTGTCCTTTAAACTATCTATCAGAAAAGTTCGCTGGCCTTCCAGGCTGTAGTTATATTTTATCACCACGTGCTGTGGCTTATTCAGTCTTTCGTTGAGGCGCTTTACTACTTTTTCGTAGGCCTGTAGTAGCTTGTAGGTGTTAACCGTATGCATTTCGGTACCCTCAGATGCAGTTTCCGAAATGGACACCATTTCGTCCTGCACATTGCCTCGTTTTTGTTGCATCAGTCTGTCGGACTCAAGTCGCGCCATGACTTCCGAAGCTTCTTTAAAACGCTTGTATTCTATGATCTTGTCTATCAGTTCCTGCCGCGGATCTATGGCGTTGCCTTGCGCATCCAGTTCCTTGCGTGGCAAAAGCATTTTTGCCTTTATTCGCATCAGTGTGGACACAAACAGTATGAATTCGCTCGCCAGTTCTATATTCAACGACTCCAACTTATGGATATACTCCAGAAAATCGTTGGTGATGCTTGTGATCGGTATGTTGTAAATATCCAGCTCGTCCCGCTCAATAAAAAAAAGCAACAGGTCGAACGGACCTTCGAACTGGGGCAATTTTATTTGATAAGAATTGTTCAAGCCGTGGTGGTGTCTGGGTAAAAAATCAATAGGATGTAATCAATTATGGGCAATGAGCTGCAGTACTTCCCGGGACAGTGGTTTCGAGATAAAATCGACCACATTCTTATCCGCTTTGGCCTTATCAATATCCATCTGGTTTATAGACGACGATAGCAGGAATATGCGAATATCCTTTTTTATACCATTATCAAGTTTCTCATACATTTCCAGAAAATCCCAACCATTTATTTCCGGCATATTAATGTCGAGAAACAAGACTATTGATGTGGTTTTTTCAGAAACAGCCGTACCTGATGCCACAAATTCAAACCCTAGCCTGGGGTTGGTAAACGCTGTAACCGGAACTTCACCCAGTGTCTTTTTAATACACAGGCGGCAAATGGTATTGTTTATAGCGTCGTCGTCAATTAATATGTAGTGCTTCGTATCCGACATCCGAATTTATAGTTATAATTGGGTTACTACTTTTGTTTTCGTTTTTTGTGCCTCGTATGCCACCAGAGCGTGCTCCAGACAGTCCATTGCGTTGTTAATGTCGTCCAGATTCAGCACGTAGGCAAGGCGCACTTCACGCACACCGCGGCCAGGCGTTGCATAAAAACCGGAGGCTGGTGCCATCATTACTGTAGAGCCTTGATACTCAAAGCTTTCCAGCAGCCACTTACAGAAGTTTTCAGCACTGTCCACTGGCAATTCAGCGATAGCGTAAAACGCACCGCCCGGAAGCGGACAGGTAACACCCGGCATTTGTTGCAATCTGCTTACCAGTAAATCACGGCGTGCTGTATATTCTTCATGAATGGCATCAAAGTAATTGGCAGGCAAATCGACTGCGGCCTCTCCCAGAATTTGCCCGAACGATGGGGGGCTAAGTCGTGCCTGAGCAAACTTCATAGCCGTATCCAGTACAGTCTTGTTCTTTGTTACAAATGCGCCGATTCTTGCGCCGCATGCGCTGTAGCGCTTGGAAATGGTGTCCAGCAAAATAGCGTGCTGCTCCAGTCCCGGCAGTGAAAGCGCCGAAATATGTTTATTGCCGTCATAGCAAAACTCCCTGTAAGCCTCGTCACTGAGTAAAAAGAGATTATGACGAATACAAATATCCCTAATCACTTCCAACTCCGCAAGACTATACAGATAGCCGGTAGGATTGTTGGGGTTGCATATCATAATAGCCTTGGTACGGGGGGTAATCGCTTTTTCAAAATCCTGCACCGGTGGTAACGCAAAACCTGTTTCTATACCCGATGGTATGGGCACTATCTTCACGTCCGACCCAACAGCATATCCATTATAGTTTGCATAGAATGGCTCCGGGATAATGATCTCGTCGCCTTCGTCCATACAACTCATTATGGCAAACATGATAGCTTCAGACCCACCGCAGGTTACTATTATCTGCTCTGTGGTAACCTGAATGTCGTTGCGGCCATAGTACTCCACAAGTTTCCTGCGGTAGCTCTCATGACCTGCGCTATGGCTGTATGCCAGCACGTTCATCTTTGTATTGCGTACAGCGTCCAGTATAGCCGCCGGTGTCTCAATATCGGGCTGACCTATGTTGAGGTGAAAAACCTTTGTACCTCTTTTTTTAGCCGCTTCGGCATAAGGCACTAATTTTCTTATAGGTGAAGGGGGCATGGATGCACCCCTGTTCGAAATATTTGGCATAATTGCAAAGTTACTGTCAATATTATTCTCGTTCCATTTGTCCTACCAACCAGCAACACGGTTATCGTGTGGCATATAAGACTCTGTTTCTACCATTCCTGTTACAAAAAGTGTGTAATTAGCCTCATTCGACGGCAATTTGACATCTGATCTGATGAAAATCTCTTTGTAAAAAGCACCGCTTTTCATATCGCGTGAGTCTACGGTTATGGTTATTTGTCCTTTTCCTCCCGGCAATATTGGTTCCACA
>CAIYJV010000273.1 GCA_903926605.1 uncultured Bacteroidota bacterium
AGAAATGTCCGTAAGCACAAGCTTGCAGCATATATGAATGATACCAATGCGGTGTTGCTTTTAGATAGCATTCCCTGAATTTCGGATTAAAGCCCAACGCCCCTATTTTTGCACTTCCTGACACTACTCCATTCAAAACAGATCTGACCTATGTCTAAACTTCATATTCTTGCAATAACGGCCCATCCCGACGACGTGGAACTGGGATGCGCAGGCACCCTGATCAAACACGCCTGCATGGGGCAGAAAGTTGGCATTCTGGACCTGACGGAGGGAGAACTGAGTACCAGGGGCACTGTTGCCTCCCGTCGCAAAGAAGCCGACGCTGCAGCAGCAGTAATGGGACTTGGCGTGAGAATGAACGCAGCCATGCGCGACGGTTTTTTCCTGAACGACGAAGCCTCAAGACTGCAGTTGATCGCGTATATAAGGCATTTTCAACCCAATGTGGTCATCACCAATTCTCTTGCCGACAGGCATCCTGATCATGGTCGGGCAGGCAGGCTTGTGGCGGATGCGTGTTTTTATGCAGGTCTGCGCAAAATAGAGACCACCTGGGAAGGCAGGGCACAATCGGCCTGGCGTCCGGGCAGAGTATATCATTGTTTGAACGACAGGGTGCATGTCCCCAATTTCATCGTAGACGTTTCTGAAGTGCACGAAATAAAAATGGATGCGATCAAGTGCTATAAGTCGCAGTTTCACGACCCGGCATCTACCGAACCGCTGACCTATATTTCTGCCGGGGGCTTTCTGGAGAATATTATCGCCAGAGATATGCTGATGGGCAAAAGTATCGGCGTAAAATTCGGAGAAGCGTTCAACAGCGAAAACATACCCGGCATTAGCAGTCTGGACAGCCTTTTGCTGCCCGAATTACCCTAACATCGGCTACTGGCCCTATCAATGATGGCGGCAGGAGCCACCGCGGCAATAACCACCTTCGTGACGCTCATAACGAACGGGCTCACGATAGTCGTGGCGGTCGTTCACATAATACCAAGGGCCATCCCAATGCGACCTTTTGAAAACCACTGGTTGGCTACAATAGGGAGTAGGATGATAACAACGTCCATGCACATAGTGAACTACCGGACGTTCATAGACAACCGGCTCCTCGAACTCCCTCACCACGCGGGTACTGCAACGATGATGACAACGGGGGTGGGCGCCAGCGGTACCCGAAGTACCCAAAACCAGGCCGGACATCAAAACAACGAATAATGCAATGGATGCTCTCATAAATTGCGATTTTAGTATCACCAGTTCAATTTTCCTGCCGGATTTTAAATTTGATCCGTTACAAAGATAGTTTTTTGCTTTGTTTAACAATTCCGCGCGCCTGACCAAGTATCCAGCTCCAGTTTTTCGCCTCGCCCGCCATAAGGCATCAGGCAGTAGTGAGGTTCCGGAATACGTCTTCAAGAGATTCGGACTGCGACTGTATGGAATTGATATTGATGTCGTTATTGATGGCCCACTGCATCACTTCCCTGCGCAAAAGGTCGGGAGTGTCGGTATAAAATTTCCATTGCAGTGGTGCAGACTGTTCGCTGCGCGTCAGTTGTTTCAAACCGACCAGCAGTGCTTTGTCCAATTCATGTTCCAAGGTCACGACCAGCACATCCTGCCGCGTATTGAGTTGCCTGAGATTCTCTATTGAGTCATCGGCCACGATCTTACCATTGTTGATAATGATGACCCTGGAGCACATAGCCTGCACTTCCTGCATGATGTGCGTGGAAAGCAATATGGTTTTTTCGCCCGCAGATTTTTTGATCAGTTCTCTGATCTCTATGATCTGGTTAGGATCAAGCCCTGATGTAGGCTCATCCAGTATCAGCACTTCAGGATCGTGCAGCATAGCCTGCGCTAAACCCACACGCTGCTTGTAGCCCTTGGACAATGCGCCTATTTTTTTGCCTGCCTCTTTGGTTAGACCCGTCATCGCGATCATTTCCTCAATCCGGGCCTTACGGTTACCCCCAAGATTGTGTATCCCGGCTGTAAACTCGAGATATTCCCGGATATACATTTCGTAGTACAACGGATTTGATTCCGGCAGGTATCCTATTCGCTTCCGTACTTCTATTGCGTCCTGTGTCACGTCATAACCACAAACGCTCACTCTTCCCATAGTAGGAGGCAGATAGGTGGTAATGATCTTCATCGTTGTAGATTTCCCTGCACCGTTGGGGCCCAGAAAACCTACTATTTCACCTTTTTTCAGCTCGAACGAAATATCATTAACAGCCCGTTGGGTATCGTATATTTTCGTGAGCGATTCTACTTTTACAGACATATTTCAAACAAAAGAAAGCGCTTCCACGCTTCCGGAAAAAATGCGAGCCCCGGGGTGTTAGTGAGGCTTTGTCACAAATCCCACAAAAGTGCAATTCTCGATAACCTCAATATTCGGATTGGTCTTATCGTCGGAATAAGAATTTAAAGTCAACTTATTGCCGCTCTGTAGAGTTACCGTAAATATTTGGTAAAAATTGGTACGATATTCAACAGGAATAGAGATCGTGGCAATGGACGGCGTGTAATTTACAGTACCATAAAGCGTATCTGTCTTGTTGGTCTCCAGCACAACTTTTACGCTTAACGGGCTCTTTGACGTGTCGGGCAACACAAATACAGAATCAATGATCGGGGCGCCGTTGTTACAGTATTCAGACCCGGCATAGGTACCAATAAACCTTGTCACGGTGCGGTACTCGCATACCGGGCCATCCCAACCCGCAGGACAGGTGCACACGCCATTGCCACAGGAACCGCCGTGCAGGCAGGTCTGATTGGTGCATGGATCTTTTTCACAGGCAAAGAAAATTACAGTACCAAATAAGGATACAGTCAGAAAGGTTAGTAAAAGAAGTGATTTTTTCAGCGATCTCATTCCTAAAAAATTTGAGCGTAAAATACACAATTTCCCGGATTATGAAGTAAAACCGGCTGGCTTACAATAGCATTAGGCCCATAGTCCGGAAAATCTGCCCGAAATAGGTGTCTGCATTACTTTTTCCGGGTATAGTTTTTGGGCAAAACGAACGGATAGTCCAGATCCTGATCAAAACTCTGCGATGTGAATTTTATATCCACCAGGTAAACCTCGCTGCCGTTCTGTATATTGATAACCCTGCGGGTAGACACTTTTTTCCGATCGGCGACCTCATACTCGGCATAGTCTATGCTGGCCATCGGACCATTTTCCTTCACGGTACGAATCTGTCCTTGCACCATTGCCGAGTCGTTGGTCCGATAAGAAATATGCTGCATATAGCCCGTATCTGCCACATCCAGTGTCCAATACTCACCGTCGCGGCCCGCCCTTGCTATCTTTCCATCGCGTGGCGGCTGGCCGAGAATGAGGTTTTGCAGAGCCTGAAAATCTACAGCGGCAGGCAACAATCTGGCCACGTCGGTAATAGGCATTACTGTGGTCTCTTTGTCCAGGTAATTTATCATTTGCAGGCTGTCGGGTGTTATCTGCAATCGTGCGGCCTGAACCATTCCACCCATAGCCGTAATGGTCACCCAGATCAGGCTGTCCTTGCGCACCCTGAAGTTGGCGGTAAAGTCCTGACTGTTTTCACCGGCTTCATAATGTATTTTAGCCTTGCCCGAAAAGGTGCGGAATGCCAGCCTTTGTTGCCATACCGGACCAAGAACAGCTTCCCATATTTTCTCTGAATCCACAACCGGTGCCACAACTTTATGCAGCGTATCTGTAACGATCGCACTTGTAACCGATGTTTTATAGGACGTGTCTGCCGGATGGCTCGATACTGTTTCGTTCTGCACCGATACTCGCTTATCCTTTGCCGCCCTCTTGTGCACCGAGCAGGATGCATTTACCAAAATAATACTGCACAATGCAATTGCGCTCAAAAACCTATTCATACAATTTTCCTTCACTGATCTTCTTATCCAGATTCGGATCGTCGCAACCCTTTTCCTTTGCAACTTTCCAGTTTTCCAATGCTTTTGTTTTGTCATTCAGCTTGTAAAAAATGTTTCCAAGGTGGTTGTATAATGTACCATCGGCATTGCCACCGTTTTTTTTAATTGCCTGCATCACATAGTCCCGCGCATCTTCATAATTAGCCCTTTTATAAAGGATCCAGCCATACGTATCCAAAAAAGTAGCCTCTCCCGGTCGTATCTGTAGCGATCTGAGCGACATTTTTTCTGCCTGGTCCAGTTTCTTGCCTCGCTCTGAAAGATAATAACTGTAATTATTAAGTACTGTGGCGTCATTGGCGTCATAACCCAGCGATTTATCAAACGCATTGTCCGACAACTCGTATTGGTGCGTAAGGTTATAAATATCGCCGAGTGTGGAATACATAATAGCCAACAGATCGGTCTTATCCACCGGTTGCAGGTCAATCGCACGATTTATAGCACGGATGGCGGCCGGGTATTCCTTCTTATTGAAGTGCCCCACTCCATTAAAGTAATTGGCCAGTGCCTGATTAGGAAACAACCTTATGGTCTTGTCGCTGTACTTGATAAGCGAGTCGGCATACTTTTTATCTGAGTAGAATTGAAGCAATTTTACCCATACATTGTACCTGGACGAATTGATGGCCAGCGACTTTTTGTAGGAGGCCTCCGCACTATCCCGCTTATTGTCGCCCAGCAGGAAATCTCCGTAAAATACCAGCACGTCTGCATCGTTGGAATGCTGATCGGCAAGCTCGCGGATAATGGGCATCCCTTCTGTCTGAGCCTGCGAGTCACTTGTCATATTCTGCAGGTAAGCCTGCAACAACTTCAGTTGCAACTCCGTATCAAATTCTTTGTTGACTATGGCTTTACGAACAAATGTCTTGTAAGAAGCCGTATCGCCAGTTTTTAGATAATGTTCTGCCATCCCCAACTGAACCGAAGGATCATCGGGAATGAGTGCCGCGGCTTTTGAAAACACCGCAGCGGCTTTATCCTGCATATTATTATTGTCGTAAATCTCGCCAAGCACCTTGTAGTATCTGCCATTTTTAGGCTCAGAACCCAGCATCTGCGTCACCACCCCGGCTGCGTGTTCCACATCGTTCAGTTCAAGATACAGTTGCACTTTGCGCATCAGTATCTCTGGATCAGAGCCGTGGCGGTTCAACGCTTTGTCGAGATAGGAAATAGCAAGATCCAGTTTTTTACCTCTTTCGTAATACTCTGCCGCCAGCAGTGGAAAATCTTCATCTTCGGGATATTCGTCAGACAACCTGGCCAGTATACTAGCAGCCTCTTCATACTTCCC
>CAIYJV010000274.1 GCA_903926605.1 uncultured Bacteroidota bacterium
GTTTTGCCTGATGGCGTTGGTTCCACACAATTCTGTTTTCGGATGGGGTATTTGGGCGCACTACCGTATTAATCATGGTGCGGTGCTTTCATTGCCAGACACGCTGGGTGCTTTTTTGTACCGCCATATAGATTATATGACAGAGGAGTCTGTGGTACCCGACGTTCGTAAGCACGACCTGAACGACCGCGCCGAAGCTATCCGGCATTATATTGATTTAGAGCGCTTTGGTGAGGGTAAGTTGACTGAGTTGCCGCGTTCCTATAAGGCTGCCATCGAGAAATACAGTCAGGATTCGATTAAAAAAAATGGCATGCTTCCGTGGACACTGACGGATCATGTGCAGATGCTGACCAAGGCATTCAGGGAAAAAAATAAGGCGGAGATACTGTTTCTTGCTGCCGATCTCGGACATTATGTGGGCGATGCACACATGCCATTGCATACATCGCTCAACCACGATGGCCAGTACACGGGTCAAAAAGGTATACATTCTTTTTGGGAGGCCGAACTACCCGAACTTTTCGGGCATGAATACCATTTATACAGCGGTCAGGCTGGTTATATTACCGATGTAACAGAGGCCGTATTCTCTGTGTTGATGCGTAGTCACACACTGGCAGATACACTATTGCAAACAGAAGCGGCGCTACGCTTGGGCAAGAGTGACAAGGATCTATATTGTACCGACGATTCAGGGCATATCCGGAAAAATAAGTTTGGTCAGCCTGAATTTAATAAGGAATATGCCCAAAAGTACCATGTTGCATTGAAAGGAATGGTGGAGCGGCAGATGAAAGCAGCAATGAAATTTGCCGCAGACCTTTGGTTTACGGCATGGGTTGATGCTGGGCGGCCCAGACTGGACGATATGGATAGCATGGGTGCCGTCAAGAAAAGCAAATCTGATTTTGAATCGGAATCGCGGGCTTTTCGCCAAAGCGGCAAGATGCCAGAAATAGCTACCTCAGACGAGTATTCATTTTAAAATTTGGTCGTGCAGCGACTGGAAATAGGTCGGTGCCAGCAATAGCCGACTACCGTACCAACTAAACATTTCCCCGTCTACGAACAAAACATTTGCGTCAGGTAGAAGTGTACGAATGGCAGCAGCATGTTTTTCCCGGAAAGGGTAGGGCTCGGAGGAAAGTAAAATCAGGTTGGCACCGCAATTTTTTATCGCCGTTTCATCCATTGCGGGGTAGCGGCTGTGCTCAGACATTACATTCTGCCAACCAGCAGCTGATATTATATTGTTTATGAACGTATCACCACCAGCGGTCATCCATGGGTCGAACCAAATCAGGTATAATACCTTGTGTTCGGGGCCTTTTTCAAGGTTTTGAAATGCATTTGAGATACGGGCATTTATTCCCATCGCACTTTCTTGCCTGCCGGTCAGTTCACCCACATCACTTATCATCTGGCAGGCGGAATTCAAGTCTTTTATATCGCTGGTCCAGACGGGGCAGAATTCCCGGATCGCCTCTATCTGAGCCTGCACGTTTTCTTCTTTGTTGGCAATAACCAGATCAGGTTGCAGGTCCGCCAATCGTTTCAAATTCACGTTTTTCGTCCCCCCAACCCGTGTCTTGGTCCGGAACCAGTTGTCCGGATGGACACAAAATTTGGTGATCCCGACCACTTCGTTGTCCAATCCAAGGTCAAAAAGCAATTCGGTTTGAGACGGTACGAGCGACACTATCCGCTTCGGGTGGTGTGGCAAGCTAAAAGACCGGCCTGTCATATCCGTATACCGAAAGTCCATTTTACTCAAATTGCTTGAAATAGAACAAAAGGAAGAAACTGAAAAGCCCGTCTATCAGGAAGAGAGAGCTCATATAAGTGTCACGCAGTAGTGGTGTCTTCAGTACCAGAAAAAGTACCATGTTGGTGAGCGTGAGGAGTAAATACCCCAGTGCTCCCCATTTTTTCCGGTCGCTGGCAGCGATCCAGCAAATTGCATAAAGCGTCATCCATGAAATTCTGATCAGTAGTTCAGTTGAGAAAATTTCAGAACGGATACCAGTTAAAATCCACACTAGCCAAAGCAGGTGAAAAACTGCAATGAGTGGAAAAACGACGGGCATTTTTGTAAAAATGTTCTTAATGTATTGGGTGGCGGTGTTCATCTTCTGCAAGAATCTTTATTGCGCAAAGGTAGGTTGTATTTTACCATACCCGTACTGCGGAGTTATTAGCAAATGCATTGTTAGGGTAAATTAAGCATTGATAATTTGTTGGTTAAATTTATAGATAATATTAAGATAAGAATGGGTTGGTTTTTTCGAAATTGCATATATTCGGTTAACAATTGTAGGTATCTATTAAATAAAACACTGTTATTAATGAATAGAATATATAAATAAAAAAATAGGAATATTTGTTTGCAAAACCCGATTTTACCTATAAATTTGTAAAGCTGCTTAGCAGTAAACCCCGTCTGCCGCAATTGGTTTTTGTTGATTTTTTTAGGCCGTTTTGGTATCTAATAGGATGATTATCATTTTAGTTTGTGTTAAAAAAATGTGTTAGATGGAGCATTATGAGGTACCGAGTTATCAAAAAATAATGATAATTGACGATA
>CAIYJV010000275.1 GCA_903926605.1 uncultured Bacteroidota bacterium
AAAAACGCAAAACAAAATTGAAATAATCGCCGCTGGCAGGTGAGCATAAAGCAACAAGCTCAGGGAAATCTGATTTGCGGTATAATCGTAACAATATTGAACATTTGTTAAAAAATGGAACATGCTATTCCTTCAATCCGCCATTAATTTTTTCTTCTAAAAAATGAGAGAAATAACCTTTGTATTTTTTCTGTAAATCCAAATTCTTCCAATCATCGGATGTTACTTCTCCCCTACAACCGGCAGAGCCACAGAGACATTTTAGCACATATTTTTCGGATGCACAGTTCCGATAAAGCACGGTTCCATAGTCAAATGTCACTTGCTCCCCTTTTTGTATGTCCCGAATGGCAAACAAGGAAATCTGCCCCTTTATTCCAGAATTAGGATTGCAGCTATGATTGATATAATCCGTGGGAGCCAGTTGGTTTTCATCAAGTATTCCCAAAACAAGATTCGGGGCGATTTGAATCGCTATGTCTCTCAAAGACTCAGGCAATGCTTTTTCCTCGTCCAGCGTAAGCACATAACCTCCGAGTGCAACAAGAAGAGACCCTTTTGCTATTTCTTCCCTGGCAAACAGGCCATTGCCGTATACAGAGGTGCTCCTAACCTCTAAAGCAGCGCACATCCAAGAAAACATTTTTGGTATCATTTGTTTTTAGTTAGTGCACGATTCGCCGTCTTGAATTGAATCAGGCGAACAGTAGGTAATAATGCATCCGGTTATATTCTCACACGAAAACACCGAACAGGTATGCTCTTCGAGGCATCGCGGCGCATTTCTCTTGAGGATTTCCACTTTTTATATGGGCCACTTATGAAGCCTAAATCGTCTGATCCCTTGAAGCACTTTTCTACGTCTGGGTTGCATGACGTGGTTGCTGTCAAAACAAAATTCCCGTCAATGATATATTGTTTGTACCTGAAAACAGCTACCACGCAAAAAACAACGATTATCAAAAATAAAACATGTGTGATCTTAAATCTCATTATAATGCTGTTGCTTTTAATTTGCTGCTAAGTTCAAGTTCTCGTTCTGGCGGATGGCACATCCAAAACACGTCTCCTTCGATGTCCGTAGGCTCAAGGGCTACGATGAGCGGCTTCACGCCTGTTCTCTCCCGCGTTTCAATGAGTGCCGGGAGGAAAATGTGCCGTGAGAACTCTTCTTCTTCGGCATCAAGAAGGAAATTTTCAAACAGGATTCCGTGCTTGATGAATAGGTAGAAGAACATCTTGTAGTATTCCTTGGCGCACCCGCCATTCATTTTATACCAGTGGGAGGCATCATACAATGAGCCTTCCAGCTTGGGGAAACGGCTTAGAAACATTTCGTGGTGGAAATCGATGAGCGCCTGCCCCCAGACTGTCTTGATGTCGGAAAGTTTCTTGCCGTTGCATTCATTGAAATTGATGATTTTCGCATGTTTCAGTTTGACTCCCCCGTTTCTTCCAAATCCAAAATAAAAATGCAGTTTTCCAAGGTGGTATTTCCATTCGTTTTCGGTAACAAATTTGTCGTCTTTGTATTCGAAAATTACGGGTTCCATTTCGAATCCATCAGCAATGGACAGAAACCTGATCACTTCGTAATTCGGGGTCACGATCTGCCTGGCTAAAACCGCCTTGAATCCCGCCTCGAATATTTCAGGTATGGGAATCGGAATTTTAATTTGTTTGTCGTGCCATCTTTCTTTCAATAACTGAATAGCCTCCTCCATCGGCGTGTACACGAAGGCATTGAAACTCTCCCTGTGAGACATCAACTCCTCAACCTTTGCTTTGTGCTTCTCATAAAGGTCAATGTTGGCATTGCTTATGAGTGCGCTCTTTATTTTTGAAAATAGTTTCTGAATCACTACCGTCCAGTTAAAAGTCGTTGAAACTCAGTTGGTTGCATATTGTGATAGTTTCATTCCTTGTATGAGTAGTTACAAGTAGCTGATCGAGAGGGTCTTTTGAAAATACGTTCACGCTCAGAACTTGCAGGATT
>CAIYJV010000276.1 GCA_903926605.1 uncultured Bacteroidota bacterium
CTTCGTCCAGATATTCCGGTTTATAGTACTTCTCAATAAATTTTGTATCAAAATGGCCTGTAGCGAAAGGCTTGGTCTTAACCGCCCACTTGCCGAAGGGTAGTGTAGTGCGGATTCCTTTGATATAGTACTCGTCTATTGCTCTGCAAAGCCGGTCAATTGACTCTTCTCTGGTAGCAGCGTGCGCAACCAGTTTGGCGATCATGGGGTCGTAGAATATGGGTATGTTCATGCCTTGTTCATATCCATCGTCCACCCGTACGCCCGGTCCCTTGGGGGGCTGGTACATTTCCAGTTTTCCCGTATCGGGCAGGAAATTATTCCGGGGATCTTCCGCACAAACGCGCAACTCAATGGCGTGACCGTTGATAGATAGGTCTTCCTGTGAAAAAGACAGTTTATTACCCCTGGCCACGTTTATTTGTTCCTTCACAAGGTCTATGCCGGTGATCATTTCCGTTACACAGTGCTCCACCTGCAGGCGGGTATTCATTTCCAGGAAATAAAAACTCAAGTCTTCGTCCACCAGGAATTCAACAGTGCCGGCACCATGGTAATTGCAGGAACGGGCGACCTCTATTGCGCATTTGCCCATTTTCTCCCTTATTTCGGGTGTAAGGCAGCTTGATGGTGCTTCTTCGATCAGCTTTTGGTGGCGACGCTGTACCGAACATTCGCGCTCGAACAGGTACACATAATTGCCATGAGTATCGCCCATAAGCTGGATCTCAATGTGTTTGGGCGCGCCCACGTATTTTTCTATAAATACGTCATCGTTGCCAAAGGCACTCAGAGCTTCGCTTTTTGCGGTTCGTACCTGCTCCTGAAATTCTTCGTCTGTATTAACCACACGCATTCCCTTTCCGCCTCCACCGGCTGATGCCTTGATCAGCACGGGATAACCTATTTTGCGGGCAATAGCATGCGCTTCTTCAATATCTTTAATCGGTTCTTCGGTGCCCGGAACCATGGGGACGTTAAATTTTTTCGCAGCCTGTTTCGCGCTTATTTTGCTACCCATCGTTTCGATAGAGAAGGAGGAAGTACCAATAAAAATGAGGCCGGCATCTGTCACAGATTTCGAAAAAGCTGCATTCTCACTCAGAAAACCGTATCCGGGATGTATCGCATCAGCACCGGTTTTTTTAGCTGCTTCTATCAGCTTGTCCGCTCTGAGATAAGATTGTGCCGACAATGGCGGTCCAATACACACAGCTTCGTCCGCATAGCGAACAAATGGCATGTTTCTATCGGCTTCAGAAAAAACTGCTACGGTCTTAATACCCATTTCCCGGGCGGTTCTCATCACCCTCATAGCAATTTCACCACGGTTTGCGATCAGTATTTTTTGCATGGCCGCTAAAGTACGTCGCTTGGCCGGAATTTTCGCTGCCTCCGGTCATTTTTTAAAACGTTGCGTTAAATCGCCATTAATTTTTAACTTTGAAAAATTAATGGTTCGTTAAGTATTTTTTTTGTTATTTTTGTTACATTGTCTAAAATATTTTTGTGTGATTTTTTTTCGCTAAGGATATTAAATGACAACAAAAAAGGTTGTGATTAATCTAAAAGTCTAATTTGACCATGTAAATGGAAAGTCATCTGAAGAAAATATATCGCTTAAATGTTACAACCCTGTTTTTGTTGGTTATCTACGGGGTTTACCTGTTGAGGAATGTAATTTTTGTTTTGTACAAGGAGATAGAAAGCAAAATACTGGCTGGTATTCTAATTCCGTTTACTTGTTTTGTGATCATAGCGCTGCTTTTGTCGTCAAACAGTGCCATGAGTAGGGAACTGTATGACCGCAATAAGCAAAAGTGGGCCGCAATTCTTTATGTCTGTTTTGTATTTTCCAGCGATGTGCTGATTATTTACGCATTCATGTCATTCCACATTTTGGGAAAACTATTCTTTATCCTCAACAATGTCATGGCTTTCCTGCATTTACGCAGGTACCTGATTTCCTTTGCCGATCACAACCGTTTAAGCTTTTAGTACTTTTCGGTCGTAGGAAACCTGCGTGAGATTAGACTAAAGTGAAGGATTAACGTAGCCTTTCAACTGACTTAACAAGTTTTTCGTCCTTTCTTATCCCGATAATCGCAAGGATTATGAGGATCGCTGAAAGAGCCAGCATTACGCCGCTTACACCATAAGTGCCAGTGCGCCCGGGGTTCTGATTCATCACAGTATTGGTCCGTGCCAGCAGTGTCGAAAGCAGTCCGCAGGTTGCCAATACCGATACCATACTCATGGATAACTGCTTTTTCCTATTGCCATAGAAAAAAATGGTTACCAATGGCAAAAGCACACACACGGCTGTGAGCAAAAGAGAAGGGTAATGGTCTGTTACCTTTACTTGCAATGCAGGCATCGTCGTAGTTGCAGGGACACTGTAAAAACAAAGCACAAGCGTAACAGCGTTGAACGCTGCCGCCAGAAATAGCCAAAAAGACTGAATACGTTGAATCATAAACTTTATTGGTTTAATTTATTATGTCTTTGCCAAAGTAGGGTTGTAGAGCGCCAGGAATGCGGATTCCTTCAGGTGTCTGGTAATTTTCGATTATACCGGCCATTATACGCGGCAACGCCAGCGAACTGCCATTGAGGGTATGTACCAACTGAGTTTTGCCATTTTCATCCTTGTACCTGATCTTCATTCTGTTGCTCTGAAAAGTTTCGAAATTTGATACCGAACTCACCTCCAGCCATCTGTCCTGTCCTGCACTGTATATCTCGAAGTCGTAAGTAAGTGCGGAAGCAAAACTCATGTCGCCACCACATAACCGGAGTATTCTGTAAGGCAGGCCCAACAACTGAATCAGTTTTTCTACGTGCAGTACCATGTTTTCCAGAATGTCGTAACTATTGTCAGGATGTGCCAGTTGCACGATCTCGACTTTGTCAAACTGGTGTACCCTGTTTAGTCCGCGTACATCCTTGCCATACGAGCCTGCTTCCCGGCGGAAACAGGGCGTATATGCTGTCATCTTTACCGGCAAATTGTTATCTGCCACTATGGTGTCACGATATACATTGGTTACCGGTACTTCTGCCGTGGGGATAAGATAAAAACCTTCTTCTTTGGTTTGGTACATCTGCGCTTCCTTATCCGGCAACTGTCCCGTACCATAAGCAGTGGCTTCATTCACCATGTATGGAGGGTAGTACTCTTTATAACCGGCGTCTATGTTGTAAGTGAGGAAGAAATTAATAAGTGCTCGCTGCAACTTGGCACCCTGACCCACGTACACAGGGAACCCGCTGCCTGTAAGCTTATTACCGAGCTCAAAATCTATGAGTCCGTATTTTTCGGTCAGTTCCCAGTGTGGCTGCTTTTGGGCAGACAGGTCTGGCTTAACGCCGCCAGATCGCACAACTTCATTTTCTTCAGGCGTTTTGCCAAATGGAACACTTGAATGGGGCAGGTTTGGGAATTTTACAACGGTCGCATGCAGTTCGGCTTCTGCTTCGTTTATCAACAGCGCTATGTCTTTTGCTTTGTCCTTGTTGGCTGCAACTTCAGTTTTCAGCAATTCAGCTTCTTGCTTTTTGCCTTCAGACAGCAGTTTGCCTATGTTTTTTGCGGCAAGGTTGGCGGTCGCTGCCAATGCGTCGTTTTCTGCCTGAAGACGGCGCCTTTCTTCATCCAGTGCTATTACTTTGTCTACAAGTTCAGCACCTTTGAAATTCTTTTTGGCGATTCCGTTCAGGATCAGTTCTTTGTTCTGTCTGAATAGTTGTATGGGTAACATCTTTCTAATTTGGACGGCAAATATAAACTAATGCCACCATAGCATAAAACCAAAATGCCGATGAAAGGCTATTTGAATGTATTGTCTGCATATTTGCATCTTTCGTCCGCAGTAAAAGGCTGGCAATATTGCATATTTCATTGCAGCAGGGAAGGATTGGGCCTTAGGTCCTTAAGAAATTCCAGAATGTCGCGGCTAGAAGCCAGGAAGCTCAGCCTCTTCACAAACTACAGAATAGATCATGTTCAGTGCTTGTTCGCATTTCGACTGTTTTACGATAGAGTGTTTTGATATCCTACCATTATTAAAATTCGAACGGATATACTCGTTATCCGATTCAAATGTCCAAAGGTGCGCATTACCGTGCAACTTACCGGTAATTACGTTTCCCTGTACCGAAAAAGTAATTGTCTTTTCCATATAGTAGTTTTTAATTCGGTAAAGCAAATGCGGTGGAATCCGTGTTCAAACTATTTGATACTTAAATTGTTATCTATGCTCAGTATAAATAAACGAATTTTAGTATGCTATTAATAATTTCGGCACGATTTCAATAACACTGCATTAACAATGCAATGTTAGAAAAAACTTTTGAAAAAAACAAAACTATTTTTTGTTTCTATGAAGGCGTGAGCGATATAGTTTCAGTGTCGTGTTCACGCCATCTCTGGTTGCTCAGCACGTTCGCCAATTTGTTGCCGCCACATCGCATAATAAAGACCTTTTTCGTCAATCAACGTCTGGTGGCTACCTGTTTCTACAATCTTGCCACGTTCCAGCACGTATATTCGGTCGGCATGCATGATTGTCGAAAGACGGTGCGCGATCATAATGGTAATATGGTTACGGTGAGACGTGATATTGCGTATGGTTTGCGATATTTCGTCTTCAGTCAGGGAGTCGAGTGCAGAGGTGGCTTCATCAAAAATGATCAACCTTGGTTTTCTAAGCAGCGCTCTGGCTATAGATATGCGTTGCCTTTCGCCGCCGGAAAGTTTTAGACCGCTTTCGCCGATCATGGTTTCAAGGCCATTTTCTGCGCGCGACATCAGGTTTTGGCAGGCTGCCATTTTCAACACTTCATTTATGTCTTTTTCATCCGCCGCCGGATTTACGAACAATAGGTTTTCGCGTATGGTTCCCGAAAACAACTGAGGGTCTTGTGTAACCATACCCATTTGCCGGCGAAGCTCTTCAAAATCTATAGCATCGCCCTTGTGTCCATTGTAATAAATGCTGCCTGTTTCCGGATGGTACAATCCTGCGATAAGCTTTACCAACGTGGTTTTTCCGCTCCCGGAAGGTCCAACGAATGCGATGGTTTCACCCAGCTTCACATTGAAGTCAATATTGTTGATCGCAGGACGGGCCGACGACTTGTGGCGAAAAGTAACAGCTTCGAATTTCAGGTCGCTGATATTGTCTATTCTTTCCGGGTTTTCAGGTACATATTCAACCGGTTTTTTTAAGAGCAGTTGCATATTGTTCAAAGAGGCCTCGGCTTCCCGGTAGGATATGATCACAGTGCCAAGCTCCTGCAAGGGACCGAAAATGAAAAAAGAATAAAACATCAGCGTCATGTACTGACCCGGACTAATAGTGCCTCTGTAAATAAAAAACAAAAGGCACATCACAATGATCTGCCGCAACAGGTTGACGAACGTACCCTGAATAAAGGAGATCGCACGTATACTGCGCACTTTTTTCAGTTCAAGACCCAGTATGCGCACAGTTGTGGCGTTCAGGCGGTTCACTTCCTGTTGTGTCAGTCCAAGGCTTTTGACAAGCTCAATATTTCTGAGCGATTCGGTGGTAGAGCCGGCCAGTGCATTGGTCTCACTTACAATTTTTTTCTGTACTTCTTTAATTCTTTTACTCAGAATACCCGTAAGCCATCCCAGTATCAGTGTGCCGCCCATATATATCACAGGTAGCATAGGGTGCAGCATGTATGCATAACACATCACCCAGATCACGCTTATGCCCGACAACAACAATACATTTACAAATGCCACGATGAATTTCTCACAATCCGTGCGCACTTTTTGCAATATAGACAGAGTCTGACCGCTGCTTTGGTCTTCAAAATCGCGGTAGGGTAGTTGTAACGCGTGTTTTAGTCCGTCGGTATAGAGGCGGGCGCTGAATTTTTGGATCACCACATTCATAGAATAGTCCTGGAATGCTTTTGCAATCCTCGACACCATGGCCACACCTATCAGTGCAAGCACCAGCAGTGAAGCTCCGCGCAGGTATTCTGGTAGGTCCCTGTGCAGATGCCCCTCCTTATCCAGCGACAATGGGTGGTTCACAAAGCCATCCAGCAAGCGTCCGAATATCCAGGGGTCCATCAGAGAAAAACCCTGATTGATGGCTGCAAGTACAATAGCCAGGAATATCATGGGCTTGTATCGTCCCAGGTAGGTCAGCAAAAGTTTCATATCCGCAAATGTAACCGAATAGCTTGAACGTATCCTGATAAGCCTATTGGATGCTTCTATCCGGGCAATTATATCGTTTCGCCTTAGTGCTCATTCCGCCATTAGTGTGGCTGTTCCATCGGCTTGAACAGATACCTGAATGCATTGAAAACAGCCGTATGCGTAATCGTTGAATGGGTTTCAGACGGTAGATAATCAAAGTAAACCTTTACGACCGGGCTTTGAGACCGGGCAATTTTGTCAGCCATACTGCGGGCATCCGCTTGCATCACATGTGGTATTCTCCCCAGCCCGGCGCCTTCCTTGCCTACTCCTACATATACGTCGGTAGGCTGGTTGTAGTTCGGGTTCAGAATGTCAGAATTTACTTTTAACAGCGAGCCATCGTCCCACCACAGACTTGGACTCATAATAATGTATTTGTTAAACAACCGGGGCCTTTTCAGCAGTATCTCAGATGCCAGCAGCCCGCCCAGCGACTGCCCTATCAGTACTCTGGTGGCGGTGGTCTTAAAGTGCGTGGTTACCCATGGTTGCAGCTCCTTTTCTATAAAGTCCATAAACTTCTCCGATCCGCCGCCCGCGGGAATTATTGAACGGTAGTCCGCAATAGCGGTTGGATAGGTGAAGTCATGTTTCCGGTCAATGTTGGCAATGCCAATCACAATTGTTGGCGGCAACCGGTTGATCCACGGAAGGGCATCGTATTGCACAATGCCGGATACGTGCACAAAGTCTTCCCCTGCAGACCCATCCAGCAGGTATACAACTGCATACCGGGTGGTATCCCTATCACTGAATCCCTCGGGGAGGTACACATTCAGTACTCTTTCCTGACCCAATATATTTGAGTGTATTTTTTCAATTCTGCCTATAGTGAACGGCGTAGTTTCGGCATAAGGGGAAACTCGTTCTTTGCCGTTTTTGCAAGACCAAAGCCCAATACAAACAACGGTGGCAAAAAGCAAATTGAATCTTGTATGACGCATACAAACCCGGTTTTATGTTATACAAAAGCGCTCAACGCAAGAATTACTTCTCCTATAGGCAAGCCCATAACGTTATAGTAATCTCCATCTATTTTTTCAATTCCGGTCACACCTATCCATTCCTGTATGGCGTAGGCTCCTGCTTTGTCGTAGGGTTTGTATCGGGTAATATAGTGGTCTATCTGCGATGGGGAAAGCGTTCGGAAATAGACACGTGTAGTGGTGGAAAAACTTTTCACTACGTCCCCTTTACAAATACAAACACCAGTTACTACTGTGTGCATCTTGCCGGAGAGTTGCCCCAATATGCGCTGCGCGTCTTCAAAATCTCTGGGTTTTCCCAGTATATGGTGGTCCGACAAGACCATTGTATCGGCGGCTATCACGATTGCTCCCGGGTCAACAAGGTGCGCAACGGCCCTGGCTTTTTTCCGGGCCAGAAATTCCGGCACTTCTTCTCCCGCCATTCCGGGTGGATTGGTTTCGTCTACATCAGCTATCAGTACCTCGAACTCCAGTTCGGCCATTTCCAACAATTGTTTGCGTCTCGGTGACTGGGACGCCAGAATTATTTTGCTCATTGCTACAGATGAAGGTAATAAACAAGTAAAGATAATATACCCGGGATCATAATGATCTTCAATGCGCGGCTGGCATTTGCGAAATGCCGGGAGGTATAGTTCCTGCCCAGAAAAATACACCAGGCTACAAGCGGCAGGATCAGGAATCCACTAAGATAGGCCGAAAACCAGGGATGATGCCGCAAGTACAAGACATAAACCGATACGAGCAACGGCAAAAAGGCAAAAAATGCCAGGCCATAAATAAAACGTAGTGAAAACGAGATTCCCTTTACAATAGGCATTGTCCGGCAGCCCTCCTTGGCGTCGCCGGCAAAATCTTCAATATCCTTTACGATTTCCCGCATCCAGTTCAGTACAAACGCAAACCAGGCATAGCAGATCAAAACCCAGAACGGCATCGCCGAACGATTGATCTGCCCCGAAAGTACCGGCAGCCGCGCAAGGCGGTGCAAGGATGGCTCGTACAAAATGAGGATGAGAATAGTGAGCGCCGTGAGCAGTGAAACCACCACATTGCCAACCATATAAGACTGTTTGAAACGGGACGAATACAGCCAAAGCAGAAAAGTGCAAACCACTTGTACCAGCACCCAGGACAAATGCCCTGCCGATAAGGCTACGACGGCTGCGGCAAGTACGCCGGCTACATTCAGCACGGTATGAACGATAATGGCGCTGCGGCGCCCTATCGTTTTGCCCAGCACCATCTTATCCGGTCTGTTTACCGCATCTATACGGACATCGAAATAGTCATTAATGATATACCCGGCCGCAGCGATGCAAACGGTAGAAAAAGCCAGAAGTAAAAAGTGCTGAATCCCCACCACTTCCGGATTTCCCGGTCTCACGACACAAAACCAAGCTACAAACTGCGTGACCAGAATGAGTACCAGATTTTTCCACCGAATCAACACCATCCATTGCATCAAATCTTAATTAGGGGAGGATGTAAATTTATGTTTCCTGCGGTTTCGGCAGTCTTTATATTTTCCAATTGCCTGGGTCGGTCCGCCATTGTGCCAGTATCTCCCGCTGCGACGGTGCTACAAGGTGTTGTTCCTCTGCTACTTCCATCAGTGCCGTATAATTACTTATGGTACGAAGTGGTACATTGGCCTTTGCAAATGCATCATCGGCTACCGGAAATCCGTAGGTGAACAATGCACACATCCCTATTACTTCGGCGCCCAGTTCGCGCAGTACGTCTACTACCTGTAAACTGCTCTTCCCGGTAGATACAAGGTCTTCCACCACTACTACTTTGCTGCCGGGTTCCAGCACACCTTCCACCTGGTTGCCCATGCCATGTTCTTTGGGTTTGGACCGCACATATATAAATGGAAGTTTCAACAGGTCTGCGGCCATAACACCATGTGCTATCCCTGCGGTTGCCACGCCGGCAATAACGGTAGCATCGGGAAAATGCTCCAGGATCATATTGGCCAGTTCGCTTTTTACGAAATCCCTCACGTAAGGATACGACAATACTTTCCGGTTGTCGCAATATACCGGCGATTGCCAGCCGGAAGCCCATGTATAAGGTTTTTGCAGGTTGACCTGCAATGCTTTAATTTGCAGTAGTTTCTCGGCGAAATGTTTGGGTGTACTCATAACGGGTCAAACCTACATCAAAAAGGCGATGCAAGCAAAACCGGCTGCGTTTCCGTTCGTTCGTTTCAATTTAGCCTTACAACCAAACGTGCCATGCAATACCTTCAACGAATTTATTTTAACGATAAGCCTCTTATTCTTACCACACAAACGGATGAGCTTTTTAAGGAAAATCCGGCCTATGCAGGTTTTCAGGTTTTTTCCGGGGCTAGTATCCGGAACTTCAATCAGGCATTGCATTATCTCGAAAATCCCGGTATGCGCGGCGCGGTGATAGAAGACGGTTCGGCTGTTGCCATACAGGAATGCATTCATAATTTGTTCGTGCCCATAGACGCGGGTGGGGGACTGGTGTTTAACGAAGCCGGAGAGATTCTTATGATTTTCCGCCGCGGCAAGTGGGACCTGCCCAAGGGGAAACTGGATCCCGGAGAGTCGCTCGAGGAATGTGCGCTAAGGGAAGTGTGCGAAGAGACGGGGCTGAAAAATCTCGTTTCCGAAAACAAGATCATAGACACTTTTCACGTGTATAGTCAGCACGATGAACTGATGTTGAAAAGAACTTCCTGGTACAAGATGCAGGCTACAGTACACGATAAACTGCGTCCGCAGAAAGAAGAACAGATCATGGAGGCCCGCTGGGTAGCCATGGCTGACGTGCCTCCGCTGGCTGCAAAATCCTACGAAGCTATAAGGGAAGTACTGCATGTAGCAAGTATCATATAGTTTATTTGGTTACTTTGGCTACAATGCGCTGTTTGTGTGTTTTTCACGCCCGCCGCCTCAATTTTATATTCATTTTACATCCACCTACCCTAAAACGGGCAAAGTCTCATTAACTTTGCGGCCTTATTATGCTGTTTTCATTACAAAATATCAATTTTTCTTTTGGCGCACGCGCCATTCTGGAGGACGCCAGCTGGCAGATAGGCACTGGCGAACGTATAGGTCTCGTAGGTGTGAACGGAGCGGGCAAGTCTACGCTGCTGCGCCTGATGACCGGATCCTATACCCTCGATAGCGGGGTGATGAGCAAGCCCAAAGACGTAAGCCTGGGCTTTTTTAACCAGGACCTCCTTAGTTTTTCTACTTCCGAGTCCATTCTCAAAGTGGGTATGCAGGCTTTTGAAAAAGCCCATCAGGTAGAAAAAGAAATGGAGGACGTGCTGAAGGAACTGGAATCCAAACCGGACGATGCCCAATTACTGGACGACTACAGCCATTTGCTGCACGACTTTGAAGTGGCAGGTGGTTATGAAATGGAACACCGGGCGGCAGAAGTGTTGGAGGGCCTGGGATTCTCTACTGCCGATCTGCAACGGCCTTACGACCAGTTCAGTGGTGGCTGGCGCATGCGTGTGCTCCTGGCCAAAATGATGCTTCAGGCACCCGATTTGTTGTTGCTGGATGAGCCGACCAACCACCTTGATCTTCCTTCGATAGAATGGTTGGAGCGATATCTTATCAGTTACCCCGGCAGCGTAGTGATTGTATCGCATGACCGTTATTTCCTGGATCGCATGGTGACTAAGATCGTGGAAGTGTGGCAGCGCGACCTGGTGCAGTACAGCGGCAATTACACTTTCTTCCAGAAAGAAAAAGTAGAACGCATGGTACTCCAGCAGCGCGCGTTCGAGAATCAACAAGATTATATTCGTCAGCAGGAGCGTTTTATAGAGCGATTCCGAGCCAAAGCTACAAAGGCGGCTGCTGCACAGAGCGCAATAAAAAGGCTCGATAAACTGGATGTGATTGAAGCACCCGACTCCAGTGTGCCGGTTATGAATATCAACTTTTCCATAGCAACGCAGCCCGGAAAGATCATTTGTTCACTCAAGGACCTGTGTAAGAGTTATGGCGACCTTAAAATACTGGACAATGCATCGGCCGAAATAGATCGTGGCGACAAGATCGCGCTGATCGGAGCCAATGGAAAGGGTAAGTCCACTTTATTGCGCATCATTGGCGGCATGGAGGGTTATGAGGGCGAGCGCAAGTGGGGCCATAACATTGAAGAGAGCTTCTACGCGCAGCACCAGTTAGAGTCGTTGAACATTGAGCTGGAAGTATTGGAAGAAATGAAATTGTGTGGCAGCGGCAAGACGGAGTTGGAATTGCGCCAGTTGCTGGGGTGCTTCCTGTTTAGTGGTGACGATGTATTTAAAAAGATAAAAGTATTGTCGGGTGGCGAAAAGGCCAGGGTGGCACTCGCCAAGACCATTGCCGCACGGGGCAACTTCCTGATGCTCGATGAACCGACCAACCACCTTGATATGCAATCGGTAGAAATGCTCATTGAGGCGTTGAACCGTTATCAGGGCACATTGATACTGGTGTCGCACGACCGTTATTTTATCAGCCGTACCGCCAATAAGATCTGGAATATTGAAGACGGGGAGATAAAAGAATTCAGAGGTACCTATGAAGAATGGCATACCTGGCATCTGGACAAAATAAAGCGCGAACAGGCGCTCGCCGCAAACCTGAAAAAGGAAGTGGTAGTTGAAAAGAAGCCCGAAAAGAAAGAGGAAAAGGCGCCGCCAAAAAACAATTTGCAGCAGGACCAGCTCAACGCACTGAAAAAAGAACATCAGAAGCAGCAAAAGATTTTTCAAAAAATAGAGGAGGAACTTTCTAAGTTGAAAAATGAATCTTCCCAACTTGAGGCGAAACTGGCTGACCCCGATTGCTATTCCGACAAGGAGAAGTTCAAGAAACTTGACGAGACCTATCGGGCACATAGCCAGCGATTGCAACAGTTGAACAAGGAATACGACTCCAGCTTTGAACGGCTTATGGAAATTGAGGAAAAACTAGGGTGATCCTAATGCATTGGTCCGAATGGGTTGCGATGTATTTCTTTAACAGTACAGTTGGTTTGGGTGCAATTCAAAACTCGCCTATAGTGAATCGAAAACCTGATCAGCCCGGATGGACTTCAATTTGTAAAGCCGGGGGCGCCCGCGGTTGCTGGAAACACCTAGGTGTCAACCCAGAAGCAGTTGAACAAATTCCGGATGCATATTTGATATGACTCAGGTGTAAAAGACACTGAAAATATTTTTAATATTTTTGTCTATTGATTTTATTTCGTATAATTTATATTTAGGGGCATTTGCGATTTGTTTTTACCTTTGCCGCTTCAATAATCTGGCTTAATGAATCGAATATATTTTGACAATGCCGCCACCACTGCGCTTGACCCGCAGGTGTTGGAGGCTATGCTGCCCCTGCTTACCGAAAAATTTGGCAACCCTTCTTCAGTTTATTCTTATGGTCGGGAAAGCCGCATGGCTATTGAACTCGCTCGGAAAACTGTGGCAAAAATTCTGAATGCAAGTCCTGGTGAGGTGTTTTTTACCTCAGGTGGAACAGAAAGTGCCAATACAGCAATAGGTGCTGCGGTGCGCGAGTTGGGTTGCAAACACATTATTACTTCTCCGCTC
Organism: uncultured Bacteroidota bacterium; assembly: GCA_903926605.1. Classification (GTDB taxonomy): domain Bacteria; phylum Bacteroidota; class Bacteroidia; order Chitinophagales; family Chitinophagaceae; genus CAIYTT01. The sequence continues at coordinate 12,833 of CAIYJV010000276.1, forward strand.
GAGCATCACGCAACGCTACATACCATAGATTACCTGGCAGACCAATACAATGCTACTGTGAGCATGGTGCGCCTTCTGGACAAAGGGCATATAGACCTTGTTCATTTGGAAGAATTGCTGGCAGGTGCAGGCGCAAGAAGTCTGGTTTGCCTGATGCATGCAAACAACGAGATCGGCAATTTGCTTAAAATTAAAGCTGTAGGCGAGCTTTGCCAGAAGCACGATGCCATCTTTTATTGCGATACCGTACAAACCGTGGGTCATTATCCCATGGATTTAAAGCATATACCGGTACATTTTATCAGTGCGGCGGCACATAAATTTCATGGCCCCAAGGGCATAGGTCTGCTTTACATTAACGAAATGGTGCGGATTAAGCCATTGATGCAGGGCGGCGCGCAGGAGCGCAATCAACGTGCCGGTACCGAAAATATTTACGGCATCGTAGGGCTGGCCAAGGCACTCGAAATGGCTACAGAACGCCACGAAGAAGATGCAGCCTATATACGGGGGCTGAAGCATTATATGGCGTCTGAGCTAAAAGCCCATTTCCCGCAGATCGTGTTTAATGGAGACATGGAGGGTAGCAGCCTTTATACGGTACTCAATGTAGGATTCCCAATGACCGAAAAGTCTGAGATGCTGCTTTACAGTCTGGATATGGCCGGTATATGTGTGAGTGGAGGCAGCGCATGCACCAGTGGTGCCAATTCTGTGTCGCACGTCATCAAAGCAATTTATGGAGAGAAAGCCCACGATTTGGTTCCGATTCGCTTTTCCTTTTGCCGCCATAATACCCGAGACGAAATAGACCGTGTGGTAAGCATCCTGAGAGACCTTATTTAAAGGTTTTGATACAATCGTTTCGATCGTTGTTTTAGTCCTTGCCCAAAAATTACGGGCATTTGCGTAACTTTATTGTTTACGTTTTTGTTATGGCTCATAAGTCCAGGTCGTTATATTTGTTTTTGTCAGGTATCGTCGTTGGGGCGATAGTAGTTATTGGTATTTCTTCCACACGTATTGATTCTGCTGCTACCACAGCTGAATCTGGCACAGAGCCAAAGCCGCAGTATCGCTGGTTTGTGCCGGAATTGCCACAATCCTTGAGTTTCTGCAGTGAAAATGTACCGCTCGACCGTTGGGAGGTGCGTGAGCGGCTGCAACGGGAGCTGATCGTAAACTCTTACCAGCATGGCAGTATGTTGTACATCCTGATGCTCGCTGGCCGGTATTTTCCGATTATTGAAGAGCGGCTAAAAGCCAATGGTGTGCCTGACGATCTGAAATATGTCTGTGTGGCCGAAAGTTCGTTGCAGCAAAACGCCTTGTCTGGCGTAGGCGCAGCCAGTTTCTGGCAGTTTATGAAGGATACCGGACCTCGATATGGCCTCGAGATCAACGATGAGGTGGATGAACGCTTTAACGCAGCCAAAGCCACCGATGCCGCATGCAAGTATTTCAAGGAGTCAAACGCCAAGTTCGGCTCCTGGACCGCCGCTGCAGCATCCTACAACTGCGGACAGGCAGGTTTTAAAAATCAGGCCGATTTTCAGGAGTCACAGAATTATTACGACCTCATTTTTCCTGACGAGACCAATCGTTATGTGTTTCGCATACTTGCACTCAAGCACATTTTATCAAACTTCAAGAATTTCGGGTTGTATCCCTTGCTTTCCAGCGACTTCAAACCGCTAAAATCAAGGACGATTGTTGTGGAAAATTCTATTGAAAATCTGACCAATTTTGCTAAGTCCAACAACACTACCTACAAAATGCTGAAAATCTACAATCCCTGGCTCCGCGCCCACAAGCTTACTGTGAGGCCGGGTAAGCACTACGATATCGCCCTGCCAGAATAGTCCAATGTCTGCAATTTCAATGGCTGATGTGTCATAGATTATTGTATATTTGGACTAGCTATGCGAAAAATATTCGGCACGATCTTGCTTGGTATTACACTGGTACTGGTATATGTGCTGGATCATCCCATTGGTACCAGATTTCCTGCCCTGGGCAGGTTGCTTGACCCTGTAAATGGTTGTTGGGCAAATGCGGAAAATGTGAATTACGACTTCAACTGGGAAAACAAATTCCCTACGTTGCACCACGAAGTAGAAGTTTGGCTCGATGATCATTTGGTGCCACACATAAAGGCATCCGACGATCATGACCTTTACTTTATACAAGGCTATTTTACGGCATCTTTTCGTTTATGGCAAATGGATATGCAAACCCGTGCGGCCGCGGGCAGACTGGCAGAGGTAGTGGGTAGAGGAGAAGGCGATAAAATTCTGAATTTCGACCGTAAGCAGCGCCGGAAGGGTATGGTGTATGCAGCCGAGCGCTCTCTTGAAAAAATGGAATCCGATCCGGCGACCAGGCTGATGATGGATGCATACACAGAGGGTGTGAATGCCTATGTGGCCAAACTCAAGAAACGGGATCTGCCACTGGAGTACAAATTAATGGGCTTTGCCCCGGAAAAGTGGACCAACCTGCGCATATCGCTGTTACTCAAGTATATGGCCGATGATCTTACTGGATATACCGAAGATATTCCCCTCACCTTTCTTCGCGATCTGCTGTTGCCCGAACAATTTGAATTGCTTTTTCCCGGAAAGATTCCCGCCAGTAACACCGTGATTCCGTCGGGAACAGAGTTTTCTCCAGCCACACTCAACCAGGCTCAGGCGCCAGCAGGAAGCCTGTTTCCACACTTCTTCACTGGCAAAAATGGTGGTGGCAAACCTACTGCTGTTAATAATGAGCCATCTGCCCGCGACGAGGCATCGGGCATCGGGTCCAACAACTGGGCATTGTCCGGCTCGCGCACCAAAAGCGGTGCTGCCATACTTTGCAACGACCCGCACCTGACCCTTAATTTGCCCTCTCTGTGGTTCGAAGCCCAGCTTCAGGCTCCCGGCATCAATGTATTCGGCGCTACGCTTCCCGGCGCCCCCGGTGTCGTTATCGGGTTCAACGACAGTGTGTCGTGGGGCTTCACCAATAACTACCGCGATGTAAAAGATTTTTATGAAATATCGGAAGCCGATGCAGGTCATTATTTACTTAATGGTCGCCCGCTGGCATACGAAAACAGGGTAGAGGTAATAGGTGTAAAAGGGGAGGCAGATGTAACAGATACTGTTCATTATACTGTACATGGTCCCGTCATGTACGACAAGCACTTCGTGGAGCCTGATGGCTTTACAAGGCCGCTTGCAGTAAGGTGGAAAGCCCACGATCCGTCAAACGAATTGAAAGCATTTTATCTCCTCAACCGTGCTCGCAACTATCTGGGCTTTACAGAGGCATTGGGGTTTTATGAATGCCCTGCACAGAATATGCTCTATGCCGACCGTCGTGGACACATCGCATTATGGGGGCAGGGTAGTTTCGTGAACAAATGGAAGGATCAGGGCCGGTACATCATGAACGGATCAGACAGTGCCACGCTTTGGCACGAGCTGATACCAATGACAGAGAACCCCCATGCTTCAGACCCCGAGCAAGGCTATCTGGCCTCTGCCAATCAATGCGTTACCGACTCAACCTATCCATATTGGTACAACGGTTATTTCTACGAGTTTCGGGCTTGGCGTATCAATCAGGTGTTACAGGGGCTTAGTAAGGCAACGGTAGAAGATATGTTCGCGCTCCAAAACGACAATTATTCCTGGTTGGCCGGGCACGTTTTGCCCGTCATCCTCAAACGTCTGTCGCCGGATGTTGTACGCAGCAAATGGGCGGTGGACCTTGCTGCGTGGGATTGCCGCCTGGAGCCCAACAGCAAGAATGCTACCTTTTTTCAGACGTGGTGGTACGGACTGTATCACGGACTTTGGGACGACCGTTTTAAAAATGTGCCAGACAAGCTGTTGCCATTGCCCGAGGTTACCATGGACTTGCTGAAAAATGGCTTCAGGGGCGTGATTCCTGAAAATGATGTGGACAAACTGATATCGTCGTCTTTCGTCAAGGCTCAGGACAGCCTTGCAAAGCTGGACAAATCAGGGCAAGCCGAATGGTATCTGGCAAAAAACACTACTGTAGCGCACTTGCTGAAACTACCCGCATTTGGATACGACAAAATTAAAGCCGGGGGATGGGGCAATACAGTCAACGCCCTGAATGGCAATCACGGCCCGTCCTGGAGAATGGTTGTGGAAATGGGTAAAGAGATTAACGCATGGGGTATATATCCCGGTGGTCAGTCGGGCAACCCCGGAAGTAAATATTATGCCTCATTTCTAGGCAATTGGGCAAATGGCAAGTATCATCGGCTGGTGTTGTTTCCTGCCGGGTCGCCACCTGCCCCCAATCAATACAAATACACCATCACTGTTTTTCCCTGATCTATGCGCACTACCATCTCCATCATACTCATCGCGTTCCTCTCGTCTATAGCCGAGTTTTTTCTGCCCTGGTGGTCTATAATGCCCGTGGCATTCGGTGTGGCCTGGACGCTTCGGCTCAGGGGCGGAGCCGCTTTTTTTGCAGGCGTAGCCGGCATAGCCATATTCTGGATCCCTAACATGATCTTTAAAGATTTTGCGAACGAGCATATTTTGTCGTCGCGTATGGCTGTACTGTTTTTCAAGGCCCCGAATTATGCGCTTTTTATCGCTGTTTGCGCCTCGGTAGGCTGTCTCATTGGCGGGCTTTCAGCCTGGTCAGGGTCGCTGTTGCGAAGAGGAGATTAAAATTCCGCATCCTTACAAAGGCGTCCAGATTGGCTTGTGCCCTGGCTGCTTGCTTTGCTTGGTCGTTTATGCGGTTCTCCAGTAGTCGGTGCCTGTGTTGCAGATGATCGCGCAGATAGTTTACTTCCTGAAATGATTTCCGGATCTGATTTTCCAATTGCCCCCTCTTGGCATACATCTCGTTTTCTGCTTTCTTCTGTGCCAGCGACACTTTCTGCGCATCGGGTATGTACTGAAAACCCGCCGCCACACTGCGTTGCCATTCCATCAGTATCTGCTGGTTTTTCGGACCTATTCCCGGGACTTTTACTGCGCCGACGCGAGAGATGTCGTTCGCGTTTTCTATGCCATGTTGAAGCAGAACCGCTTTTTTTGCAGTGCCAATGGCAGTTATTTGGTGGTTGTCTATTTTAAAGCAGGCCAGATAATACCCCAGTTGTTCCCTATACAGTTCTTCCTCCATCTTTTGCCGCTTCTCTTCTGTCGTTACGGGCAGATTCCTGAAGTCGGCTACCGCCCGTTCCAGTTGCGCTACGTGCTTGTAATAGTTCGTCTGGTCCGATGTATGCTGTTGTTCCAGAAGCAACCGCGACAGATGGTTTTTCTGGTTTGCTACAGCGTCCGCCAGTGTTTGCTGCTCTTTTGCCAGTAGTTTTTTCCACGGCGACACCAATTGCAACAACAGCATTCCGGCCAGGGGTGCCAGAATAAGCGCAGGAGCGAAAAAGATACTACCAAGCTCAGCCATCGTCGCCGCTGTCATCAATGCGGCATGCATATTCCGCGCCTGCACAAATCGGGTATCTACTGGTAACGCAGTGACATTGACGGGCAATGCCGGTTCTTTAAACTCCGGTAGCGCAAGTGGCTGCACCTGAAATCCCTGTACAAACTGTTCTATATCCCCCAGGGCCCTCGTGGCGTTCAGATAGCTGTCATCCAGGAAGTACAAAATGCCCCTGTCTTTCCGGAATCGGCACCATGGACATTCTTTCAATACGGCCGGATAGGTGTGCAGCGGCGTCAGTGTGCACACCTGCATATCACTCAACAATGCCTCCAGTCCGCGTACCCACTCAATTGGCTCCGGTCGGTCCTTTTCTTCAAAGGCCTGATGGAACATTTCAATCAGGGGCTCATTCAGCCCCGTAATAGGGAAACTGTCGGGCGGGGGTGTCAGGCGCGGTCTTTTTCTGCGTAGCGTATAGGCAAATTCCAGAGCTTTTATCGCACGCTCTTCATCCAACTCAGCCTTGGCCTTGGTTTTGCCGGCAAACGGATGCCTCCCCAGGAACAAAAGCTGAAAAATCAATATGGCCAGCGAGAAGTTGTCCGTGTTTTTAGATCGTACGATATCTGAGAATGTAGACAGTTTCAGTAGCTCGGGTGGGGTATAGCGTGGCACGCCCACCTCGCAGAAAAAATAGCCCTTACCATCGTCTCTTGCCACCTGAAACGAATCGCAGTCAATCAGGCACACATATCCCTTCGCATTCACCAGAATATTGCCTTCGTTCACGTCGCCCATTACCAGCCCGGCGTGGTGCAGGGTGTGAAAGGCAGTGGCCAGATTTCTCGCTACATGTACCAGAAAATTGAAGCCTTTGTCCGGAAACATTTTCTTCCGGTCCATGGGGCTGAACAGGTGGTGCAGGGGTACATAGCCATTTAGCTTTTTCATGGTAAACCCGGTGGTCTGCCCCTGCGGGTTGGTCACAACGTCCATGGGCCATGCTGCATACGCCTCTATCGCCTCATTTTTCATCCGCACCATTTGTCGCAACTTTTCCGATTGCAACGTGGGTACGGGTTCAAAATATTGTTTCAGCACCAGCCCCGTTTCGTTCAGTACCTCACATACACAGCCCTCCCCGCCGCGCCCCAGTTCGCGCCCAGTTTCATACGTTCTGTTTCCGGTTCCGCAAAAGGTCATAAGCTGTTAAATACGGTATAGGATTGCTGTTAAATACGGGTCAGATTTTGCGGGCCAGAAAACTCGCGAGGTTTTCGTGTATGATCTGGTCCCATCCTGTTGCAAAGTTTTCAGCAGCGAGGTCAGGATTGTCCTGAGGAAAAGTCTCCAGCCCGTTATGGATCAGCGTCAGCATCGTGCCGGCACCGTCGGGTGCGAGGTCAAAAATCACCGTCGAGCAGCCCGCATACCCATCATAGCGCCATGTATAGGCGATCCTTTTTTCGGCAATAGCCTCGGTTACCTCGCAAAGATGCAGATAAACGGTCTCAGGCGGCCCGCCTGTAAATTGAAAACGGAAACCCTTTTCCGGTTTGAAGTCGGGCAAGTCGAAGTACCAGCCCCGCATCAGGAATGGGTTGGTAAGAGCCGCCCAAACATCTGCAGGCGGACAATTAAAGTGTTGCGAAACCACGATCGGCGCATATTGCATAAATAGAAAAGGATAAGCTTGCGGCAAAGGTACGAATGTAGCGCAACAGGCCTCCGCGGCAAGCGGGCAAAGGCTTTATAACCATTAGTTCAAAAAATATCTGAGAAAAGGCAAAAAATATTTGTGTGTTTAATCCTGTTGCTTATCTTTGCACTCCCAAATCGGAAGGATCGGTAGTTCAGTCGGTTAGAATGCCGCCCTGTCACGGCGGAGGTCGCGGGTTCGAGTCCCGTCCGGTCCGCAAAAAGCCCCACAAAATGGGGCTTTTTTGTGTGTTATGGCGTTCTATGTGTACATTATAGAAAGTCTCGTCGACGGAACTTTTTACAAAGGGTTTACAACAGACAATATTCAACGACTGGATGACCACAACGCCGGGCGATCTCAATTCATTAGCCAGAAAATACCTTGGATACTGCGGTAAGGTGAAATGCACAGCGACAAAACATCTGCATTGAAAAGAGAATTGATGCTGAAATCCTCCACATAAATAGATCGAAATTTGACAGTCTCTCCGCGGAAAATTGAAACCCGCGCCGAGCGCGGGTTTTGTCGTTCGAAAAGTCCCTTTCAAATTGATCCCGGATTACAGTATGTCATGATTTGGCGAGCTCACGACGACAGAATATATATTTAGCTACTTCCTTATTAGTGATTTTTATAGCGCTTAATTATCACTAGCAATTGAAGTTCCTGAAAAAAGAAAAGCAGTTTAGAATGGCAGATTTAATCAGGGTGGTGAAATTTCAGTGTTTTAATATTTTTATACCTTTATGGTGATAAGGTTTATAAAGGCTGCCTTTCTATTTGATACATTTGCATTGGAACAGCCTATAACCTCAACCATTATTATTATACGAAAATAGTAACTACATTTAGGTTTATTGATAACACCCCCGATGGCAACCTTAAGATTCAGCGTAGACAGTGCCCTACTCCGAGAACTCGGTGAAAAACTCGTGGAAACTGTTCATATTGCATTAGTAGAGCTTGTAAAGAACTGCTACGATGCTGATGCGACTGAAGTCCAAATCGTTTTTACAAATGACCAGAGTGATAATTCACAAATTCATGTTATCGATAATGGCAAAGGAATGAATTTTGATGCTGTCGATAACTATTGGATGCGAATAGCAACCACTAATAAAGAAAAGAAAGACGTTTCATCAGTTTTTGGACGTCCATTAACAGGCGCAAAAGGTATTGGTAGGTTTTCATGTCGCCGACTTGGAAATCATTTAACACTGATAACTC
>CAIYJV010000277.1 GCA_903926605.1 uncultured Bacteroidota bacterium
AAATTTTGTTGTAAAAATAAATACATTTATACAAATTCCCGCATAAATAATTTCTATTGCAGCAAAACAAAAACATAACGGGTTTTGCCGAGCCTTGTGTATAGGATTCTGTAATGTGCGAACACTCACTTTAATTAGAGCAAAATGACCTTTCAAAGACGATTTTCCTTAATTTTGCGGCTCAAAAAATACAACAATGGCTGACCAGCAACTCCCACCGGAACAACAACTGAATATTGAACTATCTGAAGAAATGGCCGATGGCACATATGCCAACCTCGCCATCGTGACTCATTCTTTCGCAGAGTTTGTGATAGACTTCGTAAATGTGATGCCCAACACCCCTAAGGCTAAGGTAAAATCAAGGATCGTTATGACGCCACAACATGCCAAGAGAGTGATGCGTGCACTGATAGACAACGTGAAAAGATTTGAAGCACAATATGGCAATATTAAAGATCAGGAGACCCCGGCAATGCCTTTTAACTTCGGAACTCCACCAGCACAGGCTTAGACATCGTTCTCATGAATCATAAAATACTTATCCTCGACTTTGGCTCTCAATATACCCAACTCATAGCCCGCAGTATTCGGGAACTGAATGTATATTGCGAGATACAACCCTGTACCAAGCCGGTCCATTATGATGATTCCTTAAAAGGCATCATTTTATCCGGTAGTCCGTTTTCGGTGAACGACCCGGTGGCTCCCCTGCCCGATGTAAAAGCAATGGCGGAAAAACGGCCGGTACTGGCAGTGTGCTATGGCGCGCAGCTTTTGGCCAAGTTGTATGGTGGCGAAGTAGGCAAATCCACCCATCGTGAATATGGCCGCACCCACCTGAAAGAAATATCCAACGACCCGTTGTTTGCAGACGTACCGCAGGGCACCCAGGTCTGGATGAGTCATAGTGATACGATAAAAAAACTTCCCGACGGATTTAAACGCATAGCCCACACAGAAAGTATTCCGGTTGCGGCTTTCCGTGCCAGCAGCGAGTTTGCGCCAAATCCTGTTTACGGTATCCAGTTTCATCCGGAGGTTACGCATAGTACCGATGGGCGTCAGTTGCTGAAAAATTTTATTACGGATATCTGTGGTTGCGCGCAAGATTGGACACCTGCTTCATTTATTCATGAGTCGGTAGACCGAATAAAAGCACAAGTTGGCGATGGCAAAGTGGTAATGGCATTGAGTGGCGGCGTAGACTCAACCGTTGCCGCTACATTGATTCACAGGGCTATTGGGGCCAACTTATTTTGCATTTTCGTAGACAACGGTTTACTCCGCAAGAACGAATACGATCAGGTTCTGGAAGGCTATAAACATCTTGGTCTGAATACCAAGGGAATTGATGCCCGGGAAATGTTTTACAAGGAACTTGCTGGTGTCACCGACCCCGAGAAAAAACGAAAAATAATTGGCCGCCTTTTTATTGAGGTATTTGCGGATCAGGCTAAGAAATTAAAAAATGTATCCTATCTCGGACAAGGCACTATTTACCCTGATGTGATAGAATCAGTGTCGGTACATGGTCCTTCGGCTACGATCAAGTCGCATCATAATGTGGGTGGATTGCCGGAAAAAATGCACCTCTCACTTGTAGAGCCCTTGCGATTCCTTTTTAAGGACGAAGTGCGACGTGTAGGTCGCGAACTGGGGATAGATGATATTTTCATCGGCCGCCACCCATTCCCCGGCCCCGGATTGGGGATCAGGATACTGGGCGAAGTAACCGAAGAAAAAGTAAAACTGCTACAAGAAGCAGACGCCATCTACATACAACATCTGCGCGACAGTGGCTATTATCATAAAGTATGGCAGGCCGGAACCATTCTACTGCCCGTGCAAAGCGTGGGTGTAATGGGAGACGAGCGTACCTATGAGTTTACTTGTGCACTTCGCGCGGTAACCTCTGTAGACGGTATGACTGCAGACTGGGCCCACCTGCCACACGAATTACTTGCAGTAATTTCTAACGATATAATCAACAAAGTACGCGGCATAAACCGGGTGGTTTACGACATTAGCTCCAAACCGCCGGCCACAATTGAGTGGGAATAAAAACTTTAAAAAGGCTTCTTGAAAAAGAAGCTTTTTTTATACCATTCACCCTTGAATCAGGCTATTCCCAGGTATTTTTCCGGTCACTTTAACCGGGCAAATGCGGTATCTTTTATGAAGGTGGAATCTGTAAGTGTGTTGAGAAAAGCTTTAAGCTGCCGCTTCTGCGTTGCGCTCAGGTGCAACCCATTTGCCTTTGCAGGCAGTGCCATTACAGGGTCCAGATTGGCTACTTTATGCATGCCATGATCGTAGAAGTCTATTACTTCGTCCAGTGTGGTAAAACGCCCATCGTGCATGAATCTGTTACGTAGTGCCACGTTGCGCAGATTGGCCGTGCGGAACTTCCCCAAGTCGTCATTTTTACCGGTAATATTAAACAAACCCTGATCAGCCGTTTTTCCATACAAACTGTCCAGACCGGTGTTGTGCATAAGCCCGTCGGTCATTACGGGGTTTACGTGGCAATGAAAACAATCTCCGGTTTCGGTAAAAAATATACGATAGCCCCAATACTCGTCAGTGGTAAAACTACCCTTGGCATGATACATAACTTGTTCGAAACGGGTACCACCCGACACCACCGAACGCAGATATTGGGCCAAGACGTAGGCTATCTCTTTGTACCCGATTGAGGTGACATTGAAATATTTTTTGAACAACGATTTATAAGTTGTGTTCTGGTTCATTTTATTGAGGTCTGTGGCAAAAAAGACCTGAACCTCAAACAGCATTACGTCTTCGAGCGTGCCGGTCTTGGAGCCGTCCCACATGAAATTGGAATACCAGGCCAGATTCACATGTGGTAGTACTGGCATAGCCGATGCGTACAGGCCGGTGTCTGAAAACCCGTACTGCTGACGGTGACAGGAAGCGCATGCACGGGAGCCATCGCCGGATAAAAGAGAATCGTAATAAAGCATTCTGCCCAATTGAATCCGCTCCTTGTAGGGCTTGTTGTCATCCGGAATCACTGGTTTGGGGAAGTATAAAGGGGTCTCGATCGTATCCGGTGTCAGCACGTAGGGCGTATCGGCAGAATCGGGAGTGATCTTTTTATCCGATGGCTTTTTACAATATGGCATTGACAAGCCTGCCACCAGTAACAGTAGAACAAAAATGAACGCGCCGGGTTGAAATCTTTTCATCTCCTGAGAAATTAATTTGCCGAAATCACATTTTTGCCATTCGCGGCAAGTTTTGCCATCAGGGTAGAATCGCCCATGGAAGCCACACCGTCTGTAAGGAAATTGTATACATACGGATGCCGGAACCAGGCGTTGATGTTCATTTTCATGCTGATCACGGTTTCCGTACCGTTAGTTACGTTAACCTTGCATGGAAAGCCGGTCGCGATCTGAAAACCATTGGTGCCTATATGCATGGCAATTGGTGTTGCGCCGACTCCGTCGGAGCAGGACCCTTCCAGTTTTACAAAGTGATAGCCGCCACCCATGGGTTCGGGCCAACCCATATTGATATTACTGGTAGTTGCC
>CAIYJV010000278.1 GCA_903926605.1 uncultured Bacteroidota bacterium
CTGGCGGTTGCAGTTGCCGAATGGCTGCTCAGAAAATACTGGATGGCGCAGTGAATCTAGTTTTTGATCCGAACCTTGCTGAGCAGCATTTCCTGCTGATATAGTTCGTAACGGTACAGGTTAGAAGTCTCCAGATCGCGTACCAGGCGCTCCAGGTCTTTGTCGTTGTCTTCCGGATCGTATCTTTTTACCAGATTGTTATTGAAGAAAATACCCACCGACTGCCACATGACAGCAGAAAATCCGTTTTTGTACTCGCGAATGATGCTGAAACAATTTCTGCCGGTTTGGCGGTCCACCAGCTTCACCAAAATGTGTCCCTGATCTATGGTCAGGTTTTTCAGTGGTTCCTTAAACACCGCGTCCAGTTGGTGGTCAACAGACTTCAGATATTGTTTCCGGTCATGGCGTGAGTCACATTGTTCCAGTTTCGTTTCAATGTTTTTCAGCATTGCAGCAGCGGCAATGGCGTAGGGATATACCGTAAACACATCGCCCCTCATTTTGGCTATACGCCGCACCTCCTCGTCATTCAGCCCCCTGGCAGTTTTCTCAAACTCAGGCAGGAGTAGTATGGGTATCAGTTTGCCCTGTTCTTCAACTGCACTCACCAATATAGTATCGTAAGGCCCCGGCCCGGGATGAGCCTGCACCTCAGACCCGGCCAGGATCAGAAAAAAAGTGAGATAATATGGTATTTTGTGGGTCATTTCTGGCTAACCGTGGTCCTTAATGGTATTTTGAAATGAACTATCCTGAAAACAAATTTCCGAAAAAAACGGAAATATTACTGTTAAGCGTCTGTCTTTAACAATGCGCTGAAAAGTGACTCCAATTGAAACGAAGGGAATGGTCAATTATTGTATCAATCAGAAATTGCCGCGTATACGGCGGGTTTTTCCATTTTTGGGCACGCTCAGCCTTGCAGCCACCCAACTTTTCTATTACATTTATCCCGGTTATGATAAAGAGACTTATTTTTTGTTTGGTGCTTGTTTCCTCCTTCAACAGCACAAAAGCCCAAATCGATTCCACTTTGGGAATTTCAGCACCCAAAAATGCTACCCGGGACTACCAAAGCCTGGCTCATTTTTTGTGCGACGGACTATCTGGCGACAGGGAAAAAGCAAACGCGGTTTACAATTGGATCACCCACAATATACGGTACGATGTGAAGGCTGCACGGAATGGTACACAACCCAGGGAAAAGCAGGCCGAAAAAGCATTGAAGCACAGACTGGCGGTTTGCGAAGGCTATGCCATGCTTTTTACGGATATGTGCCGGGAGGCTGGTCTGAAAGCCGTGAATATAGATGGGTATGCTAAAGACTGGGTATTTGATAATGGAGACAAACTCGTCCTTCCCCGCCACATGTGGAGTGGAGTGATGGTAGACGGCAAATGGCAACTTGCCGACCCGACCTGGGGTGCCGGATACAGTGTGCTGGAACCGTCGAAGCTCCGGAAAATCTATAATAAGGTACTGCATAAAAAAGTGTGGTATGCTAAAAACCTGACGTTCAAGTTCAGGTACAACCCCGAATACTTCCTGCAGGATCCACTTGCCTTCCGTATCAAGCACGCGCCTTCAGACCCATTGTGGCAACTCACGGATACCATTATGCCGCTGCGTGTATTCGAGGCCGGAGACAGTATGGTGACAGACTTCAACAACAGGTTTGGCACCCTCAACCAAACTTCGCCCAAATTGACCAGCATTGCTGACCTAGACGAACGGCAGAAAACCGTGGAAAGCGCCGACCGAGTATTTGCTTACAATCAGCGTTTCCCCGTCATACGTGCCATTAAGCAGATATTTCAGGGCGCGGCCAGGGTAGAAAGGGCCATAAATGATTCGGAGAACACATCGGGTGATGTGTTGCTGAAAATGGCCGACCTGGATTTTAAAAATGCCCGTCAGTATATCAAGGACCAAAAAGACAGCATACCCTCGCATTACAGTGTACTGAAAGCGAAAAACAAAGTAAAAACCCAGGAAGCAAAAAAATATGTTACCGAGATAAAAGCAGATGACAAAAAACAGATCGCTGCCTACAACAAATACGCCAACTCTGTAGATACCAAACAAAAAAGGATCAAAAGCAAAATTAACCAGGCCACCGCTCGCCGAAAGGGCATTTATCCGGGCAAAATAAATGACATTGCCGTGCCTAAAACGCAAAAAAGCGTCGATGCACCAGAAATGCTGGCGCTGGTGGACTCTTACAACTCCAGGAGGGCCCAGATCTCGGTGATACATGATGAAGTAAACCGCCAAACGGCAGGAATAAAACTTCAGGATTCACTGAACAATGCCAGGCTAGATTCGCTGGCCAATTTCATCGTCCTCGAAGACTCTGCGTTGATCTGCGAAACAAAGGAAAGACTGGCAATGCACGATGGCTATGACGATGAAGTGAAGAAATGGAGCAGGATATTCAAAACGTACAAGTACCAGAAGACCGATACATTCCTAAAATACTTGCTCATTAACTTCGACACACTCACCAAAAAAACTGACGAGCGGCAGAAAACACTGATCGTAGCGATGAACCTGTACAAGAAAAACATTAAGTGCCTGGAACAATACCGTAAATGGAACAGCTCGGACACGGGATTTGTACACAACTATTTTGAATGTGTACAGAAGTACTTCAACCTGATCAATATGTATGTGGAGCACTACACAGCATACAATGCCTACCTCAACAGGCACAGTGAGCTCTTCGCAGGCCTGTCCAAAGTCACCAAACAACAGTTGAAAATTGTGGCATACATGGAACTGGCAGAAGAACAGCGCAGGAAAATGGAAGACAAAACATTGGTGCACGCACAGGAGTACGACACCAGGGAAAACAAAGGTCAAAGTGAAAAACTAGCAGAGATCATTGAAAAAATGGATGAAGTAACCAGCAAATTGAACTAGGCTGATATCTTCCTGTATTTTTTCAAAGCGTAGATTTTTGACAAAATTGTTTGCTGGTTGAAACATCA
>CAIYJV010000279.1 GCA_903926605.1 uncultured Bacteroidota bacterium
ATCTGACCACAAAAACGCATAGTATCCCGAATAACAAACGGCCTGTTCGCAATTGCAGGCAGCATTTCCCGATAGGCAAATTGGCATCTGCCAATTAAGAAGTACCTTTGCGCCTCAAATTAAAAATTATGGCAGGATTTACGGTAGCGATCGTGGGCAGACCCAATGTGGGCAAATCAACACTATTCAACCGGCTGCTTGAACAAAGGAAGGCAATCGTAGATGATATCGCGGGCGTTACCCGCGACAGGCAATACGGAATAGCTGATTGGAATGGTAAAACTTTTAACGTGATCGACACCGGCGGTTTTGTAGCCAGGTCTGAAGACGTTTTTGAACGGGAGATACGCAAGCAGGTTCATATTGCAATGGACGAAGCTGACCTTATTATTTTCGTGTGCGACACAACCACAGGCATCACCCATCAGGACGAAGAAATGGCCGATGTGCTGCGCCGCTCAAAAAAACCGGTATTACTGGCTGTAAATAAAGTAGACAACCACGAACGGTCTATATATGCCACCGAGTTCTATTCATTAGGCTTCGACCATACATTTCAACTGTCCTGTATATCGGGCAGCGGAACCGGAGAACTTCTAGACGAAGTGGTTACCCATATCAAGGACGAAGGCACTGTAGAAGCCGTGGACAAAGAGGGCAATCCTTTACCCAAGTTTGCCATTATTGGCCAGCCAAATGCGGGTAAGTCAACGTTGCTCAATGCACTTATCAATCAGGAAAGGACTATTGTTTCAGACATAGCAGGTACAACACGCGACACCATCCATACACACTATAAGCTGTTTGGCAAGGAGTTTATGCTAATAGACACCGCCGGTATCCGCAAGAAAAAAAATGTACACGAAGACCTGGAATTTTATTCCGTTATTCGCGCAATTCGTGCTATGGACGAGGCCGATGTGTGTATGTTACTCATAGATGCCAGTGTCGGTATTACCGCCCAGGATGTCAGTATTTTCAGCCTCGCAGAGCGCAAGGGCAAAGGCATAGTGGTCCTCGTAAATAAATGGGATCTTGTAGAAAATAAGGAAACAAACACCGCACGCGACTTCGAAAAGATGCTCAAGGAGCGATTCTCGCCGTTCACAGACGTGCCCGTGATTTTTATCTGCGCCACCGAAAAGACCCGGATTTTTCAGGGCATGGAAAAAGCGCTGGAGGTTTATGAAAACAGGAACCGACGTATCCTCACTTCGGTGCTGAACGAGATCATGCTCAAGGAGATAGACCGCTACCCCCCACCCTTCTCCCGCGGGCATTCGGTAAAAATAAAATTCGTACAACAGGTGCCTACCGCGGTGCCATCGTTCGCCTTTTTTGCCAACTTCCCTGACGGCGTAAAAGAACCCTACAAAAATTTCCTCGAAAACAAACTTCGTACCCACTTCAACTTCAGCGGAGTACCGATGCGAATTTTCATACGTAAAAAATAAAGTGGTCCCGTGAAATCGAAAACGCTGAAAAATAACAAGGTAAACATTATTACCCTGGGTTGCTCCAAGAACCTCGTTGACAGTGAACAACTGGGTGGTCAGCTGCAGCTGAACGGCATAGACACGGTTCATGAAAATACCCGTACCGACCACAATATTGTGGTGGTAAATACCTGCGGCTTTATTGACAAAGCAAAGGAAGAAAGTATCAACACGATACTGGAGCAGGTAAAGCTAAAAAAGAAAGGCAAACTGGACAAAGTATATGTTACAGGATGCCTGAGCGAACGCTACCGTGGTGACCTGGCCGGCGAGATCCCCGAAGTGGATGCCTGGTTCGGCACTATGGAATTGCCACTGATATTAAAAACGCTGAATGCAGACTACAAAACTGAATTGGTGGGCGAGCGTTTACTGAGTACTCCCAGGCATTATGCCTACCTTAAAATATCGGAAGGATGTAACAGGACTTGTTCTTTTTGCGCAATTCCGTTAATGCGTGGAGGCCATGTGTCCCGCACTATGCAGGACCTGGTAGCAGAAGCCACCGGTCTGGTAAAAGCAGGCGTGAAAGAGATCATGCTCATTGCGCAGGAGCTAACCTACTACGGCCTTGACCTATACAAAACACGGGCGCTGCCCGATCTGCTCCGCAAACTGTCTGACATTTCGGGACTGGAATGGATAAGACTGCATTATGCCTATCCGTCCAAGTTCCCGATGGAAATTCTGGACGTGATGAACGAACGCTCCAACATCTGCAAGTATATAGACATGCCGCTACAGCATATTTCCAACAATATGCTCACTGCCATGAAACGCCAGATAACGAGGGATGAGATCACTACGCTTATAAAAGATATTCGCGCAAAAGTGCCCGGTATTTGTATCCGCACCACACTTATTACCGGCTTCCCCGGAGAAACAGAGGAAGATGTGCAGGATCTTAAAAAGTTTTTAGAAGAATCACGACTAGACCGCGTGGGTATCTTTACCTATTCGCACGAAGAGAACACCACTGCTTACCAACTGAGCGACGACCTGCCACAAGACGTGAAAGAAGCCCGCGCTCAGGAGATAATGGAGTTTCAACAGGAGATATCTTTCGAAATTAACCAGGAAAAAATAGGAAAAACCTATCGAGTCCTGATAGACAAAAAAGAAGCAGGCCGCTACCTCGGCAGAACCGAATTCGACAGCGTCGAAGTTGACAACGAAGTTATTATCAATACCAACAAAACTCTTCACCCCGGTGATTTCGTAAACGTACGGATCACAAAGGCGTATGATTATGATCTTGAAGGGGAGATAGTGTAGGAAAATACTAACGATCATCTCGACCAGGCGCTTTTATTTTCCATTTTTTTTGACTAATTTAGTCCAACTTTTTGGAAATGGACCGACACATCCTCCACATGGACCTGGATACTTTTTTCGTTTCGGTGGAGCGACTAAAAGATGCTTCTCTGATCGGGAAACCAGTGGTTGTAGGAGGCACGTCCGACAGAGGCGTTGTTTCTTCCTGTAGTTATGAAGCACGGAAGTTTGGCGTCCACTCTGCAATGCCAACCCGCCAGGCTCGCAAATTGTGTCCGGAAGCCATTTTCGTGCACGGCGACCACGAGTCGTACACACAATATTCCAGAATGGTGACCAAAATTTTGACGGACAATGCTCCCGTCGTAGAAAAAGCGTCTATTGACGAGCACTACCTTGACCTGTCCGGTATGGAAAAATATTTTGGCAGTCTGAAATTCGCTTCTGAATTGCGCCAGCGCGTGATTCGTGAATCCGGACTGCCCATTTCATTCGGGCTCTCGTCCGGACGAACCGTATCCAAAGTAGCCACTGGGCTGGCAAAACCAAATGGTCAGTTGTATGTTCCTCATGGAACGGAAAGAGAATTTCTGGCACCACTGCCTATAAAAAAAATCCCAATGGCCGGCGAAAAAACCTGCCAGAAACTGGCTGCAGCCGGATTCACGCTATGTGGTCAGGTACAGCAGGCATCTGCTGCTGCCATACAGAAAATTCTGGGCGAGAACGGTATTGTCATCTGGCGAAAATGCAATGGCATAGACCGCGGTCAGGTCGAACCCTATTCTGAACGGAAATCAATAAGCAAAGAAACCACTTTTGGTGAAGACACTGCTGATGCCGAAAAGCTGAAACGCAGACTGCTACGCCTGGTAGACGAAGTTGCATTTGAATTACGGAGACAAAAACTGCTCACTTCGTGTATCACCATCAAGATCAGAAATGCAGATTTCCATACCGAACAGCTACAGCAGAAAATAGCATACACTGCGTCAACCACACATATTTCCCGTAAGGTCCTTGAGTTGTTTGAAAAAATCTACACGAAGAGGGTAAATCTGCGCCTTGTCGGCGTAAAGTGTGCTGATCTGATCCATGGAATAGAGCAACCCGACCTTTTTGACGAAGTGACCACCCAAAGTAACCTGAACGCCGCAATGGACGACATTAGGGCGCGTTTCGGGACCAAACTGGTGACAAGGGCATCTATTCTATAGATCTTTTTACCGGCAAGATTAGTTTCGTTAATTAATTCTAAATTATCTATTTATTGGCTTTGTTTTTTTTCCTAAATTGCGAGAGTAAATGACGCAGCAAATAACATTTCGGGACCTTGGCAGAATTGCTTACGACGAAGCTTGGGCCTATCAGGACGTGCTGATGCAGGCCAACCTGAAAGCCAAAAGCGAATGGTATAGTAACACCGACACAAGCAAACCCGCTGAAACCGGCACGCACGACTATCTGCTTTTCTGCGAACACCCGAACGTATACACGCTGGGAAAAAGCGGACACGTGGAAAATCTGCTGGTGAACGACCAACGACTCAAGGAGCTGGATGTAACTTTTCATAAGACAAACAGGGGTGGTGATATTACTTATCATGGACCCGGCCAGATAGTGGGCTACCCGATACTGGATCTGGAACATTTCGAAACAGATCTGGGAAAATACATGCGCAATCTGGAGGAAGTAATGATCAGAATGCTTCGGCTGTACAACATAGAAAGTGGCCGCTTGCCTGGGTCTACCGGCGTTTGGCTGGATGCAGCAATACCCGGAAAGGCACGTAAGATCTGTGCTATGGGCGTACGCTGCAGCAGATGGATAACCATGCATGGTTTTGCGCTGAACGTGAACACGGACCTGAGTTATTTTAACTATATTGTACCCTGTGGTATTACCGACAAGGCTGTAACCTCTATGGCAAAGGAACTGGGAAAAAAGATGGATATAGAACTGGTGAAAGAGCAATTGATAACTGAATTTGGCAATGTATTTGGCGCAGAAATAGTATCGGAACATGTAACTGTTTAACCAAAAACACATTCGTGGCTAGCGAGATCAGGTATTTCTGGGGTGAGGACCACTTAGTGATTTCGCTGGGCAAGCGTACAGACTATCGTGTAGGCATGGTATGCGTGCTCGAGTTTTTTGTACTTACCGGAATAGCATTGTCTTTCATACTACAGTCAAAAAAGGTTCCGACCGACACCTCGTTTCTGGCAATGCTAACTTGCGCCGGGCTGGTCAACATCCTGGCATTTATACGGTTACTGAGCCGTATACATTTCGACGAATCCATTCGTCTGGACAAACACTCTGTTACTTTGATCCGACGATCAGCTGTTTCCTCATTTTCGAGAAGTCTCGCATGGGATTCCATTTTGGGGCTGCGGTTTCAAAAAAAGGGCCGAACTACAAAAACGGATGTGAATCAGAACCAGGATATATTGACAACCGAAGCCCGAATGCAAATTGAGGGAACAGACCAGCACGGGCGTCTGTATCTGGAAACGGTAGCAGGTAAGTTTTATTTTGGCTGTGGGTTATCTCCCGCTGATGCCGGCGACGTGGCAAGCATGATCAAAATATACACAGGAATATCGCTACCCGCAGGTCCGGAATGGGCTGGAATTACCGTTCATCAGCCAGCAGCAGACCTTTAATGAAGAATAAAATTGCCCCTTTCTATTTCAAACTGACCTTTTTTCAGGATAAAGGAGTAGACACCTTTGTGTTGAAAATTGCGTTTGTCCATTATCAACCTTGCGTCTTTTAATTTGGGTATAGCCCAAATCAGTTTGTTCCTGCTATCAAAAAACTGAATGGAATAACGTTGCAGTCGTGCATTATCTGGCAAACAGATCAGCACATTGCCCGATAGGCTGTCAACCACCACATATTTTGAAGAAATATAAAGATCCGGGATAGCGCCCGTATCAGCAGACACACCTTGAAACCTGAGCTTCACCCGTTGTTTAGGCGGCAATGTTACCTCCTTCTCTTTTACAGGAGGTGTTGCGGAATCTATATAATTTTTCAATTGGGGGTCTGCCACCCGAACCAACTTTGGCGCAGTACGTGAATTGGTTATTACCCTGAACGCCGAGTCTTCCAGATGACCGGGACGCCCCTCTCCCACCCGGACCTTTACGGGCGCAGATTTGTCCATGAACCCACTGATTCCATTATCCGTCCTGACTTCCGTCTGTCCTTTTACATACACATGGATCATATTGCTGCTCCAGTTCAGTCCTGAACTGAACGTGACCATAAGTTTGTACCAACTGTCGCCATGCAGCGGAACCGTATCTGTAAAAGACTGGATGCCTTTTTTAGGATTGAACAACTCTCCAATTACCGTGAAACCCGATACGCTGTCTACTGATCTGCGCACCCTGATGGTTTTCAATTTGTCGAATTGGCTATTCCAGCTCAGCACTATATGGCCGCGTTCGCTGTGCGCAGCCAAGTCCGGCAATGTAGGCTGCGCCACCCCCTGAACGGAGATTGCGCAAACCACCAAAAAGACCAGCAAGCCTCGCATCATAGACCAAACCTAATGAAATTTCAGTGCATCACAGAAAGTACCACCAAAAATCAGACCTTTGGAACCACAGTTTTCAATCCGGATAATATGAACAGATTTTCCTGTTTACTGATCTTCACCTTGTACACGGCCATCATGCTACCATCCGTGCTGTACGCACAAAAAGGTGGCACAAGTGGAATGATCACACCTTTTGAGCAGTCTGAAGGACGTGTTACTGCCACTTATGACGAAGTCATCAGCTTTTATAAGCAACTCACGCAGTTCCCGGGCATTATCATGGATTCTATTGGCAAAAGTGACGCCGGAACTCCTATGTATGTTGTTTATTATAGCCCTTTAAAAGCAATAAACCAGGACAGGCAGATCACCATCCTCATTAACAATGGTATTCACCCCGGCGAACCAGATGGCGTGGATGCATGCATGATGCTACTTCGGAATGCTGCTACCGGAAAAATAAAAATCCCGCGAAATATCACGCTGGCAGTCATCCCAATTTACAATGTAGATGGTGCCCTCAACCGCTCTTGCTGCAGTAGGGCCAACCAGAACGGTCCCGAGGCCTACGGCTTCCGGCCGAACTCCCACAACCTGGACCTGAACCGCGACTTTATAAAATGCGATGCCAGCGAGACAGACAATCTGGAACAGCTTTTCGCCCGTCTGGATCCCGACATTTTTATAGACAACCATGTGTCCGACGGTGCCGACTACCAGCACGTCATGACGCTGCTCACCTCCCAGCACGATAAGGCCGGCGGCACTGTGGGGGACTATTCCTATCGTGTATTTACGCCGCTTTTGTTCGCAGACATGAAAAAGCGCGGATACGACCTTGTCCCGTATGTCAACGATTTTAGTTCCACGCCCGACCATGGTTGGCGTGAATTTTACGAACCGCCCCGGTTTTCCAGCGGCTACGCAGCACTGTTTCAGTGTTTTGCATTCGTACCCGAAACTCACATGCTCAAACCTTTTAAACAGAGGGTTGCTGCCACATACGACTTGATGCTATCATTTATTGACAATGCTGCCGCACATGCAGCAGAGATAAAAACTGCCCGCAGGAACGATCGCTCCGCCTTGCGCTCTCAGCAAGATTTCCCGCTCGAATGGCAAGCCGATACCACCCGTTGCGATAGCGTGAAACTGCTGGGCTATACAGCAGGATACAAGCCCAGCGAAATTTCCGGTCTGCCACGCCTGTTTTACGACCACGAAAAACCATTTTCTAAAAACGTTCCTTTCTTCAATCATTATACACCCTCAAAAACAGTTCGGGCTCCAAAGGCCTATGTCATACCACAGGCCTGGAGTAAAGTGATTGACCTGTTACAGAAAAAGGGAACTTCCATGACACGCTTTACGAACGATACCGAAATAAAAGTCACCGCCTACAAGATTGAAAACTACGAAACCGCGCCCAAACCCTACGAAGGCCATTACCTGCATCGGAACGTACAAGTATCAGCAAAGCCCTGTACTTTGAAATTCCGCGCGGGCGACTACATTGTAAGCCTGAATCAGCCAGCCAAGCGCTACCTCGTAGAAACATTAGAACCCACTGCCCCCGATGCATTTTTTTCATGGAATTTCTTCGACGGCACACTACAGCAAAAAGAATATTTTAGCGATTATGTGTTTGAGGACGTGGCAGCTCAAATACTGCGTAATGACCCTGTACTTCAGGCCGAACTGAACAAGAAGAAAGCCGAAGACCACCTCTTTGCAGAAAGCGCTTCGGCCCAGCTGGAATTCGTATACCGCCATTCGTTCCATATGGAGCAAAGCTATATGCGGTATCCGGTGTACAGGGTCGAGTAAGGCCCTAAACCATCCACATACATCCCCCGACACTATCCCTGCTCGCCCCCGTCACAGAGGCCAGCACATTCGTCTCACCACGCCAGCGTAGCGTACCGATCAGGGCCATAGCGATCGCCTCTTTGAATTTTACAACCTCGGGGTCAGGCACCACCACCTGAACACCCAGAGCCGCCAATTTTTCAGATATCTGTGCTACCAAGAATTTATTGAATGCCCCGCCACCCGTTACCAGCATTCCATGCCCGGCACCGGCCACCGGGCACAAGGCGACAGCACGTGCCACTTGTTCGGCAAGATGTACACAGAACGTATGCAGCAGGTCGCAGTTGTCGTGGGTGCTTTCCCTGAGCGCCGGAAAAACCATGTCCAATGCCTCTTCGTTGCTGAGTGACTTTGGAGCTTTTCGGTCGTAATAAGGTGCCTCATTCAGCTTCTCCAGCACCTCATAAAGTAACCGGCCGCTTTCAGCAAGTCTGCCATCTTCGTCCATTCCATATCCAAGATAACCCGCCAGCGCATTCAATATCTGGTTGGCCGGGCAAACATCAAACGCTATACTGCTCTCGTCAGACTGTGCCGTAATATTGGCAATACCGCCTATGTTCAGCAAATAGTCATACTCCCCAAACAACATACGGTCCCCTATCGGCACTATAGGCGCACCCTGCCCCCCCAGAGCCACATCCATAGCCCTGAGGTCGTTGATAACGGGAATGCCAGTTACTGCGGCTATAGCCGCGCCATCGCCCATCTGAAAAGTGGTATGATTGCCTGGTTCATGAAAAACCGTATGCCCGTGCGAAACTACAAAATGCACCCTGTGATCCATTCCGTATTTATCAATAAACTCGGCTACCTTTTCACCCAGATAACGGCCATACTTTGTGTGCAGCCGCAGAAAATCTGCAGCCTGCATAAAATGTGCATGCGACAGATCATGTATCCAGTGCTCCGGGTAGGCTACACATTCGGCATGTTCAACCGTGAAACTCCATTTTCCCCTCACCTCTTCCAATGTCACAAAAGCAATATCCAGCCCATCCAACGAACTTCCGGACATAAGTCCGATAACCTGGTAAATCATGAAGTAAAGTTATAAAAGACGGGGAAAGTCCATCCAATTTTCCCATACGGCCTTTCTGTCCCTATTTCCCGCCGTTTCCACTACCTTTGCCGCCAATTTTTATTTATGAGATCATTCAGGTTATTCAGCGCGGCACTGATCGCGGTACTTATGTGCATTACGTCAGTGGCACAGGAGGTCGCATCAAAAAAACATAAGATCAAATCACTTTATTTCAGTTGGGGTTACAATGAGGAATGGTACACCAACTCAACCATCCATGTAGACCAGAATGCGATAGGCAACTACTACAAGCTCTTGAATGCCGAAGCCCACGACCACAAAGGATGGGACGAAAAAGGCCTCATCTTCAACAAAGCGTTGACCATACCGCAATACAACTACCGCCTCGGTTTCTATATCAACGAAAAACAAGATTTGGCCATCGAGCTCAATTTTGATCATACCAAGTACATTATAGCCAACGAACAGACCATTCGACTCAAAGGCACCCTGAACAACCGGGCTGTAGACACAAATATTGTGTTCTCGGAAGCCAATGGCAACTATTACTTCCTTAACAACGGCGCCAATTTCTTCCTCTTCAACCTAGTGAAACGTTGGGGACTGTACACTTCCAAATCGAACAACCTGCGCCTTGACTTCATGGGTAAAGCCGGTATAGGTCCACTCGTGCCCCACGTACAAAACAGCTTCTTCGGAATGGCGAACGACCCGCATTTCCAGATAGGTGGATGGAATACGGGAGTTGAAACAGTGGTACGCGCTACCTTCCTAAAATATGCATACCTCGAATTTTCTCAGAAGGCAGACTACGCCCGTTACAGCGGGCTTCGCATAGCCAATGGGACCGTACACCAGAACTTTGCCACATACGAACTTATATTGAGTCTGGGCATGTTCCTCCCTACCTCAAAACACAACGCACTATTCGCACCAGGCAATATGGCAGGCACTAATTAACAACTACGGTAAATTGAATCCCCCCGACGGGGTTGAACATGAATAGCCCGGGGTGTAAGCCCCGGTAACCAAACGTCAAAATCCCAACCCCGACGGGGTTGAACATGAATAGCCCGGGGTGTAAGCCCCGGTAACCAAACGTCAAAATCCCCAACCCCGACGGGGTTGAACATGAATAGCCGGGGGTGTCAACCCCCGGCAACCAAACGCCAAAATCCCCAACCCCGACGGGGTTGAACATGAATAGCCGGGGGTGTCAACCCCCGGCAACCAAACGTCATAATCCCCAACCCCGACGGGGTTGAACATGAATAGCCAGGGGTGTCAACCCCCGGCAACCAAACGTCATAATCCCCAACCCCGACGGGGTTGAACATGAATAGCCGGGGGTGTCAACC
>CAIYJV010000280.1 GCA_903926605.1 uncultured Bacteroidota bacterium
GATTTGTTTACAAAGAAGCAGAACGAACTTGCCATTATGGCAAAGGCGGTTGCACATCCGGCCCGTATTGCCATAATCCAGCAACTTATCCGGACCAACGCCTGTATATGTGGCGATCTGGCAGAAGACCTGGGCCTGGCGCAACCCACCATTTCGCAGCACCTGAAGGAGCTGAAAAACGCAGGGCTGATTCAAGGAACGGTTGAAGGTACTAGTGTGTGTTACTGTTTGAATCCGATAGTATGGAAAAAGTTCAGGGATGGTTTTGCCGACCTTTTCAGTCATATACCGGCAGACAATGAGTGCTGTTGATTTTTTTTGAAGTTATTAAACGCAATATTGCAATGAATAAATAAATTAGAGACGATGAATAAGCACAAGGTACTTTTTGTATGCATTCATAATTCTGCCCGTAGCCAGATGGCAGAGGCTTTTCTGAACCTGGACGGTGGCAACCTTTTTACAGCCAGTAGTGCCGGACTGGAACCCGGTGTGTTGAACCCCAATGTGGTAGCCGTTATGGCGGATGCGGGCGTGGATATAGCGAACAAAAAAACACAAAGTGTGTTCGACCTGTTTAAAGCCGGCGAAAAATATGATGCCGTGATCACGGTCTGCGATGGCGCAAGCGCTGAGAAGTGCCCCGTGTTTCCCGGCAAGTCCAAACGGATAGCCTGGTCGTTCGCCGATCCATCTTCTTTTACCGGATCTCGCGAAGAGGTACTCGCAAAAACAAGCGCGGTGCGCGACGAAATCAGAGGTCAGGTAAAACAATTTATCCTGGAAGCAGAGAAATTTGAATTTTGGTTATAATAAAACAAATGCAATTATGGAACAGAGAAACGACGAACAGCTTAAAGAGCTGGTGAGACAGAAATACGCAGAAATAGCACTGCAGGACAAAGACACAAATGCTGCGTCCTGTTGCGGCTCAGGGTGTTGCTCCACAGAGGTATACAATATCATGAGCGAAGATTACTCCACCCTTGAAGGGTACAATGCCGATGCCGATCTGGGGCTGGGTTGCGGTCTGCCTACCGAGGTAGCCAGAATGAAAGAAGGCGACACAGTAATAGACCTTGGCAGCGGTGCAGGTAACGACTGTTTTATAGCCCGGTCGGTAGTTGGCATTAGCGGAAAGGTAATAGGCATAGACTTTACAGACGCGATGATCAATAAGGCCCGCGAGAATGCCGAAAAGTTGGGCTTTAATAATGTAGAGTTCCGCTTTGGCGATATAGAGAAAATGCCCGTAACGGCGAACAAAGCCGATGTCGTGGTGAGCAATTGTGTACTGAATCTCGTACCCAACAAATACAACGTACTGAAAGAAATCTTCCGGGTACTGAAGCCGGGCGGCCATTTCAGCATATCGGATATCGTGTTGGTCGGGCAGCTGCCCGACAAGATCCGCCACACAGCCGAGATGTATGCCGGTTGCATATCGGGTGCTGTACAGAAATCAGAGTATATGGGCTATATTTCGGAGATCGGGTTCTCGAATATCGCTATGGTAAAGGAAAAACAGATAACCGTACCCGACGATATTCTGAGCGAATACCTGACCGCCGATGAGATAAATGATTTTAAACAAAGCGGAACCGGAATTTTCAGCATCACCGTTTATGCCGAAAAACCCACCGCATGCTGCGAGCCGGGCTGTTGCTGATTTCTAGATTCTAATTGTGGTTTTCGGACTGTGAGCAAAGGGGTAGCGCAAACTATCCCTTTGCTATTTTAGGGTGGCCCAGTGAATTCTCTACCCAGTTCAGAGATGCCATGGGGCTCGTTCCTGTTAGCATGCGTAACACAAATATCTGCTGAATGGTATGGTCGTAGAATGGCCTCCAACGGAATTTTGACGCGTACAATTGAGTTGGATTTATGCAAATTGCCTTTTTGTACTTTAGTTAATCCAC
>CAIYJV010000281.1 GCA_903926605.1 uncultured Bacteroidota bacterium
CAAATACCCAATAGCGAATTAAGAACCGTTTGTGAAATCAATTATTAGACTCTATGTAATGGCAGAGAAGGAAATTTACTTTGATTCATTTTTACTCCACAATTTTGAAGGATAAAGGTTGTATTTTTTCGATAAAATAATTGATATAACGAATGAAATCAAGGAAGGGATTATTGTAGTAAGTATTTTAGTCGGGGAAACACAACCCCAATGGGTAATACTTAATCCCATAAAGAATATTCCTAGGCAATAAAAAACAATATAAGCGAACCATGCAAATCCCGTTTTCATAATCGCAAATATACATAAATCCACTGACGCGAGTGTTCCAACGGATCACTCGTGCCCCTCTGGACGAAGTATCTCGTTTTGTCCGCAAAAATCCCCTTTTCAATCCTGCTCTTTCGGATTTGCAATCCGAAAGCCAATGGCACTGAATCTGCAATCAAAGTTTCTCTACCACGCCTATTCAATCAGTACAATTCCTTTACCTCCACTGTAATCTATAGCTGAACTATATATAATGAAGTGGTTCTACTACTAATTCAGCACGAACTGGATTTTGATGTATTTGATCTTCATACTCGCGAAGCGTATGAGTTTTAGGGACCACCCGCACAAAGGACCGTCAAAATACCGAAATCTCTATCTGTTAAATATGCAGGAATTAGTAGCAACTAAGCAACTTTCTTCACCCTGCTTCGCAGACCTTTACCAAATAGTCAAGGCCGCACATATACCGCTACCTACAAAAAAAACATTTATTGCTTATAAAATACTATTTTTGATAGGCGAAAAAACGTTATTCTAATATTTTTAACTATTTTATTAATTTGTAAAACCTATTATAGCAGACAATTTCAAATTTACTTTCCGTCTATGGTAGAAATTGTTTCTTGCCGTCTGGTTTGGGTTATCGGTTGAAATTAAAATAATCATGCCATTTCCTTTGTTTTAATATCTAAAAAGATACACAATGTTGTTGACCGGTCTATCAAAGGCAGAAGCAGTGCAAAAGTTATCTGTTGAGGGTCCAAACGAGTTGGCTACGAATAGAAAAAACAAGTTCTTCAAAATACTGGTTGACATCATAAAAGAACCGATGTTCCTTCTGTTGTTAAGCTGTGCAGTATTGTACCTGATTCTCGGTGACTTGCAGGAAGGGGTATTAATTTTCAGTTCTATTATTATTGTCATCAGTATTTCGTTTTACCAAAACTGGCGAACAGAAAAAGCACTTCAGGCGCTAAGGGATCTGAGCACGCCCCTGGCCTTTGTGATCCGGGAAGGAGAAAAGCAAAAAATAGCAAGCCGCGAAATAGTTACAGAGGATTTAATTATTGTGAGTGAAGGTGATAGAGTTCCTGCTGATGCCCTATTGTTAACGTCAATGAATTTTTCGGTTGATGAATCCCTGCTTACCGGAGAATCTGTACCTGTCCGCAAGGATGATATTGATTTGGAAAATACAGAAAGCAATTTGGGCAGCGTTCCATCCATATTTAGTGGCACACTGGTAGTTCAAGGCAAGGCGACTGCAAAAGTTACAGCAACCGGGATCAATACCCAGATAGGCAAAATTGGCAAAAGCCTTGAAAATATAACCCCGAAAAAAACAGGCTTGCAAACCGAAATTGATGTTTTCATTAAGCGAATCACTGCAGTAGGCATTGCGATATGTGTACTGATAATTGTGCTTTATGCATTGGAACGCCATAATTTTTTAAGCGGTATTCTTGTGGGTCTGTCGGCTTCAATGTCAATCCTGCCAGAAGAATTTCCCGTTGTATTTACAATTTTTATGGCACTGGGTGCCTGGCGCATTGCACAAAAAAATGTAGTTACCAGAAACCCGTCTGCTATTGAGGCGTTGGGTGCGGCCACCGTATTGTGCGCTGATAAGACAGGTACCATAACCCAAAACAAAATGCAGGTAAGCTGCTTGTTTTCTCCAGACTCATTTCACGACGTAGATCTGCTGGGGCAAACACCAATTCCTGAAACTTATCACCAAGTTATCGAATACGGCGTATTGGCGAGCCATGCCGATCCGTTTGACCCGATGGAAAAGGCTATACTTGAGTCATGTCTGGCAAAACTGGGAGGAACAGAGCATTTTCATAAAGACTGGATGCCGGTTCAGGAATATGAATTGTCGTCAAAGCTCCTGGCGATGTCCCGGGTTTACAAATCTGCGGATGAAAAGTACCTTGTCGCTGTAAAAGGTGCGCCGGAAGCGGTTTTCGACCTCTGTCATTTGGGTAAGGATGAACAAGAGCGTTACTCAAAGGCCGTTTTAGAAATGGCAGGTAAAGGATTGAGAGTTTTAGCAGTAGCTCATGCAGTCTTCAGTGCTGCAACACTACCGGAGCACCAACATGATTTCAATTTTCAGTTCTGTGGATTGATTGGTCTGTCCGATCCAATAAGACCGGAAATAACGGATGCGATCAAGCAATGCGATACTGCAGGAATCAGAGTGATTATGATTACCGGCGACTACCCCGCTACTGCTCAGAATATTGGAGCACAAATAGGTCTGAAAAACGCAGAGGAAGTGTTGACGGGACAAAACATGAATAGTCTGACACCGGAAGAGCTTGCAGAAAAAATGAAGACCGTCAACATTTTTGCCCGCATAGTGCCCGAGCAAAAGCTACAAATTGTAGAAATTTTAAAAGCCAATGGAGAAATTGTGGCAATGACCGGCGATGGTGTGAACGATGCTCCTGCACTAAAAGGTGCAGATATAGGCATTGCAATGGGCAAACGAGGCACAGACGTAGCAAGAGAAGCTTCAGCACTGGTACTTCTGGATGACAATTTTGCATCTATTGTAACAGCTGTCAGGCTGGGCAGGAGGATTTTTGATAATATTCAAAAAGCATGGAGTTATGTTCTGGCTATACATATTCCCATAATCGGACTTGTTTTTTTGCCGGTATTTATGAGCAATATTCCATTGATCCTTATGCCTGCCCATATTGTGTTTCTTGAACTGATCATTGACCCGGTTTCATCCATCGTCTTTGAAAACGAGCCGGAAGAAGCCGACATCATGCGGCGTAGCCCGCGGAGCAAAAAGCACAAATTTTTCAGCAAAAAAAGAATTCTGATTAGCTTGTCTCAAGGCCTTTCTATTCTGGTGGTGACTATTTGCGTTTATTTTCTTGCAGCAAAGCTTCAATTTACCGAGGGCCAGGTACGGACTATTACTTTCTTCACGCTGGTATTTTCAAATGTGATCATGGTATTGTCGCATTTGTCAGAGAAGAAGTCTTTCCTATACATTTTGAGAAGGCCCGGAGTATCGACCATTTTGATATTAGGTGGTGCGCTAGCGCTGCTGAGCATAATTCTCATCGTTCCGGCCTTGAGGAATGTGTTTCATCTTGAATTATTCCCTCTTAAATATTTTAGCGTGGTACTGGTCGCATCCTTTACAAGCATTAGCTGGTTTGAAATATTGAAGATGAGAAAAAGAAATACCGAAGAACTGGTTAAATAAAGACAAAATTTTATTTGCAAAAAAATCTGTGATGGTAGCTAAAAAAGGTATTTCTCTGGCGGGATATTTTGTAATATTCTTTATTTCGATAGTGCTATTTTATTTCGGGAAAACACTTTTCGTACCCATTCTGTTTGGTTTGCTCATTGCAATTGTAATGTATCCCGTATGTGTCTGGTTTGAAAAGAAAAAGGTTTCGAGAAGTATCGCAATTTCAATTTGCCTTGCCATAATAGCAATATTGTTTGGCGCATTGTTCTGGGTGCTCATTTTAGAAATAGATGCTTTTTCTAAAGATATTCCTGTGCTTAAGGAACGGGTCGTGACTTCGTTACCACAGTTGCAGCAGTGGATAAACAGCAAATTTTTTATCCGGGTAGAAATGCAGACCGACTGGCTGAACAATCTTGCTGCAAAC
>CAIYJV010000282.1 GCA_903926605.1 uncultured Bacteroidota bacterium
CGATGTTGTCTTTTTTATCAAGCTGTCGCGTCTTAAATAATTCTTCTGTTCCTCTTCCGTAAGAGGTATATGTCGGTTTTCCACCCAGTAAGACGAATCCTTTTTATTGGCACGATCTGTTCCGGACTCCTTTCCGCGCAGCAAATGCAACGTTGCGGTAGCGACGAAGCTATTAAACATCTTAGTGAAACAAGTCCGGCAATATTGAGAATGCAACTTGAGTATTACAAACAAGTAGAGTCCGGGCTTAAAAAGTTAGACCACAGATCGGCGCTCCGCACAACCGACACTACGACAACCGACACTTTTTGGTACGATGTTCCCATTGTTGTTCACGTTGTACACGACTATGGTTCAGAATATCTCTCCGACGATGAGATTTTTCACAATTTAGATCAATGGAACAAAGTGTATGCTGGGACAAATTGGGATACTTCAATTGTTATTGCACCCTTTAAAAAGTGGGTCGGTATTCCACGGATAAGATTGCATCTAGCCACAAAAGACCGCTTCGGGAATCCAACGAAAGGAATTACCAGACACCGTTCTTACCTTACTTACAATGCAACTGACCAGGCAAAAATTGATGACTGGCCCAATTCCTCATACTTAAATATTTGGTTTACAAACGGATTGCAACCAGTGATTACTCCAACTGGTACATTCTATCCTGCAGCCTACGCCTACTGGCCAAGTCAGGCAGATGGCATACCTTTTTGGGATGGCGTTATATGCATCTACAACTACATAAGCACGGACAAAACCATCAACCATGAGTGCGGCCACGTATTCAATCTATTACATCCATGGGGAGCAAATAACAGTGCGAGTGCAGGTCTTTGTGCAGACGGAGGTACAGATTATGTTGACGATACTCCACCAACTTTGGGTCATACCAGTTGCTCGCTTTTTGATACCAATTGCGCTAAAAACTACTTTGCTATTTATCCGTCAGTATTGAGTCCTGGCACAGACTCTTTAGTTGATTATCCGGATACCACAAATGTGCAAAACATCATGGACTATTCCTATTGCGACAGAATGTTCACTAAAGGTCAGGCGGCACGCATGCATGATGCTTTGAACAGCAGTACAGCTGGAAGAGTAAACCTATGGAGTAGCACAAATTTGCAGTGGACTGGCGCATTGGATGCAAGGCCCGACTTACCTCCGATACCAGCATTTGCGGCCACAGATAGTCTAGAATTGACTGCAGGTCATTTTAACTATTCGCTCAAAGCACCAGTACGGTACTTTATTGGAACCAGCGACCATCCCAAAGCGCGAATACGATTTCTAAATGAAAGCTGGAACGACACAGTGAGTTTTGTTCACTGGCAATTCTCAAACGGAGCTCTGGTAGGAGACATTACCACGATTGCTGACTCTATTATAAAGGATACCACGAGCGATAGCGCGCCTTCCTTTTTCCCGTCCAGCTACACATGGAAATACAACTCTACCGTAGTAAATGGATTCAGCCAACCTGGGTGGGTGACACTTACATTGACTGCCACTGATACCAGCGGAGAAGCATTAGGACGTGCTCACAGTACAACTACCACGGTTTTTCCAAACGCTGTGTTCGTTGCGGACCCTACAGGTGCAAACCCAGACTATTATTTTCAGGAATTTACTCCAGTTAGTGACCGCGTCAAATGGCCGACTTTTAACTATTACAACAACGAATTCACATGGCACTTAGATTCACTTCATGGCTATTACGACCATTATTGCATGGCCTATAAGGGTTTTGACTCCCGCTTAGATCCAGAAAACGGAATCTACCCCTATACCGGTTCCCCGTCAGGAGACTTTGACGATATGTTTTCGATTCCCTTCGACCTATCCGGTTACAATGACTCGATGAATTGCAACCTGAATTTCATGTATTCCGGCTCTTCACGGTCTGCTACTGAAGTCAATGATAGTCTAATTATTCAAGCATCATCGGATGGGGGAAATGCATGGTATACTTTGGCGATCATGAAATCTGAAATCCTTGAAAACAAAGGGGCTGTCTCTCAAAATTATGAGCCATCAAATTTAGAAGACTGGTCTGCAATGACCGTAAATATCCCAAACGACAGCAGAAACTTGCGTGGCAATTATATATTATTTAGATTTCGCTATTGTCCTGGAAGCGGTGTTGCTGGCTTTAGTAGCGGCAATAATTTCTACCTAGACAGAATTAATATCAGCCCATTCCCAGCCGCAGTTAGTACTATTATACCAAATAAGCTACAGACTTCTATTGCACCGAACCCTGCAACTAGGAATGCCTTTGTAATAATCACTAACACAACCGAAGGCATAGCAGAAATTAGCATTACAGATGTGACAGGCAAAACTATTTGGCAAACCTCTCAATTAGTTCACAGCGGAAAAACGTTTATTGAAATTCCGGAAGGCACCTTTGCTAAAGGTGGCGTTTACATAGTCCGCACTTCAACCAATGAAAGAGAAAGTACGCAAAAGCTGATAGTGAATAAGTAACAGATGTATTGATACGCAGAATTTATGCTGAAAGTGTCCAAAAAACTTTGGATGCTTTCAGCATATAAAAACTATGCCGGCAACGCAAAATCGGTTGCCGTAGTACAGAAAGGAGCAACAACCCTTGCAGCCCCAGACCACAGTGATAAAAATCATCTGCTATAACGTGCCGGCAGAATATCTTTGCAGCATGGCACTTTGGAAAAATATTATCAGGAGGCCTTCCTGATACCGGTTTGCAGTTCCCCCCGCAAACAATTTTTATTTTTTCACATTTAACTTATTTCATCCAATGAAGACGATTATTGAACCATTCAGAATAAAATCTGTAGAACCAATTTATTTTAATACCAAAGAAGAGCGAACAAGCATACTGGAAGAAGCTTTCTACAACCCCTTTCTCATTCACTCTAAAGACGTGCTCATAGACCTGCTTACCGATAGCGGCACCAGCGCCATGAGCAGCAACCAATGGGCCGGAATAATGCAGGGCGATGAATCTTATGCCGGCAGCCCAAGCTTCTTCCGGTTTGAAAAATCCGTAAGGGATATCACCGGCCTGCCGTTTATCATTCCTACCCATCAGGGTCGTGCATCCGAAAAAATACTGTTTAGCATACTCGGCGGAAAGGGCAAGTACTTCCTGAGTAACACCTTTTTCGATACCACAAGGGCCAACATAGAGTTCTCTGGCGCAGAGGGTATAGACTGCCTGTGCAAAGAAGGCAAACTGCCCACGGTGGCAGCACCATTCAAAGGCAATCTGGATCTGGCAATGCTGGAAGAGCAGATTCTGAAATACGGAGCCGCCAATATTCCGCTGGTACTGGTAACCGTGACCAACAACTCGGGAGGCGGACAGCCCGTGAGCATGGAAAATGTAAAGGGTGTACGCAGTATATGCGACAAATACAATATCCCGTTATTTATAGATGCATGCCGGTTTGCAGAAAACAGCTACTTCGTGAAGCTGCGCGAAAAAGGATATGCCGACAAAACCGTGCGCCAGATAGCTGAAGAGCTGTTCTCGTATGCCGACGGCTGTACCATGAGTGCCAAAAAAGATGCTTTTGCCAATATTGGTGGCTTCCTGGCCATGAGAGACGAAAAACTGGCCCTCGACTGCCGGAATCTGTTGGTCATTACCGAAGGCTTCCCTACTTATGGCGGTCTGGCTGGACGTGACCTGGAGGCCATTGCCATTGGACTGAACGAGGTGCTGGATGAAAATTACCTTCAATACCGGATCCGCAGCATTGAATATCTGACACAGAAACTGGTAGCAGCCGGCGTACCGGTAATGCAACCTGCAGGAGGACACGCCGTTTATCTGGACGCGAAAGGGTTTTTACCACATATACCCGTAGACCAATACCCCGGACAGGCCCTCGTGGGAGCCCTGTATGTAGAAGGCGGTATTCGCGGTGTGGAGATAGGCTCGCTCATGTTCGGAAAATATGATGAAACTGGCAAATTGGTGCCTGCCGCGCTGGAACTGGTGCGTCTGGCCATACCAAGGCGTGTATACACCCAAAGCCATATAGACTATGTTGCCGAAGTGATCATAGAAGTGTTTGAAAACCGAAACAACATAAAAGGGATGTCAATTCTGGAAGAGGCGCCTTTGCTCAGGCACTTTACAGTAAAAATGAAAATGTTGGACTAATAAAAAAGCGGTATGCGGCACTTTTTCATAGCCCGCCGCATACCGCTTTTTTCCGGATACCTGTGCCTGCGCACCTGTTATTGTCCACGAGTTAATCGTGGTCGGGTTATTGCGAAACCTGATTTAGTTTTTGTAGAAATACAAAATATATTCAGTAAGTTTGTCTATCACCCATTCGATTCAAAATATAGGATAACAGAGCCCGCGTTATTAAATGGAAAAACAAATTCTGGTACTGGAGCATAGTGATGCCGATTTCTCGAAACTGGTTCAATTCCTGGAAGAACTTGAGTTGTCGAAACACAATTTGCATCGTTGTCACAATGTGCAGGACGCTTTTCTGTATAGCGCACAAGACCTGAATCTTATTTTGATAAGCTTACCACTGGCAGGCATGGAAAACACCACTGCCATCCAGCTATTGCAAAGACATTTTCAGAGTGTGCCGCTAGTCGCCATTTTCCCGGACGAGGCCTCAAGAGCTGCCATCGTAGAAGCTGGCTTGCTTAATATTGGCTTGGTTATGTCTAAAACCGATGCTGTGGTGCTGGAAGCCGCGATCACGAAAACCGTGGACGAAAAAAATAACTTTTTTACCGTAGAGTTGAAGCATGCCAACTATCGCAGGCACTTCTACAACGGGCACGTGCCCATGTGGATCTATGACACGGAATCGCTGCAAATACTGGAAGTGAACGAATCGGCCGTAAAAAAATATGGCTATTCGAAAGAAGAGTTCATCACGATGACAATTCTCGACCTGCACCCCAGGGAAGATGTGGACTCTTTTATTGAGCAACACGAATCCAGAGACCTTGACCAGTTTGATACGGGGTACTGGCGGCATGTAAAGAAAAATACCGAGACCTTTTTTGTCAATATTTATACCCACTACACCATATTCCAGGAACGTGAAACCGGCATGAGTTTCGCGTTCGACGTGAGCGATAAATTGCTGGAAGACCTGAACAGCAAAAACTCTAAAAACCTCATCAAAGGCCAGAAAGAACAGTTTGATTCTATACTTTCTACGCTCAGTGATGCGATCTGGTCTATCAGGGCCGATACGCTGGAACTTATTTATGCGAACAGTGCTTTTTACAACCTCTTCGGCTTTACACCTGAGGAAATGACAGCCAACATAGACCCGTTTTTCAGCCTGATTCACCCGGAAGACCAAAAGGCTTTCAGGCATTCTATGCAAAGCGTCACCTACACGCTACCCTCGCGCGTTGAGTACAGGTACAAGCATCGCGACGGCGCCCTGAAAACACTGCAGGCGCACGTATCACTCATAAAAGGAGCCGACGGAAAACCTGACACACTGAACGGTGTGACCGTGGATATTACCAACGAACGGGCCCTTCAGGACACCATTCGCAAAAGCGAACAAAACCTCCTGGCAACCATAAACAACACCAAAGACCTGATCTGGTCTGTAAATACGAATCTCGAAATAATTTTTTGCAACCGCCCCTACCAGGAGTTTGTCTTCATGGTATCGGGTAAAGTACCGAAAACCGGCGACTATGTGCTGGACGACGGCGGATCTGAAAACTTTGTCAATAGCCGCCTGCAGGACTATCACCGTGCGCTGGCCGGTGAATCGTTCATCACAGAGATGGAGGAGATTTTTAATGGCGATACCCATTACAAAGAATTCAGCAACAACCCGATCATAGACCACAAAGGGAAAATAGTAGGTGTGAATTGCATTGCCCGCGATATCTCTGAGCAACGCAAACAGTATATGAAGATCAGGGAGCAGAACCAGAAACTGATCGAGATAGCCTGGATACAGAGTCATAAAGTGCGCAGCCCCGTGGCATCCATACTTGGCCTGGCAGAATTGTTTGATTTTCAGGCCAGCGGCAATGAGCACAATGCAGAGATCCTGGACCTCATCAAGACCGCAACTTACCAGCTCGACGACATCATACGCGAGGTGGTGGAAAAAACAGAAATTCTGGGGCAGGAGTAATTACACATCCAGCAACGCGCGCACCGGGTCCTGACCAAACAGCAGATACTCGGGTCGCTCCAGCAGTTCTTTTACCCGCACCAGGAAACCTACCGACTCACGCCCGTCTATTATCCGGTGGTCATAGCTTAGTGCCAGATACATCATTGGCCTTATTTCCACTTTCCCGTTTATGGCAACAGGACGGTCCTGAATTTTGTGCATTCCCAGGATCGCAGACTGTGGTATGTTGAGAATAGGCGTGGACATGAGCGAACCAAACACGCCGCCATTGGTTATGGTAAACGTACCACCGGCCATTTCATCGGGCGTAAGTTTGCTATCGCGTGCCTTTGCAGCCAGTTCGGCTACTCTTTGCTCCAGTTGCGCCATGCTCAGGCTTTCCGCATTTCGGATCACTGGTACCACAAGCCCCTTGGGTGCAGACACAGCTATAGATATGTCGCAATAATCGTGGTATATTAGGGAATCATTATCAATGTAGGCATTCACCGCAGGCCACTCAGAAAGTGCAATACAACATGCTTTTGCAAAAAAGGACATAAAGCCCAGATTGATGCCGTGCGTTTCTTTGAATACATCTTTATACTGTTTGCGGATATCCATGATACGCGACATATCCACCTCGTTAAAGGTAGTGAGCATCGCGGTGCTGTTTTTGGCCTCCACCAGTCTGCGGGAAACGGTTTTGCGCAGGTTGCTCATCTTCTGCACCCGTTCGTCTCTGGTATTGGTCTTTGCCTCTGCTGCACCGTTCTTTCTGTTCAGGGCCTGCATCACGTCTTGTTTCAGTATCCTGCCCCTTGCGCCCGAACCTTTCACCGCTGCGGGTTCTACGTGTTTATCGGTCATCACTGCTTTTGCCACCGGTGTGGCAACAGATGCTGCAACCGGTGTGGATACAGCCTCCACTGCCTTGGCAGGTTGTATTGCTGCGGGGGCAGGTTGTGCCACCGGCGCAACCCCGGGCATCACTGCCGGAGCGGCAGCTGTTTCGTCTATGGAACAAGCGATATCACCTATTTTCAGTGTACTTCCTTCGGCAATATCATAGTGCAATGCGCCAGCCTTTTCGGCATTCAGCTCAAAAGTGGCCTTCTCAGACTCCAGTTCGCAAAGCACCTCATCCCGGTTCACAAAATCGCCGCTTTTCTTCAGCCATTTTACCAGGGTCACTTCGGTAATTGATTCCCCTACAGCGGGAATTTTAATCTCTACCATGTTGTCCTTAAATTGAAATATGCCGCAAAATTAGCGATCCCGCAGTGAACCGTCAAAACAATTCGGTTTCCGAAACAGTTAACTGCCGGTTTTCCGCAATATTTTATAAATATCAACCACCGGATTGCTGAATACCCGGCGAACCGAATCCGTGTCCTTTATCTGGTAGCGGGCAAAGACCCGTTCGGTGGGCCCAATGTAGATATAGTCTACCCTCAGCTGCTGCAATGCCTCCCAGGCAGGCTGACCGATCACCGAGTCAAACACGACTTTGGCCGCTATCTGCTGGGTTCTCTCAAATTCTGGTGTCACAAAGGGGTGGCCGGCCACCACATTCAGATCGGTGTATTTGGCTATCCTGGAGGACGAATAGAAAGAGGATAGTAACACTTCCCCCGGCCGGGAGTGGTTGCGCAGCCATATCCACGAGTCGTATTCATCCTTACTGGTAAGCATGTGCGAAAAGTTTTTGCGGTCTCCTATGATGGCGCATCTAAACTCGACCAAAGCCAGATTGCTGGCAACTACGACCAGCGCCACTGCCGTAACAAATATCCGGTACACATACCGTTGTCTGAACAATTCGCCATATTCCGGAGCACACCCCAGCAAAACCAACGGAGCTGCTGCAAATGCCCCGACCTGAAAACTCCACGGCATGAGGGTCGTATAGTGCCCCGCATGATTAATGATCAGGGTCACCACAAACAATATGGACAGGAATATCTCCGAGCTTCCGAACCGCACCTTTTTGTACAGCGCTACCCGCAACAATGCCAGCAAACCAATTATCCCAAAATTGACGTAATGAACCAGGAAGGATGGGATCATGTGACTGTTATTGCCCTGCGACGACCAATGACTGAACACAGGATGCCACCTGAACAACCACACGTTGTAGGCAAGTACAGGCACAACGCACATCACCGGCAGCAAACGCCAAACAACAGCGCCGGGCTTTTCTAAACCGCTGAACTTCCCGGCTTTGTTGGTCAAAGCCACATAAACAGGTATCGCACAAACAACCGGCAGTATATCGTAAGGACGTATAAGACCAGTTAGAAAAAAAAAGCATCCGCTCAACGCATAGTGCGAAAGGTTGTTTTTCATCTCCGCCGACAAGAAGTAATAAAACCCCAGCAGGATAATGCCGGTAGGTAATGAAAAATGCGGATTGGTCATCATCTGATTGAACGGCATGATGCACGAGGATGTATCCAGCGACAAAGCCGAGGTGGCAGAATATCCGAACACACCCCAATGTTTCACTACCGCCCTGAAGCCCATGAGATTCAGGGAGGTATGAATAAACCCGATACCCCCTGAAAACAGAAACAGAGCCGTGGCCGCGTACACCTTTGCAGTAGATTGCAGCAACAATCTGGCGTTAAGCACAAATCCGGTAACTAACGAGACGATTCCCAGTATGCGCCACCATTTATACAGTTGATTCTCGTCAAAACCTGTAATTCGCTGAAGCGTCCCCACAAACCAGAACTCAAGATTGACGAATACCGGGGCGTGTTCTATATAGGTAAGCCGGTTGCGGAAAAGAAAATGACCGGACTCCGCCTGCCGTATAAAGGAGAAATACATATTGTGATCCAGGGTAGATATGATCTGCCCCAGAAACACATGCGATGGTTGCGTGATGTGGTGTACATACAAATAAGGCACCGAACTGAGGACGAATGCCAGAAATGAAAACAATAAAACGATATAAAGAGTTGTCTTCTTCATTTGTTGCGCGAAATCAAAATTACCGGATTACAGGATAAGTTTATGCAGCGCAACACGCCCTGAGTAAACTGGCGCATTGGCAACCACTGCTTCCAAACACCTGCCAGCGGTAAAAGTGAAAAAATTACGGTCAGGGATAGCTGCCGAAAACTCCGGTTGTCAGTCTACAAAATACATATTGAGATCGCCCTTGTTCTTGGCGGCGATCTTTCCCCTGAATGTGCACACAAACTGGTTTTTCACCAGTTGGTAGGTAGCTTCAGATATATTTACCCTACCCGGTTCGCAGTTTTGCTCCATGCGCGCAGCAGTATTTACGGTATCGCCCCAAATATCGTACGCAAATTTACTCATGCCTACTATACCGGCTACAACCCCACCGCTGTGCAGACCTATTCTGATCTCAAAGGTATTTTCGCCCACTTCGTCTTTACGGGCTTTCATAAACGCTGCTATCTCGTGTGCTGCCTGCACCATGCGCACTGCGTGCAGCGCATCTGCCACCGGTAGGCCAGCAACGGCCAGGTAGGCATCGCCCACTGTTTTTATTTTCTCTATCCCGTATTTCTTCATGATCAGGTCAAACCCCCTGAAGCATACGTCCAGCTCGTTCACCAACTGCTGTGGCGTGAGCCGCTCAGACACCCTGGTAAAACTCTTAAAGTCGGTAAACATCACCGTTACCGGTTCAAAATAGCGCGCCTCGGCAGTACCCTTGTCTTTCAGCTCCTCGGCCACCTCTGCAGGCAATATATTCAGCAGCAGGTCTTCCGATCTCTTTTTTTCGGTACTCAGCAGGTTGTTCAGCTTTTGCTGAATACGGTTGTTGCGCACCACCACCACCACGATGATAACAAGAAACACGATGCCCGCCACAAATACTGCAAGCTGTATGCGGTGCCTGATCTCAATTTTTAGTTTGTCCTGATCTTCCCGGTATACGATCTGGTTTTCTTCGTTCTTTATTTCCAGTTGCAACAATTGGCTGTTGCGGTCAGACTGTGCCAGACTATCTTTAAAGATCTTATTGAGCCGCGAGTAGGCATAGGCTTGTTGGTAGTCTTTTTGTGCCACACTTATAGAGTCGAGATACTTTGTAGCATCTACCATAAACGGCAGGTAGTTTACCGACTGTGCATAGGCAAGCGACAGCGTAAACTCTTTGCGGGCGCCGGCAATGTCTCCCTGTCGCATCAGGAATTCACCATAGCGTTTCAGAAAATTGGAAAGGAATATTTTCGATGCACCGGCATCCGCCAGGCATTGCGCGGCGAGTTGGTAAAAGTGACGCGCAGAGTCTATTGCCCCATGTCCTTCGGCCATGAAAGCAGATATCCTGTTAAACTCGCAAATGTCACGGTTTCGTACCAGTTCGTATTCTTCAGGAAAGTCTGTCGTGTACAGTTTGTACAACTCCGCAAAAAGCCTTTTTCGCACCAGGAACGACCGGTAGATCCTGAATACACTGGTTTTGATATTCGTCAGCCTGTTGCGCGTAGCAAAATCGTTTACGTGGTGGAAGTACTTGTCGCCATTCTCTTTATCATCCTGCCCCAGATAGGTACCTGCCATGTCTGCCTCGCACAGTATCAAGGCTATAGAGTCTACCACCGGGGCATCCAGAATTTGCCGGTAGCGCTTTTTATCGTAGAAAACGGCCATTTCCGAATTACTGATAAGCCGGTAGAATTCTGCCAGGTGCAGAAAACACTGGCCCAGCAATTCGTTGCTGTTCAACGTTTGTGCAAACGATATTGCTCTCGTCAGGTTTTCGAACGCCTTTACTTTCTGGTTGGTATTGATGTAGCAGATACCCAGCCTGAAATAGTAAGCTGCAAGCAAACTTTTGTCTGATACACCACCGGGATCGGCGCTTGATAACACATGCACTGCAGAATCGGAATACCGGTTACTGTTCAGCCATGAGGCTTCTGCTATCTTGACCGACAGACTGTACCGCACGTCTTTGGAGTCGCGCGCTATTTGCCTGTATCTGGCCAGATATCCTGCGGCCGAGTCTTGATTTATAGCTTCTTCGTCGCCAAAAAAAGCATCGTATAGTTCGGCCTCCAGTTGCGCAGTCCCGGCATCGCGGGCTATACCCAGACCCACGCAAAATGTGCTGTCTGTCTTACCAATTTTTCCTTCCAGAAAGTACAGATAGTGAATGTTTTTTACTACCCCTACCCTACCCTCCGGCGTTTTCTCCTTAGCGAGATCGCGCCACAAACTGTCTATCACGCGGTCGGTAGGTTTTGCCCATACTGCCGGCCCCGCCACAAGGCACAAAAACAACGCTAGTCCAACAACCGGAAACCTCATTAAAATGGGTGGTATTTAAAATATCTTATTTTGAAAATAGATATTATTGTGTAAATTTACACGTACCAAACTAAATTCAAAATACTTATGAAAAAAATTATCCTTGCAGGCTTATCAATGCTTTTTTTCACGCATGCTATGGCGGTTACCAGCGAATTCGCGATCTATGTGGTTAGCGCAGCTAATGTCAAGGCTGTAGCTGCAGCAAACAATAATTCTGTGGGCCTCCTAAATGGCGCCAGCAATCTGGTTGTGGCACCGGTAACAGGCACTGGCAGTGCGGTTTCCGTGCCTGGTTCGTCAACAAGTGCTGGTTATTACAGCGCCTCATCGTCCAGATGCCCTACCTACTGCGATATACAGAGTATTGCTTCCGCTTTGGTTTCAGCCCCTCCGGCATCAAGCACCTACTCCAAAGTATACAACGACCTGACCGCCTACCCAAACAGCAATGCAAACTGCATCGTACTCAACAGCGCATTTGTGAGCAATATGTCAAAAAATACCAGCGCGGCTACGGTTGTTGTTGTTGTCTGGACGGCAGGCACGGGCAAAAACCAGATCCAGTACCTGTGTTGCGATTCATCGGGACAAATTATCGCAACGCTTAGCACCACAGAAACCAGCGGCACGGTTGCCCAAATAACCCTGCCCAAACCATAAAAATGCATTCACCAAGGTTTGCCGGCAGGAGTACTTACCTCCAGCCGGCAAATTTTATTTCCGGGCCTTCGCAGATAGCACCACAATACCCTCTTTGCGCTGCATGGTAGACAGTAAGTCCGTACCAAAGGTCAGTTTTTTGGCCGCAGGCGATTTGGGGTCCATCATTCGCCAGAATGGGGTCACTTCTTCCGGTGTTTTCCCCGCTTCAATATCTTCCCATGTAGCCTCTGCCACGATACGGAGGAAAATACCCGAAGTTACGGGACAACAATAATCGGCATGATGTTCGGCTGCCAGGTCCTTGCGCATCTGCTGCAGCGACGTGAACGCGCCAAACGGGATATTACTTATGTATGCCGACACGATCTCCGGAGTAGCGACAAACATAGAAGCGCCAGCCGGTATATCGGCAAATTTTTTTTGCGTCACCACTACCTGACATGGAAAACCAGGATGCATTTTTTCGTGCCATGTTTTGCGTTTATAAGCCATAGCCGTTCGATTTCTACAAAATTAAGCAGGGCATAAGTCCGTCACTCCTGATTATAGTCAGTTTCATACCCCTCAATGATTTTCCAAAATAAATTTTACTTTTGCGCACCGGTATTACGGGATGTAGCGCAGCCCGGTAGCGCACTACGTTCGGGACGTAGGGGTCGCTGGTTCGAATCCAGTCATCCCGACATTAACTTAAACGGGAATAAACTTGCCAATAGTTGCTAGTTTGTTCCCGTCTTTGCTTTTTGTCACCCAAAAACTCATGTTTTTTGGTTCGAATAAATTTCAGCTAATCGATAAACTGCTGTTTATTTCTTCGAATGAAGTCAACTTGTAGCTTATGCAAGTCCTCTCGTTTATACAATTCATAAAATTCAGTGTCAAGACTGTTTAGTGGGTTATCATCGTATGATTTGCTAAAGCCTTCAATTGTGCCATCTTGGTATTTTGTAATTTTATCGTAGTTATCTTGGTAAATCGAATTTGCTCGTTCTACAAGGCTTGAGAACTTACGGGCACCTATCATATTTAAAGCGTCTGGAATCATATTTGCAAACTGACCGCTTGAATTACTGTAGAACTGGTTAAATCCTCCGTTAGTTACTTCGGCTTCTAATTGCCTAATAATATATATCGCCTGCTTACCCTTCGAAAAATTAGCTACTACCATAAATTCCTTGGTATAGTCTTGAGGAAATTTTTCACACAAATTGTCGAATATAGTCTGCAGTAGATTGTCATCATTTGTCGAATCAATAATTTCAACAGTCATTCTTTTATCTATTGGACGGTTTTTAAAATCGTCAATTGACTTCAGAATAATTGTATTTATGGAATCCTTGCCCGAAACTTCAGTATTGTTTTTCTTCGGATTTGCGCACCCGAAAAGCTTAAGGATAAATGGTAGCATAATTATTGTAAGAGATTTTCTCAGTTTCATCTTCAGCTAAGTTAGCTAATTGTGCTGCAGTTCGAAAGTCGTCAAGCCAACTACCGGCAAATAT
The DNA here is from genome assembly GCA_903926605.1 of uncultured Bacteroidota bacterium. Taxonomy (GTDB): domain Bacteria; phylum Bacteroidota; class Bacteroidia; order Chitinophagales; family Chitinophagaceae; genus CAIYTT01. Next base: position 13,595 of record CAIYJV010000282.1, read on the forward strand.
TTGCCAGTTCTTGCCACTTGTTACTCATACTTCCCCAATCATCCCTAAAAGTGCATTCAAAGACAGCAAGTCTTTGATAAACTGGTTCGAAATTTGTCCAGTCGTCCCGACATTAACTTAAACGGGAATAAACTTGCTAATAGTTGCTAGTTTATTCCCGTTTTTGCTTGTTTCTCCCCAAAGATTCCAGGTTTTAGGTTCGAATCCTTTCTGTGCCTGTGGTACTGCACCTGATTTTAATTTATACATTTACTGGAGATCTCAGCTCGCATGAAAATGTTTTTCCTCACTGTACTTGTATCGGCTGCGCTTGCCTCATGTTGGTCGAGTAAAAAAACTAAATACGACACTGTCTATAAAATGCAAGACTATGGTGTAATTGAGTCCATAAAAAATTGTGGCAAACCAATTTATTTGAGATATCATATTACTAACGTGGCTCTGGATATTTGGTCAAATGACTCGAATCAATACATTGGGAAGACGATTTGCTATACAGTACGTCATACAAAAAGGGGATATAAGAGTTACGGCATTAATTTTCATGTTGCAGATAGTGTAGTTAGCAAGATAATGAACAAGTTCAACACGCTTGGTATTGCAGAGATTCTAAAAACTGATACTGTTCAGCGATTTTGGTCATGCGATGATTGTGGTATCGAGGAGTACGAATATTTTGACGGGCATAATTACTTTCAAAAGAGCCACTTTTCAAGAAATGCCTATATTTTAATAGACTCATTTTCTAAGTTTATATCAACGAACATTAATCCCGACAAACGTTTTTTTGAAATGATTTATCATTTACCAAAGGGCACATATCAGCGAAACATGATCGAAGTTATTAAAGAATAGCTTCGAATGAGCCCAGTTCGAAAGTTGTCCAGCCAACCACCTGCAAATATTTGACAGTTCTTTCCAGTTGTTCCCTATACTTCCCCAATCATCCCCAAAAGTGCATTCAAAGCAAACAGGTCTTTTATAAATAGGTTCGAAAGTTGTCCAGCCATTCCGACATAAGCAGGTCTAAACAGCCTGCTTTTTCGTTTTTTCTGGGAATGTAAATTAAACTGTGTCAGGTCCTTCA
>CAIYJV010000283.1 GCA_903926605.1 uncultured Bacteroidota bacterium
GGAACAGATGTCTGGAGTCTGTGGGAATACTCGATCCGCTCTTTCCGGTGAGCTGGTCGGGAGTCTGACCAAGGAGGAAAAGCTCGCAGAAATTCTGGTTCACCAATAGCACTTTATTATCTTCTGTTTCCAGCAAAATAGCATCATCCAGACTCTTTAACAGCACCGACAGACGGTTATTAAACGCTATTAGTTCCTCGTCCTTTAGCTTTTGATCGTGAATATCTGTGATAGTTCCGATCACCTTTTTCACACTGCCGTCCAGATTCCATTCGGTGGCCATACCCCGGCTTCTGAACATTTTGTAGGTTCCGTTTTTCAGCTGTTCCCTGTGTTCGAACACGAATCGCGGGTTTTGTTCGCTCAGTTCAGGCAATATGTGTTCAAGGAAATGGCTTTGGTCTTCCGGGTGTAAGGCAGACATAGAAATAGGCAAATCCGTTTTTTCATCGGGTTCATAGCCCAACAGTTTCCGATATTGAGCCGATACAGTAAAGCTGCCGGTTGCCGCACTGAAAGCAAATAAGCCATCTCCACTGCCTTCCAGCGCCAGCGCCAGTATTTGTTCGCTTTCTCTGAGGGCGAACTCCTGAATTTTCCTGCTGCTTATGTCCTGGAAACTATATATTCTGCCCGTCTGGTTACCATTTTCGTCTATTAAAGGATGAACAGTTGTTTTAAACCAAAATGATTCCTGTTTCCGGTTATATCCTATATTTTCAAAATAAAATGGTTTCTTATTGCGCACCATATTATCTACAAAGTCGGGGGCAATATAAGTAGACTGTTTGCCATACAACACCTGACGCGGTCTCAATCCGATCACCTCTTCCATTTTAAAGCCCGTGAACTGCTCAAATGCCGGGTTTACCCACTCTATAGCGCCATATTGGTTTGTAATGGCAAGCCCGTTCAGGTTCTCCTGTGCAAAAGATGTAAGTATAGCCATTGCACTGATAGGCAACGGGTTACTCTGGCTTGGCAGAGCCGAGTCTCTGTCTGATGAGTCTGCCCCCGGCTCGCTTGCAATGGTATGGTCCGTTTCCGTATTTACCACCAGATTGCCTGTGAATATAAGATCATCTGATTGCTGATCTTTAAAGAACTCGCCATAGAGCAACACCGAAAAATTGCCCGTGGCCGGTATCGAAATTAATTGATAGGGCATATCGGGTATTATATCCTCAACATAGTACCAGCTTCCGGGTTTCTTTACCTGAAAAAAATCGAAAACAGATCTGTTGGTACGTATGGCACAAGTCTGCGCCAGGGACCTACCGTAGCCAACCACGTTGTAATTTTTATCTATTCTGATAAAAAACGGGAACAGCCTGCCAAACTGCGATTCACTAAAATTATACCCGTTGTTGTCGTACATTGTATTTTAACAATTCTAATTAAATTAATTTCAGCAGTACCAAACTGTGTAAAGTTAAATGCTATCAATCTGTTATTGATGCAAATTAACACGAATAAATCTACACTTCTAAAAAACTACTACAATTAGGGATAAAACATAAATATCCAAATTCTAACTTTGCATTTAAGTTGGTTTCAAAAAAAAATAAAAGTTGAAATCAACCGATAGATGAATGATTTCGATAGGCATTTTAGAAGATAATGTAAATCTGCGGCAAACGGTTGAGGATTATCTGGTTATAACGGGCAAATACCATGTGGTTTTTTCGGTCGGCAATTTTAATTCATTAGTTAAGCAAGAATTTGAAATATTCCCGGATATCGTATTACTGGATATTCATCTGGCAGACGTAAATGGCATTGATATCATTTCAAACATTAAAAAAATGTTTGCGGAAGCCTATATCGTAATCGTAACAGGAGATAAAGACAAGGAATATATTTTACAGGCTATAGAAAAAGGGGCGTGTGGTTACCTTTACAAGCCCTTCAATATGTCTGAACTTGAATCGGTAATAAAGACCGTATATGAGACTGGCAGTTATCTGGAGCCGGAAGTACTAACCAAACTTTTCGGACTGATCAACAAGAAAAACACAAGGAACGACCTCGAAGACAAAATTTACTTTACCCAACGGGAAAAAGAAATTCTGGAGCTACTGAAAAAAGGTCATACATACAACGAAATGGCCGAAATGCTTTGTGTGTCGTTTCACACTATTAATCACCATATTAAAAACCTTTACACAAAAACCAATGTAAAGTCAAAATCAGAATTGATCGTAAAATTTTTCAGA
>CAIYJV010000284.1 GCA_903926605.1 uncultured Bacteroidota bacterium
CGGCAGCAATTCATTTTTATTTGTACCTTTGTTTGACCGCTAGCGTTATCTACTGTAATTTTATTAATATCAAAATTACCATCTTCGGTCATTTCAAAATTTGTGTGTTATGACCAAGTACATTTTTGTTACAGGCGGTGTTACGTCTTCTCTGGGAAAAGGAATAATCGCTGCTTCGCTGGCCAAATTACTACAGGCCAGGGGCTACAAGACCACCATCCAGAAATTTGACCCTTACATAAATGTGGATCCCGGTACGCTGAACCCTTACGAACACGGGGAATGCTATGTAACCGAGGACGGCGCCGAAACCGATTTGGACCTGGGCCACTACGAGCGCTTTCTGAATACCTACACCTCGCAGGCCAACAATGTGACCACAGGCAGGATATACCAGCATGTGATAAACCGGGAACGCGAGGGTGCCTATCTGGGCAAAACCGTACAGGTGATACCGCATATTACCGACGAGATAAAGCGCAGAATGCAATTGCTGGGCGAAAAAAATGTGTTCGACGTGGTGATCACCGAGTTGGGCGGTACGGTGGGCGACATAGAATCGCTACCTTATATAGAGGCGGTTCGCCAGTTGAAATGGGAACTGGGCACCGGAAATTGTCTGGTGATACACCTGACACTGATACCCTATCTTAAAGCCGCAAAAGAGCTGAAGACCAAGCCCACACAACACTCTGTGAAACTTATGTCTGAAAACGGCCTTACGCCGGACATACTGGTTTGCCGCACCGAAGAACCGCTGTATAAAGACCTGAAGCGTAAGATCGCCCTGTTTTGCAACGTGACCGTGGATGCGGTGATAGAGGCACTGGATGCCGACACCATATATGGTGTGCCGCTGGAGATGATGCGGGAAAAACTGGACGTGATATCCCTGCAAAAACTGAATATGCCACTGGGCACCGAACCAGAATTGGGCAAATGGAAAGAATTTCTGAACAAACTGCGCTATCCAAAAAGCAAGGTGACCATAGGCCTGATAGGTAAGTATGTGGAACTGCAGGATGCCTACAAGTCTATTCTGGAGGCCCTGATACATGCAGGCGCCATGAACGAATGCAAGGTGGAAGTGCGCAACATACACTCTGAATACCTGACACGGGAAAACGTGATGGAAAAACTGCAGAACCTGGACGCGGTGATCGTGGCCCCCGGTTTTGGCAGCCGTGGTATAGAAGGAAAAATAGACGCGATAAGGTATGTACGCGAAAGCAAAATACCATTTCTGGGCATTTGCCTGGGTATGCAAATGGCCTGTGTGGAATTTGCACGGAATGTACTGGGCCACAGCAAGGCGCACTCTACCGAAATGGACCCCGACACCAACCAGGGCGTGATATGCATGATGGAGGAACAAAAATCCATTACCCAGAAGGGCGGCACCATGCGACTGGGCAGTTATGAATGTCAATTGCAGGAAGATTCGCTGTCGTACCGCATATACGGAAGCACACGTATAGAAGAACGCCACCGCCACCGCTACGAGTTTAACAGCCGGTATGCCGATGCCTTCCGCGAAGGTGGCATGGTACCGGTGGGTCATAACCCCAAAACTAATCTGGTGGAGATTGTGGAGTACAAAGACCATCCGTTCTTTATCGGAGTTCAGTTTCACCCTGAATACAAGAGCACGGTAGAAAACCCGCATCCGCTGTTCACCGCCTTCATAAGAGCGGCCAAGGACACCCATGAAAACAGAAATGGCATACTGATACGTTCGTTCGAAAACGTGGCAGAACCCAAATAAACTGCTACAATAGACTGATAATAGAACGCCCCCGGCCAAAAACCGGGGGCGTCTTTTTTAATATCATTAAGATCTGAAAATACTATGGGAAAAGTACACCATTGTACTTGTTCACGTCTATACTTGGCACTGTAGACTTGTAGTAGGTGTTGATGGTGCGGATGATCTCGTTGGCTACCATTGCATATCCGCGCTGGGTAAGATGTACCCCGTCCAGCGAGAAAGCGCCACCCTTTACATAGGTAGTGGTATAGTTGATACCGTTGAACATAAAGCCCGATGCAATCGACGACATGTAAGAGTTGATATCTACGTAAGCCAGGTGGTATTTCAGTGACTCGTTGTAGATTTCGAAGTTGTACAATCCTATGGCATTGCGAATCATAGTAAGCTCTTCTGTGGTAAGCGCATACACATTGGGTATGGGTGTATAGCTACCCAAACTGTCCATTGCTGCGCAGGATGCGTGGTTGAACGGGGCCGTCATAAGGATAAGTTCGCCGGGAACAGACTGGCGCACGATATTGTTGTGTGTATACACCACATACTGGTTAGCACCTACATGGAACACGATATTGGTGTCTATGTGCCTCCAGTAAGAGGTAAGTGAGTCGGCCTGACTCTGGCGGGTGATCACAAGGCCATTAGAAGGTATGGTAGTGAAGAAAGGCAAACTCGTAATATCCGGAATATTGATAACCGCACCATAAGCAGCAGTACCGGAGATAACCCTTACCACCGAATCGTAAATTGTGTTGAACAACGAGAACGGCGTGATATCATAACTGTTGAAGAGGTTTCCGGCAACAGGCACTGCGCTTCCATCGCCTACGCCCTTACCACCATTGGTGGCATAACCCAGCACATCGTTGGCACCCAGCCACAGCGTGAAGAACGAAGGGTGGAGGCTGCGCACGCGGTAGCCAAGTTCGTCGAAGGGGGTGTAAGTAGTGGCCAGACTATTGTAAAACCGGGCCGCATAGGGATTCATGGCGCCGTAGCCCTGAACCAGATAATCTGATATGCGAATACCGGGAACGCCGATATTGTTGATCTGACCGTTGTTGTAGTCGCTGTTGGGCCATACGTAGCGCTGCGCATCAACCGGATCCTGAACAAAATTGCGGTAATTGATCGGGCCGAGCTCAGAATCGAGCGTACAAGGGTTGTACGTATAACCCAATACCAGCTTTGCGGAAGGATAACCATGATCGCTGTGCAACAATGGCTGCACGAAATAGCTCTTTGAACCGCCCTTAGTACCGGGAACAAGCTGAAACTGCTCGAACAATCTTTCAGGATAAGAATTCAACTGACCGGATACGGTAAGACTATTGTCGGTATATCCCGAAGTGAGAGAGTTGCCCACTGCTAGGTAATTGGAGAAGTCGGCCTGGCCAGCAGTTGGTGTCAGGGTAGTGACATTGACACCCGGTTTACAGGCGGCAAACAAACAGGACAAACCAAAAATGATAAACGCTTTTTTCATTTTCTATCGTTTAATACGCTTTAATTAAAAGTTGTAGTACAGGCCAATTCCCGGAGTAGCAGCCATGGTCTGGTAGGTGCCGGAGAAATTTCCAAAATTATACGAGGCTGCGCGGCGAACCGAAGACACGCCTTCGAATGCAGCCAGGATCGTGAGGCGGGGCGCTGGCTTTACCGACAGTCCACAAGTGAGCACGATACGGTCGGCATCTGGAAGATCGGGAGATACAAAACCATTGGTTACGGGAGTAGGGTCGTAAGCGGCACCTGCCATAACAGAGAATGTGTGGCTCAGCTTGTAGCAGAAGCCCAGGCGAGGTGTAACTGTGTTGCGGTAGTGACGTGGTGCATGATTGTTCTGCAACGAAGATGTAGTCTGTGCAAAGTCGATGCGCAGGGAATCGTATGCGTGCCAGCCGGTGTAGTTCACATCTACCTGAACGGTAAGGTCTTCTACCGGGCGGAAAGCCAGACCAAATGATGCTACCTGCGGCAATGGGAGTTTTGTAGCGAATGAGGTGTTGGGGAATGAAGAGCTGAGCGAAGCCGGCACAGTGAATGTTGCCGAGCCTGAATTTACTTTCATACTGATCTGACTGCGATAGGTGAGACCCAACTGCAGGGCATCGCCTAACTTGAAATGCACGCCGAGGTTCACACCTACGCCAGAGCCATTGCCATGCAATTTTGCCTGTGCATCGCTGCCATTCAAATCCTGCACGGGCAGCGCTTGATTGATGTCCACCGTACCATTGGCATATACAAAGCCGGCACCCACAGACAAAACATCGCCCACACGGTAACTCACCGTAGGCTGGATAAACACAGATTGCATTTTTATAGACTCGATAATGTAACGACCGGTCCAGTTGTCATCCCACTTCAGGCCCGAGCCAAAGGGAGTGTAGATACCCAGACCTACAGCCCATGGGCTGCCTTCGCGTATGGGCCCACCCACGTAAATATTGAAGGGCACAAAGGTTTGTTGCACCGAGTTGGCGGTGACGATGGCATTGCTGAACCCGGTATTGGGCATTATAGCCAGCACACTGGCGTATGCCTGGATATTCTTCATAGTAGCGAGGCCGCCGGGATTGTAAAATATAGTAGATGCATCCCAGGTCCAGGCGGTACCTGTGCCGCCCATAGCGAGCTGTCTGAGACCCTGGAGGTTAAGCTGATAGCCCGCGCCAAAGGAAGCGAATGAGCTAAAAAACAAGGATGCCGCAACAACAAATTTCTTCATAAACAATGTAGTTAAGTCGGTATATTTTGCTAAAAGGGAGTAAGATATGGCGATTTTACCATAATTACAACAGATTACGCCCAATTTCTGCAAATATAGGGAACAGGGGTAAAATAAAAGACAGGAGGCGAGCCGGAATGAAGAATGGCCGAACTGAACTTATCTGTACACTTCTTTTCGATTTCCGATAGCGACCACGAGTACCGTCAGCACACTATCGTTCACGTTATAAATGACTCTGTAGTCCCCAACCCGGATCCTGTAACCTAGGCGACACTTTAATTTCAAACATCCATTGGGCCGCGGATTTTGGGACAGAATCGTCAGAGCATCCGTAATTTTTTTATAATACAGAGTTGGTACTGCTGCAAATTGCTTCAAAACCTGCCGCTCCAGTACAACCTGATAAATTATTTTTTCTTGTTGCGGATTACTTCGATTTTTTCGATTGCCAATTCCAGCGGCACAAACTCCTGTTTTCTGCCCATGGCTTTGTCATAAGCCTTTATGTCCTCAAGTTCTTCTGCTTCCAGTAACAAAGCCTCATATTTTTTTATCGGTACAATCGCAGATATACGCTTTCCCTTTTCGTCTGTGATGAACGTTGTAGACGCCATAAAAAACAATTTAACACTAACAAAGTTAAATAATACTTCAGAACTCCGGAATAAAAATGAACTCGTTTCACGCAAGGTAACCTACTACTAAATCGAATTCCGGTAACTTCAAATCAATCATCAGGCCGAATAATCATTTCAAATATTTTTATAATAATTTTAGCAACATTTTTACAATAGAAACCGGACCGTTTCGTTTGAGCACTAAACGTAAAAAAACACTCCATGAAAAAAATCTTTCCTCTGGCCGTTCTTGTGTGTATACTTTTGGTTTATCTGCTGGCACACCGGGAACGCAAAGGGAAGGATTATAACCTTGACTTTGAACAAACCGACCCTAAAACCCACCTGCCACTGGACTGGGGTTTCGGGCCGATGAACAAATACGGTTTGCCGACCGACAAGTCTTACGCCGCCTACCACCTTGATTCTGTAAACACGCATCATGGCAAATATGCGGTCTGTATAGACTGGACAGATCCAACCAGAGAACTGACCACAGCGGGCTATATCATAAGGCAGGTTTACAGGGGCAGCAAGATCCGCATGACGGGTTTTATGAAGACCGAAAACGTGACGGATGGCTATGCCGGATTATGGCTGCGACTGGACAGCTCGGGGTATTCGCTTGAATTCAACAATATGGCCGATCGCGGTGTAACAGGAACCACAGACTGGACCGAATACACGATCGAGCTACCCTATAGCCCGTCGCTCACCAATCATATTTTGTTCGGTGGGCTGATCTCGGGCAAGGGGAAGATATGGTTGGACGACTTTCACATTTATATAGATGGTGTTGAGATCGCAAATGCACCAAAGCTGCTTGGCGAGAGTTTTGACTATGAAGCCGATAAAATCGTACACGACACGATGAAAGCCGACCTGGACACCACCAACCGGCATGGTTCAGGTATGGCTAAAATAGTGGCAGATGCAGGTAACATAAGGGACCTGAAAAATCTCTGCGTTGTCTGGGGCATATTGAAGTACCACCATGAGGACGTGGCCAGGGGTGAGTTTAATATGGATGCAGAGTTGTTCCGGATGCTGCCTGCATTAATGCACGCACCAAACCATGCCGACGCGGCAATGGCGCTGGAAAAATGGGTAGATCAGTTTGGGGTACCCTCTGTATGCGTAGAATGCAAAAACTATGACAAGCGCAACAAGGTATATGCCAATCCGGATGGCCGGATCCCCCTGCTGGTAGCGGATATGCCAGAGACCCTACGACACAAACTGACTTTTATTTTTGAGAACCCTAAATCGGAAGAAAGGGGATATTATCTGGCCACCGACAGCCGTTTCGGACAGCCCTCTTTTACCCACGAATACAATTATCCGGAACAGGAATATCCCGACGCTGGTGTGCGGCTGCTGGCGTTGTTCCGCTACTGGAATACCATAGAATATTTCTATCCCTACCGGAAACATCTGGGTGCAGGCTGGATCCATGCGCTGGAATTGGCGATACCAATGTTCCTGAATGCCAAAAACGAGACCGAATACCGCCATGCGTTGATGTGGTTGGCCGCTCAAACGCACGACAGTCAGGGTGCAATAGCCAACGATCAGGATGAGGTCATCCCTTTGCCAGCCGGGAAATATGAATTGCCGTTCCGGAGTTGTGGACAGAATGGTAAATGGTTTGTGACCGAGGTTACTGACACTGCGAAAGGCATACAAGCAGGCGATCAGGTTTTATTGCTCAACGGACAAGAACCGAAACAATGGTTCGCCTCATGGGCAGATTACCAGCCGGCACCCACTTTCGCCACCGAGCGCGATCGGGCCAGAGTACAGTCACTGAGGTCGGCGACACAGATAGCGCATGTATCATTGTTGCGCGATGGCAAAAAACATGATGTTGCTATTACCTGCAAGGAGCCGGACCTTCGTGGGCTTCCAGGGCAAACCAAAAAGAATGCTGGGTTCGAAGTGCTGAATAACAAGGTAGGCTATATACGCGGCACGGCACTATCTAACAACGATCTTGGCAAGGTGGTGGAAGTGTGCGGCAAAATGCCGGACCTGTTGTTTGATCTGCGTGGTGAAACCTATGCCTCGATCGCGATGGAGTACAGCAAATGGCTGAGTGAGCCACACAATGGGTATATGCAACTCAACTTCGATCCGGCAATGCCGGGCTATATTACTGCCGATTCGGTGAACATGCTGGGCAGTAGTGACGAAAAACACTTTAAGGGTCGCATCTGGATCCTGGTAGATGGCACTACGGGCCCGCATGCTGCAATGGCCGCGCTGGCACTGGCTACGATACCGGGAAGTAAAACACTGGGCGCCACCCCACTCTGCACATTGGGTAGCTTTAGCGAAATAGCGCTGCCGGGAAAGCTAAAGGCTTTTTTCACCGGCACCGGCTTTACGTACCCAGACGGCACCGACCCTTTTCTGAGCGGACTGAAAATTAATATTCCGCTTGAAAGCGGCCTTGTAAATAACAGTAACCATACCAATGAAGTGTTGGTCAAGGCATTGGGCGTGATTGCGGGAAAGTAGAGTGAATGACGATAAAGAATCATTTTTTTACGATCATACGAACTTCTTTATCTCCATCCTTACCTTTTCTCAAAGTCAAATAATAGCATCCAGGCGGGAATTGAGACATATCGATTGCTAATTTGTCAGTAATCAACTGATCTTTCATAAGTTGTTGGCCGTAAGTGTTTGAAATACTAATCAAAGTCCCTGGCTTACATTCCACAAATAGTTTGTCAGAAACTGGATTTGGGTAAACTTTTAACCTAGACGTTTCAGTTTGTTTGATATCCTGTACATCCACAGTAGCCGAAATCATTCTTATTCGAAAGTTATCAATGTCAGAAAAAATAATATTCCCGTTGGAATCGGGTATCACGCAACCAGGTCCGTTTAAAACAGCTATTGAGGCCGGTCCATTATCACCGCCATAACCAATTGCTCCTGTGCCCGCGATTGTACTAATTATGCCAGCCGGATTAATTTTCCGAATTCGATAGTTAATTAAATCGCTAAAAATTATATTTCCATACCTGTCTTTATATACCGACAACGGTTCTTTGAGTTGCGCGGCCGTTGCGGCAATTCCGTCTCCATTATATCCAGGCACTCCTGTTCCAGCTATTGTTGTAATTACCCCGGCAGTATCCACTTTACGTATCCTATTGTTGCCAGCATCGGGAATATAAATATTTCCATCATCATCTGTAGTTACCCTTAGTAAATTTGATAATGTAAGTTGAGCGTCGGTTGCGGGCCCATTATCGCCGGAAAAACCCCAAGTACCATTACCCGCTATTGTCGTAATAATTCCCAAATTGCTTATTTTCCTTACAACGTGATAATAGGCGTCTGA
>CAIYJV010000285.1 GCA_903926605.1 uncultured Bacteroidota bacterium
CGACCTCAGGGTTATGAATCCTGCGCTCTAACCGCCTGAGCTACCTCGCCATACTGTTATAAAACAACTGTGTTTTACAACAATTCGGGCCGCAAAGGTAACAAAAAACATGACTTTTTCATAAACAGAGCAGAATTTTTTAGCGCATTTCCCGAAATCTGTCCGGAGCCCCTGCCCTGCCGGGCAAATCCCAACAGAATTCCACCGCCATTTACGTCCGTTTTTAGGTAATTTTACAGTTATGAACAATGACTTTCGAATTTTATATACACAGTTCACCGATACCGCACAACGGGCAGCCGATCTTAATTTTGCATCGGCAGTGCTGGGATGGGATCAGGAGGTATATATGCCCGCAAAGGGGGCCGATGCCAGAGGCAGGCAATTGGCTACGCTGACCACAGAGGCCCATAAAATACTCACTTCGGAAGATTATGGCCGTTTGTTGGCTGCGCTGGTAACTGCAGCCGCCACCAGCGAGGCTACGGAAGATATGCTGGCCAACATCAGGCTGAGCACCCTGGACTACGAAAAAAACAAAAAGCTACCGGCAGCGTTCATCGAAGAACTTTCTCTGCTTACCAGCCAGGGATTTAACGCCTGGGTAGATGCGCGCGGTAAGAACGATTTCAGTGTCTTTGCGCCCCATCTGGAGAAAATGGTGGCACTCAAACGCAGGCAGGCCGCCCTATATGGGTATACCACCCACCCTTATGACGCATTGCTGAACGAATATGAACGCGGCGCCAACATTGCCATGCTGGAGCCCGTGTTTGAACTGATAAGAAAAGAGCTACCCCTTATCCTGAAAAAGATCAAGGGGAGCGAACAAGTAAGTGACGCCTGTTTTAAAACCAATTTCCCCAAAGAAAACCAGTGGGATTTCTCCATAAAGGTGTTGCAACAGATGGGGTTCGATTTTGAAGCAGGCAGGCAGGATTATTCCGAGCATCCATTTACCACTTCGTTCAGTAGCAGCGATGTGCGCATCACAACCAGGGTAGACGAGCACAATTTTGCCTCACTGCTCTGGAGTAGCATTCACGAGGGCGGGCACGGACTATATGAGCAGGGGTTGCCGGAATCGCAATACGGGTTACCGTTGGGCGAGGCTGCCAGCCTGGGTATCCATGAGTCTCAGTCCCGGCTTTGGGAAAACTGCATAGGGCGCAGTAAGGAATTCTGGCACTATTTCTACCCGATTTTGCAACAGCATTTTCCCGACAGTCTGGGCAATCTACCGGAACATGAATTTTATAAGGCCTGCAACAGAATTGCGCCTTCGCTGATAAGGACCGAGGCCGACGAGGTGACCTACCATTTTCACGTACTGATACGCTACGAACTGGAAAAAGCGCTCATCGAAGGAAGCCTGGAGGTAAAAGACCTGCGCAATGCATGGAATGCTGCCTATACAAAATACCTGGGCATAGCACCACCCGACGACAAGACAGGCGTACTGCAGGATGTACACTGGAGCCATGGTATGTTTGGTTACTTCCCTACTTATACGCTGGGCAGTTTTTACGCGGTTCAGTTTTTTGAAAAGGCCAAAGCGGAAATTGAAGCCTTTGATGAGCATACAAAAAGTGGCACATTTGCGCCCCTGCTGGATTGGTTGCGCACAAACATACACCGGCACGGGCGTAAATACACTTCCGAGGAACTTTGTACACGGGTTACAGGTGGTGGCCTGGATCCTCAGCTTTTCTTAAACTATGTAAACCGTAAGTACGGCGCGATTTACCCCGGCCAATAATAAACATGAGCAGCGGCATATCTTATCAGGAGCCTCTGACCGACGGCGAACTGGCATTCCTGGCGCATAAAGCGGATACCGAGCGGAAGCAATATTCGCAGGTTGCCAAAATTCTGTTCGTGCTTTGCTTTTTGTTTGCGTATCTGGGAGCTATTTACCGCCGCTACGATTTTGGTCCCGAACAATTTTCATACC
>CAIYJV010000286.1 GCA_903926605.1 uncultured Bacteroidota bacterium
TAGACAGAATGCTGGAGAAGTGTGCCGACACATGCTCAACCCTGCCCACGATACCCGTGCCCGAGATCACAGCCATGTTTTTGCCAATACCATCTTTGTAGCCCCGGTTGATGGTGATATAATTGTCGGTCGCGCCGGTGGAATTATTGATGACCTGGGCGGTGCGGTACACATAGTCTGCAAACTGCACCACATGCTTGTTCGAATCTCCGATCACAAAACGGCGGTGTACAAAACTGTCGCGCAGGGTGTCCAGTGCCTGTAGCTGCCCCAGTTTGTTGCGCAGTGCCATGTTTTCGCGGATCAGGCTGTCGTTCATGCGCTTCAGACCGAAGTAGTAAATAATGTCGCTTTGTTTTTTGTAGACATTGCCGGCTACAAAATTGGCGCTGCTCACCAGGTCATTGCCCTGCAGCGTGTTGGTGCGTTGTATAAGTGCCAGACATGTTATTTCCAGGATAAGAAATAATATTAGGTTGAAGAACCGGCGTATGAAGTATATGAAAGTGCGCACCTGGCTGAATGTGAACTTTTCCTGGGTTGAAATTTAATTCCGGGTTAGTCTGAAAAAATGGTGGCCCAAAATTAGCGGAATTGCACGATATACCGAAACCAATCCGGTACCTGTTGTCGCGGGTATCCACAACCACATCACACAATCCATCCGTTTGCGGGATCGTAGTTGAAAAAAACCAACGGGATTATTTCATCAGGAATGGCATGCGGGCAATATTTTTCAGCGCCATACCAGTACCGCGCACCACCGCGCGTAGCGGATCTTCGGCTACGTGCACCGGCAACTTGATCTTGTGCGAGATGCGTTTGTCCAGTCCGCGCAGCAATGCACCACCACCGGTAAGGTAAAGCCCCCTGCGGTAAATATCTGCTGCAAGTTCGGGCGGTGTGCTCTCCAGAGCTTTCAGAATAGCTTCTTCGATCTTGAAAATAGATTTGTCCAGCGCCTCTGCCACTTCCTGATAAGATACCATGATCTGTTTCGGGATACCGGTTACCAGGTCACGTCCGTTCACTGCAATATCATCGGGCGGATTGTCCAACTCCTTGAGGGCCGAACCCACGTGGATCTTAATTTGCTCTGCGGTACGCTCACCGATCATAAGACTGTGGTAGCGGCGCATGGCCTCCATGATATCGCCGGTAAATTCATCGCCTGCAATACGTATAGACTGATCGCAGACAATACCTGCCAGTGCAATGACGGAAATACCGGTAGTACCACCACCAATATCAATGATCATGTTTCCGGTAGGTTCTTCCACGTCTATACCAATACCCAGGGCCGCAGCCATGGGTTCATGTATCATATATACTTCTTTAGCGCCTGCCTGTTCAGCAGAGTCGCGTACGGCGCGTTTTTCTACCTCGGTGATGCTGGATGGAATACAAATTACCATTCTCCAGCTGGGCGGAAACATTGGTTTTTTAGGGTAAACCAACTTGATCATTTCACGCAGCATACCTTCGGCTGCGTTGAAGTCTGCTATCACACCGTCTTTCAGTGGGCGAATGGTCTTGAGATTTTCATGGGTTTTTTCATGCATCATCATCGCCTTCTTACCCACGGCCACAATTTTATTCGTAGTGCGATCTATAGCCACGATAGACGGTTCGTCCACCACAACCTGATCGTTATGAATTATAAGTGTATTGGCAGTGCCAAGATCAATTGCTATTTCCTGAGTAAGAAACTTAAAGAAGCTAAAAAAGCTCATTAGTATGCCATTTATTTTATTATTCGCAAATGTGCGATAAAAGTACCAGTTTCAGATTAAAATATCCGGGTCGCGCAAAATTAGGCAAATAATTATCTTCAACTACCTTGCCGGGGCAAATAACCAAAAATAAAGTTGCGGTGCCGGAATTGAGTAAACGCGTTGAGTTTTAGCAAAAAACAATACATAGCCTCAAATATCGGTTTACAGATTAAAAATTAAACGTCGTTAAAAATTTGGATTTTAAATTAGTTTAAATAACTTTGTTTCATAGTGAAATAATTGCCAAAGACGACGACGGCAAAGTAGCTGTATTTTGAAAGAAATTTATGTAAAGATTGAAGAACA
>CAIYJV010000287.1 GCA_903926605.1 uncultured Bacteroidota bacterium
AAGAGTGTAGGATAGCACCGCTGTGCCGGGGTTAACACCAATTGCCGTATCTCCGATCACCATAGCTATCAGCTCGTTACTCGAGGACCAGTTTCCACCGGCCGGAGATGCTATCAGCGTATCCAATCGTCCGCCTACACAGACAAACGATACACCGGAGATCGTGGGGGCGCTCAAAATGGGGTTCACATACAGGTAAAAAGAATCCTTTATCGTACCACAGGAATTGGTAACAGAATAAATAATAGTATCAGTACCGGGAGCCACACCTGAAACCAGTCCGCCTTCTACAAAGGGCACGATGGTGGCCATTCCGTTTGTTGCAGACCAAAAACCGGCGATACTCGTTTCCATCAGTGTGTCCGAAGTGCCGTTGCAAATTGTATCTGGTCCGACAATAGCGCCATGTGGCGCCACATCGTTCACATATACTTGCTTGGTCTTTGAATCGGTACCACAAAAATTATTCACTGTAAAAATTACCGTATCCATTCCTTTGTTTGATGCCGACACCAGTCCGGCAGCATCTATGGATAAGTGTCCGTTGGTTGCCGACCATCCGTTTCCAGGCAATGAATCAGTATAAATGAACAGTGCGCCGGCACATAAGCTGTCCGGGCCATAAATGGGGCCAGCCACAGGTATAGGTACCACGTTTATGGCCGCTACTGCTGAATTCATACCACAATAGTTGTAAACGCTGTAATACAAAGTATCTGAACCAGGCAAGAGCGAACTGACAGAGTCTCCGGTGAGTAATAACAGAGAAGAATCGGACAGCGACCAGGCACCACCCGACACACTTTCGGCCAACAGAACGCCAGAACCCATACAAATGGCGCTATCTGCGGTAATGATGCCCGGATCAGGCAACTGGAGGATGGTTAATGTTTTTATAGCTATTGCATCGCCACAGTTCAGACTAGATACTGTATAGATAATAGTGTCTGTGCCAGTGCCAATGGGAGTGACTTCGCCACCTGCAACAGAAACAAGCCCTGTAGCAGAAGACCATGACCCACCGGGTGCCGATGGGACCAGGGTGATGGTGCCACCCAAACACATACTATCAGGTCCAAAAAGTACACCTGCAAGGGGGAGCGCATTGACCGTAACAGAATATAGGCTGGTCGCTGTGCCGCAAATTCCCGTTGTCGTGTACAACACCGTGTCTGTTCCGGGTAGAAGACCGGTGAAAATATTTCCGGTCACGGCGATTCCGGTGCCCAAAACAGACCATTCACCCGCCGGTACGGTTTCGGATAGTGTGACTGAACTACCCTGACACACAGATGCAGGTCCCGATATCGTTCCGGCATCTGTAAGTTCACGTATCGTTATGGCCTGCGTTGCATAAGACTGCCCGCAATAATTGGTGGTTGTATAATAGAGGCTGTCCGTACCCGGCACCAATCCTGTCAACACAGAATCAGACAACGAAGCCGATCCGTTACCCAGGGACCAGGATCCACCGGCTATGGTTTCAGAAAGTGTGATCGCATAGCCGGGGCACACAGAGTCGGGAGATGTGATCAACCCGGCATCAGGTAAACCCGGCAGGGAAATGGTATAGGTTGCACTGGATGCACCGCAATTGTTGGTGAGCGTGTAGGATAGCGTGACGCTGCCGGCCCCCATTGGTATCAAGGTATCTCCGGATAGCACAGCTATGGCAGAATCATCGAGACTCCAAATACCAGTACCACCAGACGCAGAATCTGTGTAGCTGGCCGGGAAACCTGGGCACAAAATACCAGGACCATTTATGGAACCCGGATCAGCCGGGATTCCTATCGTGAGAACGGCCGATGAAAAGCAGCCGTAGGGGTTGGTATAGTGAATAGTCACACTGCCCGGTAAAAGGGCTGTTAGGCCGCCGGTACTATCTATTATTGCAAGCGCGGAATCAGTCGTAGACCACGCGCCGCCGGTGGTGGCGTCGGTAAGCATGCCCAAACTGCCTGCACAATAATTCAATGCCCCGGTCACCGGAAGGGGAGACGGGTTCACTGTCAATGCATAAAATACCTGGCATCCGGATTCCAGATAGTAGGTGAGTGTATCTGTCCCCGGCAAGAGTCCATGAATCACACCCAGGTCAGATACAGATGCGATGGTGGTGTGGTAACTGAACCATTCACCGCCATAGGTGGAGTCAAAAAGTGTGGTTGTTTGCCCGACACATATTTGATCAGGTCCAAATACCGGAGTCGGATTGATTTGTACGTTCACCAGTATTGAAGACCGGCAGCCGTTTCCTGCATCGTAATAAATGGTTGCAGTATCTGCAACCAGACCGGTCACCAGACCTGTGTCGGAAATCTGCGCTACTGTGCTGTTCAGGCTGTACCAGATTCCTCCGGGTGTTGGGTCAGAAAATGGGGTGCTGTTGCCCTGACATATAAGAGGTACTCCGGTTATGTCTCCGGGTTGGGTGTTAAATGTGAGTGGTAATGCCGAATTGCATCCCGATAACAATGTATAGACAAGTGTATCTGTGCCTGGGAATACGGCCACCAGTATTCCAGATGGGTCCAAATACGCCAGCGAGGCATTTGTCAAACTCCAGGTTCCTCCAATAGAATCATTTGAGTAATTTGATTCAATCCCGGAGCATACGGATGTAGAACCGGAAATCGGCGGTGCGCTGCTCCAGTTTACTATGATCGTGTCTGAATGAACTGTATCGGTTGTTACACAACCAGAAGTGGCCATCGTAGCATAAACGCTGCTGCCATTGGTCAGGGTATTAAATGTCAGGGTTGTTGTCCCCGATGCCTGAACCCCGTTCACATACCAGGTATATTCAGGAAGGGTAGCATTTGTAGCACTCAACGAGACTGTTACGGTATTGCCCGGACATATATAGCTACCGCTTATGACCGATAGGGTAGCAGTAGGTACCAATGGCGCGGACAAAGAAAGATCGCCAAAATCTGTGAAAAGCTGTGCTATTCCAACTATTCCAAACACTGAAGATGCATAGATATTGCCGTCTGGCGATCCCATCGCATCAGCTTCCACACTCATGCCAGACAAGGTCAGGGTATCTGGCAGGTCACCGCCAGTCGCTGTTACGCAAATGGTAATTGTAGAATCGGTGTATCCGTCGCCTACTATGCTTGCGGATACAATATTTCCTGAAGCAGTAAAGGCAAGAGAAACCGGAGCCGCAGGGCAGAACTTCCAACCAGATGGGGCGTGTAGTACGAGGGTGTCGCTTCCTGCATTAAAATCGGCGGGGTCGGTTTCCCATAACGAGAGATCGCTTATAGCTGTACAGGCTGGGTGAGTGCCATCGGTGGCTTTTTGGGCACAAATTAATGTGCCTCCGGACGGGCGGTTGACGATCACGCCTGCAGATGCTTTGGAAATGAAAGAACAGACCAGTAATGTCAACAATATATGAAATCGGAAAGTCATAAAGTATATTTAATGCAAACCCTGCCTAAGTTCAGGATTGAATTGGTTTCAGGATGTAAAGCTAAATAATACCAGCGACACGAAGATTCTGATAACAGATCTGTGGTTTTCAAGGGTTAGGTCTTTCCAGCTTTGCCAGTATAAAAGTCACTAATGTGCTCACTTTACGGTGAGCTTGAATTTCAGGAGTTGAAAATCTTATTTTGTAATACTTCTCAATGGCATCAATAAGCTGTATATGGGCTATAGATTCCCATTCGTCAATATCCTCATCGGTGGTATCTTCCGTTATTTTCAAACGCGGAGTGCCCATAACCTTTAGGAATAATACTCTGAGATCACCAATTATTTTCTCTCGCTCCATATTTTCACCAGCACGGTTAGTTTGCAAAAATAAGCTTGTCATTGCATTCTCAAAAAGGCTTTTTGAACACGAGCTCCGTTTTCGCTTTGTACGGACAGCATATAAAGACCGGGCGCAAGCCGGCTGACCGGAAGTTCACCAGTTTCGTTGCCAATAGACAATCTTCCACCATCAACCAGTGCTCCCAAAGTGTTGTAAATGTTATAATATATAGTCTGTCCATTGTTTCCTTTCAATACCAGATGCAGTATATCATTTGCAGGAATTGGGTAGACCGTAAGTCCGGATGCAGCTTCTGGAGTTGATGTGTTTAAAGGAATAAAATTGATATTGATGTTGTCCAGGTAGAGATTTTGCCCGTAATGGCCAATATTATCAAAGGCGATGATAATACTGTTGCCGGTCCAGGTATTGAGATTTATCGAATCTGTCCTCCATTCACCAGGTCCCGGTGTGAAACTTCCTGTGGTGTCTGGTGTTGTTGCCAGATAAGAGGTGTCTTTCAGATATATGCTGGTAAAAGTCCTGCCACAGTCTGTTGAAACCTCTACAGAGAGACTATCGCGGTATCCGGGGTAATAGGCATAGGCTACATCGAAATATAGTGTAGCAGCAGTTGTGGTGGTAAGATCTATTTTGGGGGTCAGGAAGCGGTCGTGGTGGCCTTGACAATCGTTATCGTAATTGTCGAACATGACGCTGGAGGAAGTTAGTCCAAAACCACCATAAGTGGTGTTGTGCTGCCAGAATACGCCGCTTTCAGAAAGCTGAGTCCAGTCTGGTCCCGGGGGGAACACGGCCTCTTCAAAGCCCTCGTGCAACGCGGTTGCCACCCCGTTTGAGACTACGATATAACTGGTTTTTACAATAGTGTCATTACCCGTTGGGCCAGATAAGTAAAGATATGCGTTATAGGTTCCGGAAGACGCATAGTTTACTACCGGGCTATCCAGTGTAGAAGTTGAGGGCGTACCTCCGGGGAAACTCCACGAAAATGCAGTGGGGTTACCGTAGGTTGATTTATGGTAGTGTACGGTATCGCCCATGCATAAATATTGTTTGTCTGACGAGAAGTCGCCCGACGGTGGCATGGTGGGTTGGATATTGCTTTCCCATACACCACGACCGTATGACGATAAGCGGATCACACTGGTCGACGTACTGTCGTTATAGACCATTAAGTCGGTGTACTGGCAAATGGTAGGTAGTCCGGTTGCAGTGGACCACGTTGAAGTTGTATTGTCTTTGTAAAAAAAATATCCGCCTTCATACAAGAAAATACGTTCTGTGCTGGAATAATCGTCTGAAATAATTTTTACAATATTCAGTCCTGGCAAAGAGCCTGTGATATTGGTCCAGGTCGATCCTTTGTCTGTAGACCTGTAAATTGAACCGCCACAACTCAGATATACAATATTAACGTTGTCGCGGATGGTAGTGATAGAAGCAGTGATCCAGGTGGATGCCGGAGCGGTGAGCATAGTAAAAGTAGGAGAAGCTGCCGTGGCATTGAGGGATCTGTATATGTGGTTGTCGTCGGTGACAAAAAAGGCCAGATTGCTATCTGCTTTAGAAACTGCAATAGCCATGATTGATGTGCCGGACAAAGGATAAATAGTCTGCCATGTGGGTACCCCATCACCTATGTTCTGTGTTCTGTAAAGGGTGTCTTTTCCGGCAAATACCGTATTGTGTGAACGAAAAGAAAATTCCCATCTTACACCATTATCAGGTGTAAAAGGGCAATTGAAGGAATAATCTCCGCCCAGGGGTGCCAGATCCCTGCGACTGCCGGAACCTGCATAATACACCGTAGCATTTGGGCCGTAGCCTATAGCACAGGCGGCACCCCAGTCTCCACCTCGGTTGCACTTCCAGTTGCCATCGTAGTACAATTCACCATTGTCCTGAGTACCTGCACTTATCATCTGCCGTTGCAATGGTGCCTGTGCAGCATGGTACATTTCGGTCGCGGAAAGACCATCGCTGCGTGGTTGCCATACTGTAGCCTGTGGGTCATAGCTGGACCAAACGCCACCGTCGTTGGCATCAAAACGTAAGTTGGTATTATAGGGGTCAAATTGTATGTCGTGCATATCGGTGTGTATCTGGTTCCACCATTGTGTGCGCCAGCTCCAGGTATACCCGCCATCGGTAGAACGCCATACACAGTGAGAGCCTAACAGTAGTTCGTTGGCATTGTCAGGATTTACCGTAAGACAGAAATTATAATCACCCTGCGACCCGGATGCTGTTGTGGAGTCATAGCAAACAAGGCACTGGGTTGTACTGCTGTATATGGTCGAAAAATTTAACCCGCCATCCACGGATTTCATGATCAATCCGTAGCTATCTGTGGTGCCAATATACACTACGTTGGTATCTGCAGCACTTACACCCAGTCTCATTCCTCCGTTTCCAACTGGCACGCTGATGCCACTGGTTATTCGGGTCCATGTATTGCCGGTGTCTGTACTCATAAAGTAACTGGAGTCTGTAACTGCGTATAGGACATGATGGCTGCCAGGCCGCATTTTCATGTTCCTGAAATTTCCTCCGGCCAGTTGTTGTGTCCATGTGACAGCACCATCTGTCGTTTTCCATATTCCATTATCGGTAGCAGCTATGAGTCTGTTGTGATTTGCCGGGTCCATGATGATCTCTACGGCCATTCTGTTTCCTATTCCGGTATTTGCTGGACTAAATGTAAGTCCGCCATTTGTGCTTTTCCATATACCATAGTCCTCATAGTAATAGTCAGGGTCGCCTGTGGACAAGTATATCACCATATCGTTGGTATAGTCTATACAGACGGATGAGCACTGGTTGCCGGGCATGGTTTCTGTACCGGGGGTAACGGTCCAGTGGTGACCGGTATCGGTACTGATATAAAGACCGCCCGAGGCACTGACAGCGTAGATTTTTGCCGGGTTAGTAGGGTGGAATTTCAACTGGCAGGTGCGTCCCATTCCGTCTACCTGTCCTGAAACATTCACCGGAAACAGCACAGGCCCTGTATTCGTCCAGTTACTGATGGGCTGGGCATTGGCTAAGCCAACGGTTACAACCGAAAAGGCAATCGCGAGTAAGTAGGTTTTCATTTTGTCCGGTATTTATTGTCCTGAACGGTTGTCTTTCCAGATCTTTAGTCTCTGGGTGGGAGTAAGGATCGTGCCATCTAGTTGAACGTAGGGGGACATTTTCTGGTGCCAGCGTTCATATTTTTTTATTTCTATGCGCATTTTCTGCTCAGACTGCAGTTCCCTCATTTTCTTGCGCGACATTTTTCGGTTCGTATCCGGACTGGATCCTATATCTTCCTGTTCTCCGGCCGGCTTGGCATGATGTTCGAAATATATCCGGTAGGCCTTTTCAGCTTCAATATAGTTCACCGCGGTGTCCTTTATCATCAACTGCCATTTAGGTTCACGGGCGTACTCCCGTTCTGTAAAATGGGTCTGTGCGTTCGCAGTGTTGCCAACCCAAATACACGCGACCAACAGCAAGGAAAGCTTCATAATTTCTATTTCAGAAAACTAAGATAGCCATAAAAGCCGTATTTGCAGTATTTATTGCCAATGTGTTTTGCCTGAAATGAAATTCCTTTTTACTTTTAACGTGACGAAACTTAAAATGGCAAAGAAGCAAACATCAAAACCTGCGGTAAAATATAACGAACCGAAGCCCGAAACACAGGCAAAAGTACAGGACACTGCACCAAGATATGCAGTGGATTTAGGGAGCCGCATACCTCCATTTTTAATATATGCCGGTATCCTTTCCGTTATTTCATTGATCATTTATATCAACTCCATTGCAAACGGTTATGTCCTGGACGATGTAATGGTATTGAAAGACAATACTTTGGTCACTCAGGGCGCAAAGGCTATTCCAGAGTTGTTCCGTACACCGCATATGCGGGGGTATCTCATCATCCCCAACGATATGTACCGTCCGCTGTCGCTGGTAATGTTTGCTGTGGAGTATTCGTTGTTCGGGTTGAGCCCCGGCATCAGTCACTTTATAAATATCCTTACTTATATAGGTTGCGTGCTCGTGTTCTTTGCATTTATGGATCGTTTCTTTGATCGTAAAAAAACTGCGCTGGCTTTTGTCTGCGCATTGTTTTTTGCGGTTCACCCGATCCATACCGAAGTAGTATCCAACATCAAAAGTCGCGACGAGTTGCTCTGTTTCTTTTTTGCATTCCTCAGTCTTAACTTCTTCGTAGATTTTATGGAGGGCCGCAAGTCTTTTTCCGCATTGGCATTTGGTGCGATTGCCATGTTCCTTTCCTACCTTTCCAAAGAGACCGTGGTTACATTCATTGCGATCGTTCCATTCTTGTTTTTCCTGGTAAAAAACAGGGATATGAGAAAGGGGATTATGATATCCGGTGCCACGCTTTTGGTCACCGCTATATATCTGGTTATCCGCGCGGCTATTCTTAAAGAGTACAACGCAAATCAGCCTACACCCGTCGAGTTCATAGACAATGCCCTTGCCGGTGCGCCATCTGCCATTATCAAGTTTGGAACAGAGATCCTGATCATGGGGTACTATTTGCGCATGATGTTTGTGCCTTATCCGCTCATATCAAACTATTCTTATAATAAAGTCCCATTTGTGGGCTTGGGAGATGTGTGGGTCATAATAACCCTGGTGGCGTACCTGACGTTGGTTTATGTAGCGGTAACCCAATTCCTAAAAGACAGGAAGAACCCATGGACATTTGGAGTTTTATTTTTCTTAGCTACAATTTCACTGTTTTCAAATTTTCCTTTCCTGATGGGTGCAGAGATCGCTGAGCGTTTTACATTCTTCGCATCTGCGGGCACATGCATCCTCATGGCGATGGCCTTTGAGAAATGGGTGCTCAGGTCTGAGAACAATGATATTACCAGCCTGAATAAGACATTGCCCGTGGGTGTTTTGGCCTTGATCTGCATACCCTTTGCTGGATATACTTTTGTTCGCAATTTCGATTGGAAAAGTAATGCTACACTTTACCGTGCAGACCTGGCTAAGTCTCCCAACGACAGCCGCCTGAATTATTATCTGGGCACGGCAATGGCCGAAGGCGTGTACGATAGCGAACCTGATACCGTAAAAAAACATGAGATAGACAAAGAAAGCATCGAACATCTGCAAAAATCAATTGCCATTTATGGTGATTATACCGAGGCAAATGCGGAAATAGGGCGCGTGTTTTACAGGGAACGTATGATGGATTCTGCAATGAAGCATGACCTGAAGGCTCTGCAGATAAATCCCAATCATGTAACCGGCAATAACAACCTTGGTAGTGTTTATCTGACTTTGGGGCGTTATCCGGAGGCCATAGCACTTTTCCGGAAAACTGTAACACTGGACCCCAAATATAACTATGCGTATTTTAATATGGCGCGGGCCTATATGCAACTCAAAAATTATGACTCTGCTATTATCAACTTCCGCCTTACACTGAATTTCAATCCTAATAATATTGATGCGCAACAAGAGTGCGGCATGGCCTGGTACTACAAGCTGAACTGGGATTCTGCAGCAACCTATTTCAAAGCAGCATTGAGCCTGAATCCCAACGATGCAAATGCGGTAAACAATCTTGGTGCTATATACCTGAACAATAAAAAATACCCTGAAGCGATACAGTATTTTCAGAAAGCGTTGTCGATAAACCCTAACTATATAAATGCCGGATCCAATCTGGCAAAAGCGCTGTTCTTTTCCGGACAGTATCCGCAAGCGATACAAAC
>CAIYJV010000288.1 GCA_903926605.1 uncultured Bacteroidota bacterium
AGTCCCCCCAAAAGGTTGATGTCAAAAACCCACCGCGACAACTGCGCATCGGTAGCGTAATCGGTTTGTCGCTCCTGTGCAATCAGGGGTAGCGTGCTCGTGGCCGCCGCCAATATTAATATGATGTTTTTCATTTTTTCTGATTTTTATTTTTTAGAATTGTATGAATGACCATTAGTTTTTTATGAACCTGGTGGATGCCATCCTTGTTCCGTTATGTATGCAGTTTACAATGTAGAACCCAGATGCAAATCCCGTTGCGTTTACTACCGATTTGTGATTGACGGTGGTAGTGGAACTAACTTTCTGACCATTTACATTCTGGATTTCTAATTGCATTTCGTCGCCGATTGCGCTACTTACGATCAAATTGATCCAGTCGCCGGCCGGGTTTGGAAATACGTCTACAGATACAGAAACTGTATTTACATTTACTATCGCTGTTGGAATAGTGAGGTAGGTTTTCTGGTTGCAACTTCCGCTTGAGGTCATTACCCAATAATATTTGTGGGTGAAGTCAGGATTCGAATTCAGATAGTCCTGGTTGATCTCGCCGGTTAAAAGAGTTGAATCTAATGTGGTAGCATCGTCATAACCCCATTGGTAAGAATCTTCGTTGTTTGGCGTGCACACAAAGTGGTATTCAAAATAGATAACCGAATTTGCGGGTGCCAGAGAACTATTCACAGTTACCTCGGTACTTATCTGGTTGCGGCATTGCGTTGATGTAATATTGTCTGCCAAGACAACTGTTGCTATTCCGGGATTCTCGAAACTGATCAGGGCATTCTGCCCGTTGTAGCTCGTCGCCCAAACGGTCGCATTGGACGCGCTCCAAGCATATTTGATACCGGTGGGAGGTGCGGTAGAGGTTCCGAAATTCTGGTACATAGTACCCGCGCAAACAACAGATGGACCCTGAGTGGTGATTGGCGGTGCGAAGGGTAGTGGATTTACAACCAGAATTTTGGTAGCGGTGTCGGTACCACATATATTCAGCATCATGTACATAATAGTGTCAATGCCGGCGGTAAGGCCAGTTATCACACCATTTGTAACACTAGTGTGCGCATTTGTATTCGTCCATGTACCACCGGAAACAGTATCCACAAGTGTTATAGATCCATTGACACACATATTGCTTTGTCCTGTTATGCTCCCGGCAAATGGTAATGGGTTAATTGTTATTGGGCTGGATGCCGTATCGGCGCCACAAATGTTCGTGACGGTATACCTTATGGTGTCCGTGCCTGCTGATAAACCGAAGACAACACCATTTTGGATGGTGTCAGCGACATTATTGCTGATCCAGATACCGCCGTTGATAGTGTCGGCAAGTGTAATCGAAGATCCCACACACACACCGGACAGACCAGTGATGTAGCCTGCGAATGGTAAGGGGTTCACCGTGATCGGCTTTGACGCGATACCTGCGCCACACATATTGGATATGGAGTAATAAACGGTATCGTATCCGGGCGTAATGCCAATGACATTACCACTGATAACAGTATCTATAAGGTGTTCACTTGTCCATGTTCCCCCTGTAGAGTCGGCTATCAATGTGATCATTGAACCGACACAAACAGATGATGGTCCGGAAATAGTTCCGGGTTCGGGTATCGTGATGATCGATATTGTTTTTGAAGTTGTATCTGTACCGCAGAAAGTTGTTATTTCATACCTAATTGTATCTATACCCAGACTAATAGCAGAAAACAGACCAGCAACTATGCTTCCATTTGCATTCGTCACGCTCCAGTTACCACCTGACGAGTCAGAAACAAATAGAGTTGCTGTACCTATACAGACAGTTGAAGCTCCATTGATCGTTCCGGCTACCGGAAGTGCAAATATGGTTATTGGTTTTACTATTGTGTCAGCTCCGCAGGCGTTAGAAATAGTATAAAGAATTGTATCCTGCCCGGGTGTCACTCCACTGATAATGCTATCAAGTATGGCGGCCGTCCCATTGGTAGCTGACCATGTACCACCAGGGATGGTCGCAGAGAGCGTAATGACAGACCCGATACATACACCAGAAGCTCCAACAACTGCACCCGCAATTGGAAGCGGATTAATTGTCAGGAATTTTTCTGAGAAATCAGTTCCGCACAAATTGGTATCCAGGTAGCGCAGCGTATCAAGGCCAGCTGAAACGCCTGTTACGGTGTTGCCGGCTATTGTGGCATTGGTGTTACTTAGACTCCAAACGCCTGTAGACACTGTTTCCGTAAAATTTACAGCAGAGCCGATACATATTATTGAATCGCCTGTAATGATTCCTGCATTGGGCAGCGGATTTACGCTTAGAATTGCTGTTGCCGAATCGGAACCGCAAGCGTTAATTACTTTGTAATATATAGTGTCTGTTCCCATTGTTACCGCAGTTACCAAACCACCACTTACTGTCATGGCAGGGTTCAATACAGACCAGACTCCGCCTGAGATTGGGTCGGTGAGCAGCGTAGTAAATCCAAGGCAGACGTACGAGTCTCCGGAAATAACGCCCGCTGTGGGTGTAGTCAGGATTGAGATATTAAATGAGGCAGTATCTGTTCCGCAAATATTACTGACCATGTATCTGATCGTGTCCAGCCCGGTAGAAACGGGTGAGACCGTGCCCAGGATAACAGTTGCATTTCCGTTACTGCTGCTCCATGTACCGAAAGGCGTAAAATTATTGAGTGACAGATCGGAGCCTAAACAAGCAATATTTTCGCCAAATATTGTGCCCGCGTTCGGAAGCGGATTTATTGAGATAATTTTTGTAGCCGTATCATTGCCGCATGCATTTGAAACAATGTACCTGATCGTATCCGTACCCTGGTTTACAGGAGTTACGGTGCCGACTGAAACCGTGGCAAGTGCATTGCTGCTGCTCCATGACCCACCACCCGTAAGGTCGTTCAGTGCAAGCACCGAACCCATACATACTGTACTGGCTCCTGATATGGTGCCGGCATTGGGTAGGGTTGAAATGGTAATGATCTTAAATGCGGTATCATTGCCGCAAGCGTTAGAAATTTTATATCCGATCGTATCAATACCTGTCGAAACAGGAGTAACGGTTCCGGATGTTACTGTGGCTGTAGCGTTGCTGGAGATCCAAGTGCCTCCACCAGTTGCATCCGTGAGGACCAGACTTGAGCTGATGCAAACTGTGTTTCCACCCAAAATAACTCCAGCATTTGGTAGTGGATTGATAGTAATGATTTTTAAAGCTGTATCACTTCCACAGGTATTTGTAATTCGGTACCTGATGGTGTCAGTACCCGGATTTGCCGGAGTAACAGTGCCAACTGAAACCGTGGCGAGCGCATTGCTGCTGCTCCATGAACCTCCGTTCGTCAGGTCGTTCAGCACAAGTACCGAACCCATACATACTGTACTGGCTCCTAAAATAGTGCCTGCATTGGGTAGGGTTGAAATGGTAATGATCTTTAATGCGGTATCGTTGCCACAAGCGTTAGAAATTATATACCTGATCGTATCAATACCTGCCGAAACAGGAGTAACGGTTCCGGATGTTACTGTGGCTGTAGCGTTGCTGGTGCTCCAGTTGCCACCGCTGGTAGCATCGGTAAGTACCAGATTTGTACCCAGGCAAGCGGTGTTGCTACCCAGGATCGTACCGGCATTGGGAAGCGGGGTGATGGTTACAATTTTGATGGCCGTATCGGTACCACAAGTATTGGTAACCATATACCTGATGGTATCTATGCCAGGACTTACAGGGGTCACAGTTCCAGTGTTCACGGTAGCTGTCGCATTGCTACTGCCCCAGATTCCGCCTGACGTCAAATCGCTAAGAATCAGATTGGTGCCTATGCAAGCTGCATTGGCTCCAATTATTGTTCCGGCATTGGGCAGTACGGTAATGGCTATTGTTTTTCTGGCTGTGTCATTACCACAGGTATTAGATACTATGTATTGAATAGTGTCTAATCCAGATGATACTGGAGTTACTGTACCGCTGATAATAGTTGCCCTGTTATTGGTGCTGCTCCATGCCCCGCCAGTTGTAGCATCGGTGAGTATCAATGTCGAACCGAGGCAAACAGTGTTGTTCCCTAAGATTGTTCCGGCATTGGGTAATGGATTTATTGTTATAACCCATGTAGCAACCGTCGTTCCGAATGGGTCTGTCACCGTGTATTTTACAGTGTCTGGTCCGGTAGTGACACCGGTAACAACTCCTGCGGACGTGATAGTGGCATTTGAATTTGTGATGCTCCACACTCCGGGTGAACTTGATGTATTATCCGAAAGCGTAACAGACGAGCCTACGCAAACTGTAGAACTACCGGTAATACTGCCAGAGTCTGGTGCTGTGAATCCGTTTATTGTAGATCCGTTGATCGTCACAGCTCCGGTAGTGGTTAATGCTCTGCCATTAAGCATCGTGCCGAGATTAAATAGTATTGCCGCGTTGTTTACGATCAATGTTCCACTGAACAGGGAACTATCGGCAATAGTGACGGCACCGTCTACCTTCCAGTATACGTTTTTTGATCTTGCACCGTTAATGAGAATGACCCGGGAGAAACTGCTTGCCGATAATGCGCCGTTTATTTGTATCACGAAAACGGCATTACTGTTGCCTTCAGCGTTCAGATAAAGTGAATCTGTAAGCGCAGTAGCAGCATTGAGCAGATAAGTATGGGGCGTGAGTACCAGATTATGTCCAAATTGTGCAGGATACAGTAACTGAATGTCGTAGGTAAGTCCTTCAAGGTAATTATATACTAAAGTAAGGTCGCTGGCGCATTGTGCCGTCGATGGGTCGGGAATAAGGTGGATCATGCCCGTTACCAGAAGCGGGTCGAATCCGGTTGTTAGACCTACATTCGTGCCTACATCTCCTATTACATGGGTGATGCCCGTATTTGATACAGGACCATCGGAGGAAAATAGCCCGTAGTATTTTGTGGAGAGTAAATCTGGTGCAGCGGGTCCCTGCAATATGGGTGTACCGCAACCTAAAGGTGTATATGCCATCAAACCATTTACTGTCACCGCGCCCGTAATAGACAGTGCGCGTCCTTCAAGCGTATCCAGCGCGTTCATATTGATAGCTGCATTGTGCGCTATAATCGTGCCCCTCATGGTAGTACCAGTCGCCACGTCTACCAATCCTTCTATTTTCCAGAATACGTTGCATGCCTGAGCTCCGTTGATAAGCACTATTTTAGAAAGTGCTGCAACAGATAAGGCCCCCTGAACCTGAAATATGAACACCGCACCTGCGTTGCCCTGCGCATTCAAGATCAGGTTGGATCCCAGCGATGCGGCGGCTGGAACCCTATACACTCCGGCAATCAGGGTGTCGTTGTTACCCATTGTCGTCGAGATGAAAAAATTTGGAGTGGCCGTGTCCAATTCGTTGTAGGCTATCAATAAATCGGCTGTGCAGAGCAGACTGGCGCCGTTTTGGTCGTCCATGACTCCATTTACGTTGCCGAATCCCGTACTGGAACCTACATTGGTGCCTACGTTGCCCGTAATCTGAGAAATCCCTGTGTTAGTCACTGCTCCGACCGACGAAAACAAGACAAAATTGGATGCAGAGCCCAGGGATGGCGTCTGCCCATAGTTGATATTCGGCACGAGGAACAGTAATACTGATGCCAGTGCGTGTAATATTTTTTTCAATTTGTGTGGATTAAGATGTGAAAGAATTCTCACATCAGGCAAAGGTAGACCGGAGCTATTGTGGCGCTGTTACATAACAATGTAATTGATTTGCAGAATTCACGTTTGCCAAGCCTGAATGGGCAATAACGGAAAAATGTATGATACCTGAGTTGCTTTGACTGAGGCAAAATAGATAGTCAAAAAGAAAAAGCGTGATTCAATGAAAATTTCATTGATTCACGCTTGGAAAGTAGGTTTATCCGGGGGTAATTTACAAATGCTACAATTTATTTTGATTCGTTATTGTAGTTACGATCTACTTGACCGGCTGTGGTTCAGGGACTGGCTGTGGTAGTGGTTCAGGCACCGGAATAGGCAATGGGTGTGGGTTCGGACTTGGGTTTGGATTGGGTGGTGGTAGCGGATGTGGGTCGGGCTTGGGTTTTGGATGCGGGAATTGTTTAGTGCGCGGGGTTGTGGCCGGCTTATTCCGATTTGGGGGCAGTTGCCTGGAGTCTGGCTTTTGAATGTCGGAAGGACTTGCCGGCGGTGCCTGTTGACTTTGATCATTTTGGCCAGCGAACAGGGAAACGAAATCTGAATGCCTCGAATGGCCCGATTCTATAGACAAATCAAAGCTGCAGACATTACATTGGCTTTTTGCCGGAGTGGTATGCAAACGATATAAATGGCGCAGAGAGCCGGAGTAAATACTGTGGGCAAAAGTTGATTTGCAGACAGTGGTCGTTGCGTGGGTGGGAAAAATGTTCATGCAGGAAATGACTGCGAAAACGGGTAGTATTTTTATTGTGGTTTTCATTGCGTTG
>CAIYJV010000289.1 GCA_903926605.1 uncultured Bacteroidota bacterium
CTCAGGCTTTGGATTGTGTTAAATTTTAATTCAATTTTAATGCCAGTTAAAAGCGCGCCATTCGGTTGATAATTTTAATTCTATCAACAAGAAAATAACAAGCATCGCCAGCGTTAGCGCCAATACAATTTTCAGATACTCGTCGGAGTCTGTTTTCATAAAGAAGTAAATTTATTTGAAATGATCCTGCCCGTTTTAATAGGGCCGGATCATTTCAAATATTGGCTAAAGTTGGCAGATCAGGGAAAGGTTGATTTCGATTCCTGAAATCTGTTGGTTATAATTTGTAATCAGTCTCCCTGCATTGGCCAAACGATCAATATTTGTAACAGGGAAATCAGGATGCGCAAAAAAATAGGTTCCTTTGGCGACCACCGACCAATGCGGTTTCAACAAATACCGGATACCTGTGCCAAACTCATATCCAAACGACAATGCGCTTGCCTGATTCTGAGTTAACGGCGGATGTGTAATACCCGCATCAGTTAGTAACACATCCCATCCAGCCAAAGTACAACCTGTCACACCCATAGTATACTCAAAATCTACCGACAGTTTTTTCAAAATCGTAAGCGAGTAATATGGACCTACCAGGAATGATACCATGTGACTTGAACCCCTCGTTGATGCGGATGTGCTATCCACATCGAACGCTTCGTGGAAGCCATCTGAAATTTGCTGTATTCCTCTGAAACCAAATTGTCTGTAAGAACCGACCATATTGAGCCCAAGGTGCTGGGTAAAAAAATAGGTAGCTGCTAAGCCAACATGGTATCCATTGGCTGCGAATCCTGATTTCGGATCCAGATAGTCGGATTTTTTGAAGTTCCCAAATGGAGTTGTAAAACCACCGGTTAGACTAAAAGCCACCTTCGCCTTGTCCGGGGTTCCCAGGCTATTTTGCGCGTCTGTGGTGAAACTCAGGCAAATCGTCCAAAGTATAACTGCGGTAATTAATTTTTTTTTCATGATTGCAGATTTTTTACTTGTTTGAAAATTTTCAGTTAATCAATACCGTGAAGGTTGCGTCAAGATCTGTGGAACCAGGGTCGCAGGATCCATTTTTTACATTCGGCTGGTGGTGAAGTGTTACCTCAAGACCGCCATTGCCACCGGAGCCCGTAGTGAATTGATCCGTTAAGCCTACAGACAGCGGTTTGGGATTGGTATCAAGGTCTGTCTGCACGCAAGAGAGATTTAGTCCGCCGCTCACCGAGAAGCAAAAAAGATGATAGTTTTCCCGTGCTTTTATTTCGGGGGTAATATCGGTCAGCGTGTCAAGCACTTTTATGACCACGTTGTAGGTCGTGCCCGATTTTAGTCGTAACGTGTCTTCTGTTAGAACGGGGGCAGCCGCACCCGTTGGGTCGAGTTGTGCCCAAGTTGCCGAAACAGTGTCTTTTGAATCATTTACATTCACTGCAGTCACCTTCATTGTGGTTAATGGTTCATTTCCGGGAAGAGGAGGAGAAACACCTTTTTCCGGTTTATTACATGAATACCAGAATAGTACCAGTGGGATTATCCCCACAGGAAAAAATAACTTTATTTTTTTCATAACAAGTGTTTTAAAAATTGTTAAAAAGAAATTTTTACTCGTAAAACATAATTTACTCCAAGTTCATCGGCATAGTAACGGAAGTGGTCCAGGTAATCCCGATAAGCTACATTGGTAAAATTTTTCACTGCAAAATTTATATAGACCGCACTTTTGCGACACCAAGTGGTAAAACCTGCGTTTAGATCAAAAAGCGCATACCCCGCAGGTGGTGTTACATAGTCGCTGTTAGGTGGCACTCTCGTCTGTCTTGCTACACAAACGTTGTCGACGGAAACGTATGGTCTGGATATTTTACGGCTAATTTTGAAACGGTATTCTAAACCGTTTTCGAACCGATCCGAAGGCATCGATATCAGCCAGTTGTTTATATTTTCGTTATACCCTCGGACAACAGTCGATTTGGAAAAAAGCGTGATGTTTTGTGCGATGTCGTATTGGAAATCGAGATCAATTCCACAAATGCGCACATTAGCCTGCGTAAAATCGAATTCGGGAAATGCGCCGCTTGCCAATACTCTTACTCTCAAAGCCGGTTTGTCGTAAATATAGTTGCTGATCTTATTGTAATAAAGATCTGCGACAGCCCTGATTTTTCCGGTAGTATACTTCAGTGAAACTCCAGTGTTAATAGATCTTTCAGACTTTAGATTTGAGTCACCAACCTGAAAACTGGCATCACTAAAATGTTCGCCGTAAATGTACATTTCATTTATGCTGGGCGCACGCCAACCGCTACCTACATTTGCAATGGCAGACAACCGGTCGTTGATGTTATAGATGCAACCCAGTGTACCGGTTGCGTTCAGGTACTGATAGGTGACATTGTACAGATTTAGCGTTGAGGGATTCCGTTCATACACTCTTAACCAACGGTAGTCATAGCGAATTCCAGACTCAAACAACCATTTGCCCGTCCGATACCGCTCAATCAAGAAACCGCCAAGGTTATAGTCTCTATAGTTTGGAATGAGCGACCGAACCCCTTCGAAAACATTACCAGATGTTTGACTTGTAAGGCCAAAACTTCCTGAAAATCCATTTCTGCTTTTCTCGGTTAAGATTAGGTCTAGCGAATGGGTTACCAGTTGGAATTTCAGTTGTGGCATGTTTTGCGCAATTGTGGTTGCTGTACTTAGCTCGTCATATTCCTGGCGTATGTCATTTTGCCTTCCGAAAGTCAGGTCCAGTCTACCTTTTTGTCGCAGATCGTAGGATATTACCGACTTTAGAAGTTCGTGCATTATCGACTGGTCTGGACGTGAAATCGTAAAGCGGAAGAAGGACGGTATGTCGGGTGCGCCGGCCGCATATTTAGAAATTAACTCTTTCAGATTTCCACTTTCGGCTCCAAGGAAAACACCCACCAAACTATAGTAGGAGCTATAAAAGAAGCTTGTTTCAAAACGCCCTTTTTTGTACCCTATTTCTATTGAAAAGTCGCCTTCACGAAGTCCCGTATTGGTGAGGTAATAATGAGGTGTGTGAAAATTGCCGGCAGCTTTTCCGGTGCCTTGGATTCGCCAGGAAAGACCGGATAATTTTTTGCCGAGCGCACCTTGAAGCGTAGCTGAAACGGCGCCCATCTTACCATTACTGGCGCCAACTAGATACGCGTTTCCTGAAATGCCTTTTTGATTGAGGAGGTCGTCTGGTTGCACCAAAACAACACCACCAATTGCATCTGATCCGTATCGTACGCTGGCCGCCCCTTTTATGACCGACATTTTATTGGCTATAAAGGGGTCTATTTCCGGTGCGTGTTCTGAACCCCATTGTTGACCTTCTTGTCGCACTCCATTATTCATTATCAATACCCTGTTACTATGGAGCCCGTGAATGACGGGTTTTGAAAGTGATGGTCCAGTTTGAATGGCGTTAACGCCGGGTAGACTTTTTAGTGTTTCTCCCAAAACCGATCCGCGGGTTTCCATTAGTTTAACACCAGTAATTTCGGTCTGACTTATAGTCTGCAGGTCGTTAAGTTTTTGCGATTTTATTGTAACTTCCTTTAAAAGTGAAGCAACCAGTTTAAAATCTGCAATGCACGATCCGTTTACAGGGAGGGTTGTATCAAAGTGACCGTAATTGAGGGCCAAGACTGTAATTTGGTAGATTCCGGCCGGAAGGTGCTCAATCCGATATGTGCCATTACTATCCGTAAAAATGCCAATTTTTAATGAAGGTATTTGTACCATAACCCCTGCCAACGGTTTGCCAGCAACGTCTTTAACAGTTCCTTTACAGGAATTGTCTCCGGTAGCGGCAATGCAAAAAAAAGGGAATACAATAAGCAATACGATCAATAGAAATATAGCAACTATCAAAATGACCAAAGAGGCATTTTTACATTTTGTAAAAGAACAACCACCTGCCATGGGAGAGTTTGTTGCAGTCGAAAATTTTGACTTCAGGCAGGTTACCCCTCAGGAGTTTGAAGGTTTCTTCAGTAAAGGCTAAAAAGTTGTCATTACAAAGTAAATGTTATTGATATGAAAGAGGCACTACCGGTTTTTAAGAGCGCGAAATTGCAAAAGCAATTTGACGAAGATGGTTTTGTCAAAATGAAGCTTTTCGATGAACAGGCGATTAAGAAGCTGAGGGATTTTTATAGTACCGTGCAGGCTGAACACGAGGCTGCTATTAACGAAGAGAGCCTGTACAGCAGCGTTGAAACCGGCAATCGGGAGCTTTTAGTGGCCATTGATAAGGTTGTAAAAGAAGTAGTAATGGGTGTGGTAGAAGAGAACTTTATAAATTATCAGGTTCTTATTTCAAATTATCTTGTAAAAGCCAGTGGCGACGGAACCGAATTATTTCCTCATCAGGACCTGCTTTTTGTAGATGAAAGCAAGGGGTGTTCATTTAATCTATGGGTACCTTTACAAAAAACCGATAAGTCCAGTGGCAACCTGAGGGTTCTGAAAGGCAGTCACAAAATTCAACCTACTTTGCGGGTTTCGCCGCGCTATCCATGGCCGTTCAATGATCTCAGCAGTAAGATCAGGGGAATGTGTACGGAAGTTGAAACAGAAGTAGGCGAATGTATTATTTTGAATCATGCGGTTATTCATGGGTCATCGAAAAATCTAACCGGTGAGCCCAGGGTGGCGGTAATACTTGGTTTGTGCACCAGCGGTTGCGATATTCACTATCACTTTATGCCGGATGGGAATCCTGATCGAATTGAAAAGTACCTGATGGAACCGGATATGTATTATGACCTGGGACTTACGGGTAAGCCAAGCCGGGGTAAACTTGTAGAATACATATCACATAAGTTTGAACCGGTGAAAGAAGAAGCATTTAAGAAATGGATTAAAAAGGATAATCATTTTAGTTTATGGGATAAGGCTCGCTTATTATATTTTGATACAAAGAAAAGCAACTAAGAATTTATGACACCACAAGCGCTGATTAAGGATGCCGATTATGCCCGGTCGCTGGAAACCCAGGGATTTTGCGTTGCGCCCCTGTTCACTGTTGAGCAGATTCGCAGTATGAAAGATCTTTATCATCAGTTTTCTATTGATAATAAGGTTTCAGGGCTTATTGCAAGTCATAGTAAAACTACGGCCGAGCAGAGCAAAAGTGTATGCATCCAGATAAGCGAAATACTGATGCCAGCGCTTGAAAAGTCGTTTGGGAACTTTGATATTTTCATTGCAGGGTTTATGGTAAAGGAGGCCAATACACCTAATGAACTGCCTTTGCATCAGGATTGGAATATTTTAGATGAGAATTTATACACCAGCTACCAGGTATGGGTTCCGCTTGATCTCTCACACCCGGAGAACGGGGGAATGATCGTATTGCCGGGCAGTCATCATTTTTTTAATAATTACCGTTCGGGCAGCTATGGCATTCCTGTTGTAAATATTGACGATTCATTAAAGCCTTTGGTTGTGGATATGATAATTCCGCCGGGCAGTGCCCTCATTTTTCATAACTCACTTTTCCATGCGTCATATCCCAATCATTCCAATGCCAACAGAATATCGGCTATTGTAAGTGTTTACCAAAAAAATGCGCAGCTTAGGTATTATGACTTGAAGAAGCTGTCATACGGAGCAAACGGATA
>CAIYJV010000290.1 GCA_903926605.1 uncultured Bacteroidota bacterium
GTCTGAATGTACGTATCATAAGTAAAACAGACATTGTGAAAAATACCGATATTCCGATAATTGGCGAGATCGGCAATAATGCCACGGGCGAAAATATTGTTATCGACCGGGGAAGCCGGACATTGATATCCGAGCAGTTCAGGGCATTGAGGACGAGTCTGCAGTTTTTACTTACAGATTCAGAGAAGAAGTCACTTATGATCACTTCGAGCATGAGTAGTGAGGGTAAGTCTTTTATAGGTCTCAATCTATCCATGACGCTGGCCCTGTCTGGCAAAAAAGTAGTGCTGGTAGAATTTGACCTTAGAAAGCCGAAGACGGCGAAGATGCTGGGAATAATGTATGAAACCGGTTATTCGAACTATGTGATAGGTAAACATTCTATAGAAGAGATTATTGTGCCCTCCGGTGTCAACGAGAATTTGTTTATTGTGCCGGCGGGACCGATACCACCCAATCCGTCGGAGTTGATGTTGCTGAAAAAAACGGACGAGATGTTTCATTACCTAAAAGAGAATTTTGACTATGTGGTAATTGATACTTCACCGATTGGTCTGGTTGCGGATGCGCAGTTGCTGGCAAAGTACATAGATACAGTGCTTTATATAGTAAGGCAGGGTGTTACTTACAAACAGCAATTGAATATTGCCAACGAAATATTCATACATGGGAAAATGCCAAATATGGGCATCGTTATGAACGACGTTGTGGCGAACCGCGGATTTGCTTACGGATACGGGTATGAAGAAGGCTACGGCTATGGTTACGGCTATGGTTATGGCTATGGTTACGGCTATGGTTATGGAAGCTATGGAGATGGCTATTACATAAATAACAAAGACAAATCCAAATCTAATAAGTCTGGAAAGAACCGCAAAGGCTCTGACAGTTGAGTTTTTTTATGCTCAAATGACTGAATAACAAACAAAAAAAATGAATAGCGGTTCGGCAAATAGCGAAGATTGGGATATTGAAATTGGCGGGAAAACCAGGACTGGTATTCTTGACCTAAAGGAAATGTGGCGATACCGGGATCTTATGTTGCTTTTCGTGAAAAGGGACATTGTAGTGGTTTACAAGCAAACGGTTTTGGGACCACTTTGGTTTGTACTGCAGCCGTTGTTCACTACTTTTATTTTTGTGGTGTTGTTCGGTAGGATAGCAGGTTTGTCACCCGACGGAGTGCCTCAGTTTGCGTTTTACCTGATTGGCATTACGCTTTGGAGTTATTTTTCAGAGACACTTACCATCACTTCAAAAACTTTTACTGACAACGCCAATATCTTCGGCAAAGTATATTTTCCAAGGGCGATAATTCCGGTAGCAAAACTTTGTTCCGGGTTTTTGAAATTCCTGATGCAGTTTGCGTTCTTTTTTGTGTTTTGGCTTTACTATGTGCTTTACACCAAGCAGATTACGCCCAACTGGTTTGTACTTCTTTCGCCAATCGTACTTCTGCTTATAGTACTCATGTCTTTGGGCGTAGGTCTTATAGTGAGCTCGCTTACCACTAAATACAGGGACCTTACCTTTCTGGTAAATTTTGGAGTTCAGCTCATGATGTATGCCACGCCAGTGGCTTACTCGATGTCTAATGCAAAGCTGAGTAGGTATATGAAGTGGATCTGGATCAACCCGCTGACTTCTTTGTTCGAGGTGTTTAAGTATGGTTTTCTGGGAAAGGGTGTAATTAGTCCCTGGTGGCTTGTTTATAGTGTAGCCGTTACCATATTTTTCGTGATCGCCGGCCTCATCATTTTCAACCGTGTGGAACGCAGGTTCATTGACACAGTCTGATGTGACAGATGCATTGTTTATATGCGCTGCGCAATGGTTTTGAGTATAGACAATCTTTAAAGCTACCCGTAACTAACAGAGATCAAGACCCTTTATGGCAAATACAGGTACCATAAAATCTGGAGACCACAAAGTTGCAGGCACGAAAAATGCCTTGCCTGAAAAAAACTGGTTCAGACGTTTTTTTTATTCCGGTGAGCGCAAGTCGCAATATGTTTTTTTTGCTGTATTATGCTTGTTGCTTTACGGAAACACACTGGGCAACGACTATGTACTGGACGACATTCTCGTACTACGGGACAACACTCTGGTGATACAGGGGATAAAAGCTATTCCGCGGTTGTTGGCCACTACGCATATGTATGGCTACCTGAACATTGCCAACGATCTATATCGACCCTTGTCGCTGGTAATGTTTGCCATAGAATACCAGTTTTTTGGTCCCAATCCTGCCGTGGGCCATTTTTTCAATATACTGGTTTTTGTGGGCTGTGTTTGTTTGTTGTACCGTTTTTTGAATGCGTTTCTTGGCCCTGGAAAAATATTCGTAGCATTTTTTGCAACCCTGATATTCGCGGTGCATCCCATACACACCGAGGTTGTGGCAAACATTAAAAGCCGCGATGAGTTGCTGTGTTTTCTTTTTTCGATGCTCGCATTACTCAGGTTTCTGGCATACCAGGAAAAAGGGAAAACCGGGCAGGTGGTGCTCGCCGGGTTTTTCCTATTCCTGGCATTGTTGTCTAAGGAGACAGCAATTACGCTTGTTGGTGTACTTGCGGTTTTGTTTTTAGTAAATCGCACCGGGGCGAGAATGCGGTCGGCAACGGTACTGGGAGTTGCTTTATTGTCCAGTGGCGTTTTCCTGGGTTTGCGGTATTGGGTGCTGCACCGGTTCCATTTCGAGATGGCCAATAGCACTCAGGAGTTCGCTATTAACGCACTGTTTGGTGCACCCTCGGCTACGACACGGTTTGCTACAGAGATCTATGTGTTGGGCAATTATCTAAAGTTGTTATTCGTGCCGTATCCGCTGTTGTGTTTTTATTCTTACAGCAGCATTCCCTTCGTCACATTTTCAGACCCTCTGGCATTGATGGCGACCATTGTTAACGCTGGTTTATTAGGTTTGGCAGTGTGGCGGCTCCTACGGAACAGGAAGGATGCCGTGGCGTTTGGCATTTTGTTTTACTTTATCACACTTTCGCTTACGACCAATATTTTCTTCCTTATCGGTTCGCAGATGTCTGAGCGATTTTTGTTTTTGCCGTCTGTCGGTTTTTGTCTGGCTATTGCTGTATTTGCCGATCGGGTAGGGGTTGGGAACGAATCAGACCCTAAGGGTGAACGTACGACCCGACTGGTGTTTTTGTCGGCGCTCCCGGTCTTGTTGGTTTTTTGTGGGTTGACGATGGAACGTAATTTGGACTGGCAGACGAATTTCAGACTGTACCAGACAGATGCCAGACATGCGCCTGATGATTGCAGGTTGAACCATTTTTACGCAGTTGCACTGATGCATCAGGCCCATGATGAGCCTGATGCGGTGGAAAAAAGAAACCTGTACCACGAGGCGATAGGATACCTGGATCATGCTATTTCCATATACCCGGAGTTTGTGGAAGCCCACATGCAACTCGGTGTGCTTTATGATGCCCTGAAAATGTATGACTCTGCTGAACGGCACGACAAAATTGCCTTGCAGATGAATCAAGTGAACTCGCTGGCTTCCAATGCGCTGGCAGGGATATACTATGCCCAGAAGAAATACACGGATGCGATAACTATGTATCGCAAGACAATGGCCATTGACCCTAATCTGAAGATGGCGCGTATAAATATGGCTCATTGCTTCCAGGAGGCAGGTATGTATGATTCGGCTATTGTTTATTTCAGACGCGTACTGGCTATAGACCCCGGTCTGGTGATGGCCAACCAATGTATGGCGCAGTCTTTTTTTCAGTTGCAGCAATGGGATTCAGCGTCGGCGTATTTTGGCCGTGTCGTACAATTGAAGCCTGACGATGCAGACGATATGAACAATCAGGGTGTAGTATGGATGACGGCTGGGCGGGACAGTCTGGCTATAAATGTTTTTGAAACTTTGGTACACCGGTTTCAGTCCTACGCAAGAGCATACAGCAACCTCGGTGTGCTCTATCAGCGCAACGGTGATTACCGAAAGTCTAACTTTTATTTTCTACGACAATTACAGATCAATCCGCGCGACCGGTCTAACGTTGCGGCTATTGCAAGCAACTATACCCGCTTGGGATTGAAAGACAGTGCGAGGATGTTTCAGCCGGTAGAAATAAAGTAGTAGTGCGTTTACCTGTGTGGGAAATCGTCGTACATTTTTTCAATTTCGGCGGCGTATTTCTGGTCTATTACTTTTCTTTTTACTTTCAGAGACGGTGTAAGTTCTCCGTTGTCTATAGTCCATTCGCCACCAAGGAGCACAAATTTTTTCACTTGTTCCGGATGACTGAATAATGGGTTCATTTCGTCTATTTGTTGCTGAATACACGCAACGACCTGAGGCAGTTTTACCAGTTCGTTGTCTTTGTCAGGAATTTGTATCGCCGGAAATTTTTCTTTCAGGTATTTTCGGAGCTGGGAGAAAGAAGGTACGATGAGAGCACCTACAAATTTTCGTCCGTTACCGGTCACCATCATTTGTTCAATAAATGGGCTTTCCTTCATTTTGTTTTCAACGGCCTGTGGTGCCACATACTTACCTCCGGAGGTTTTGAAAATCTCTTTTTTTCGGTCGGTGATTTTCAAAAAACGTCCGTCTATAAGGCTACCAATATCGCCAGTTTTAAACCAGTCGTCTTCCATAGTCGCAGCTGTAAGGTCTGGGTGTTTGTAGTATCCCATCATCACGTTGCTTCCACGCACCCATATTTCACCGTCTTCGGCAAAACGTAATCCTACGTTTTCTATTAGTGGCCCTACAGTGCCGATCCGCCTGTTTTCGCTTTCAAAGCGGTTTACGGTAACAACAGGTGATGTTTCGGTAAGGCCGTAGCCTTCCATGATCACCACCCTTGCCGCGGTGAAAATGCGGGCCAGTCGTTCCTGGCAGGCTGCAGACCCCACAACTATGGCCTTTACGCTATTACCCAGCGCTGCGCGCCATTTACTGTATATGATGACGTTGGCAAGCCAAAGTTGTAAGCGATACCAAAGCGAACCCGGATTGTGGTTGTCGTACCTGAAGCCCAGGTCGAGTGCCCAGAAGAACAAGAACTTTTTTATCCCGGTAAGCAGCATACCATTGGCCATGATACGTTCGTACACTTTTTCAAGCAACCGGGGTACAGTTGTAAACACCAGCGGTTTCACCTCTTTAAGATTCTGCCCTATGGTGTCCATGCTTTCGGCATAGTAAATACATAGTTTACCGTGCAGGTAAACATAAGTCACCATGCGTTCGAAAATATGGTTGAGCGGAAGGAAGCTAAGAGCCTTACTGCCTTCTTCGGCAAATGTGAAGCAGGAGGTAGAATCAATTACATTGCTCACGATATTCCGGTGCGACAACATTACCCCTTTCGGGTCACCGGTCGTGCCGGATGTATAAATGATGGTGGCCAGCGTGTCTGTGCTGATCCTTGCCAGCGATGCAGTGTCCGGTGCGCGGGACGGATCACATATCTCCTTCCAGTTTTGTACGCCGGGCACTTCATTGAACGAATAGATATACCGAAGCGTGGGTACTTCGGCAAAGGCCTCGCGGAAACGCTGGTAAATATCATTGTCTGCTACAAAGACCATCTGAACTTCTGCCTCACGAAAAATATACGCCAGTTCATGTGGAGAGATCGTCGGATAAATGGGTGTTAAAACAGATCCACTCAATTGTGCAGCCAGATCGGTAATGATCCACTCCGGGCGATTGGGGGAAATGATAGCAATTTTCTCCTGTTCATCGGGTTGTAGCACCAGATTCTCTATACCCAGCCCGCGCATACCGCCAGCCAGGGCATTGGCGGTGTCCCAAACTTCGCGGCAGGTGTAGGTGCGCCAATTGCCATTTTCTTTGCCAGCCAGCATGACGGCATCGGGTGCGTCGCCAGCCCTTTGGGCAACAATATCAAAGAGTCGTTGCATCATTTCCTAAATTTAGAAAAAATCTCTAAAACTATTATTTTATATTCAGGACGCTGTTGCCCAAAAAAGGATTGACTGGGAATTTCAATGTATTACATCGGTTAGCCGATCTTTTGGTTTTCCCTCCAGAACGACCTTCCAAACCGTGTTTCATTAACTTCGGGTTGGAAAAATTAGGAGCTTTTGACAATTGAATTATTGTAAATAATATACAATATTTTATTTTGTGCTATTTGAAAAAAAATTGTAAGTTTACTTGTAATTGTAATTTATTGAGTTTGCTAACAGGAGCGTACCTGGCAAGTATAGCACCAGACAAAAATTTACTTATGAATAAGCTTTATTTTGCTTTGTCAGTAGTAGTGTTATGCGCGTTATCGGCAAAAGGACAAACTACTGTTTCGTTTACCTGCCCTACTACTACCACGACGTGGACGGTACCGGCAGGTGTAACCAGTATTCAGGTAGATGTTCAGGGGGCTAATGGTGGGTTGAACTCGGTAGAAGGTGTTCCCAGTTTCGGATATACGGTTTTGGACCGAGGCGGGCATGGAGCCCGGGTGCAAGCAACACTGGCGGTTACGCCGGGTCAGGTTTTGAATATATATGTAGGCGGAATAGGCCCCAATGGTATCACCGGTAGCAATGTGCCCGGAGGATTTAACGGCGGCGGCGGCGGTAAATATGCGCCGGGCGCAGGCCTTACACCCAATATTTGTGGCGGTGGTGGCGGCGGCGCATCGGACATAAGAATAGGCGGTACCGCGCTTGCTAACAGGGTTGTTGTTGCTGGTGGTGGTGGTGGTGCTGGAGGCAACTATGTTAATCCATATGTAGATTACGACAGAGGAGGCGACGGAGGTGGAACCACGGGCGAGGCCGGATGGGCTGGCGGCACTGTTTATGGCGGTGGCGCCGGTGGCGGTGGTACACCCACGGCTGGCGGCGGCGGTGGCGCATCCCTTGGTTTTGGTCTTGGTGCTGGTGGTGCAGGTACGCT
This sequence comes from uncultured Bacteroidota bacterium, assembly GCA_903926605.1. Taxonomy (GTDB): domain Bacteria; phylum Bacteroidota; class Bacteroidia; order Chitinophagales; family Chitinophagaceae; genus CAIYTT01. The sequence goes on from CAIYJV010000290.1 coordinate 6,914, forward strand.
TGGCACTGGCGGCAACGGCGGTAATAACTCGGCTGGCGGCGGCGGCGGCGGCGGATACTACGGTGGCGGCGGCAGCTGTTACAGTGGCGGAGGTGGCGGCTCGTCATACACCGACGCGGTACTGGCTACATCCGTAACTCATACACGTGGCTACAACACAGGCTGTGGTGTAGTCACTATTATAGTTCCAGGTTGTTCGGGTACGCCCACTACAGGCACAGTTTCCGCATCGGTCACATCCGGATGCGGCCCTTATACATCTGTACTCAATTTAACTGGTGCATCCGGCGGCGCGGGGATTACCTATCAATGGCAATCTTCGCCCGATGGGTTGACCTGGACCAATATCACAGGCGGCACTACATTGCCCTATACCGTCACAGTGAGTACCACTACCTATTACAGATGCGTAGTGACTTGTACCACATCAGGAATTTCTACGAACAGTGCGGCAATAGAATGTTTCGAATACCCTGTACCGGCGGCGATCACAGGTCCTGGTACGGTGTGTACCGGCCTCACTATCACCCTTGCAGACGTAACGACCGGCGGTACCTGGAGCAGTTCTGCTTCAGGAACTGCATCCGTTGTTTCCGGAACCGGCGTGGTTACCGGTGTGGCGGCACTGGGCGGCACAGCAACCATTACTTATACCACCACCGGTGGGTGTACGGCAACCACGGTTGTCACCGTCAATACTAATCCACCCCTTATTTCCGGAAGTTTGACCGTATGTACCGGCAATACCACCACGCTCACCGACCTCACAACCGGCGGTAGCTGGACAAGTTTATCAGGTGGCATAGCTACTATAAACAGCGCTGGTGTGGTTTTTGGACTTAGTGTGGGCACGTCGGTTATTTCTTATACGCTTGGCTCCGGTTGTGCAACCGCTTCTACAGTCACTGTATATGCGACACCTGCATCTATCACCGGACCCGGCAATGTGTGTACGGGTGCAAATATTACGCTCGCAGACGTGACTCCCGGCGGCACCTGGACTAGCTCATTTCCGGGAATCGGGGGAGTAGGTTCTACCACGGGTATAGTTACGGGCGCAGGCACAGGTACTACCACGATTAGTTATACCACTGCTGGCGGCTGTTTTGCCACTGCGCCGGTTACAGTGAACCTCACTCCTTTACCCATATCGGGTTCTGCGTCGGTATGTCTGGGTTACAATGTAACACTTACAGACGCCACCGCCGGTGGCAGCTGGAGTAGCACTGTGCCTCTGGTTGCTCCGATCGGCGCCGGGACTGGAATTCTTACCGGCAATACCCTGGGTACCACAACTATTTCTTATGTAATGCCCACCGGTTGCTACCAGACATACGCGGAGACCGTGAATGCGCTGCCTGGCCCGATTTCGGGAACCCCATATGTGTGCAAACTTTCTACTACTACACTCACCGATGCAGGCGGAGGCACATGGAGTAGCAGCAATGGCAGTATATCTACTGCCGGTGCGGCCACCGGTGCCATTTACGGTGTTTCGGCGGGAACAGATACCATAACTTATACGATAGGGTCGGGGTGTTTTGTAACCCAGTCATTTACGGTGAATCCGCTTCCGGCGGCCATCTCAGGCAATGTGCCGTTTTGTGTGAACGCCACGGTTACGCTTGCAGATGCCACATCCGGCGGATCCTGGGCAATAGGTGGAACACAGGCTACTATCTCATCTACTACAGGTGTGGCATCAGGAGTGTCTAACGGTAATCCCACAGTGACCTATACCGCTCCGGTAACAGGTTGTCAGCAAACAGCTGTGCTCACTGTGAACCCGGTTCCCGGAGCCATAGCCGGTATTTTGCTGTTGTGCGATTCGTCAACAAGCATATTGCTGAATGGGTTGACTGGCGGTGTCTGGACCAGCTCCAATACCAGTGTGGCAACCATCAATCCCGGCACAGGCGCTGTTTTCGGCGTAAGTCCGGGACTGGACACTATAACATATACCATAGCACTTACAGGTTGTAAAACAACTTCTACCCTTACTGTACAGCCACCGCCTGCGCCGATCGGCGGGCCAACTGCATTGTGCGTCGGGTCTAATATCACATTGAGTGACCTTATCACAGGTGGATTCTGGACCAGTGGTACAATGGCCAACGCCACAATAGATTCGTTCAGTGGCCAGGTTTCCGGGGTTAATGCCGGTACCGCTCTTATTTCTTATACGCTCGGGGTCTGTGCTACGTCGGAATTAATAACGATAAATGCAGTACCTGCTCCTATTGGCGGTCTCAATTCTGTTTGTACCGGAGGTGGCATTACCACCCTTAGCGAATCCACACCGGGTGGGAGCTGGTACAGTGGCAGCCCTGGTGTTGCATCTGTAAACATTTCAACGGGAGTATTAACTGGCTTTTCGTTGGGCACGGCTTTGATTTCGTATGTATTACCGGGAACCGGATGTTTGACCACCGAACTGATCACGGTGGATCCACTGCCGATGCCGATTACCGGTGTTGATTCTGTATGTGTAGGGTATACCGTGCTTTTGTCCGATCCATTAACCGGAGGTACATTCTCCAGCGGGTCCGGTTCCATAGCTTCTGTAAACAGCACTACCGGTATGGTGACCGGAGTATCGGGCGGTAACACTTACATAAGCTACACCCTGGGTGGAACTGGCTGCTCCATTGCTGTTCCTTTCCATGTCAATCCGATTCTTTCGGTGAGCAGTACGTTGGCTGCTTATCCCGGCGACACGATCTGTGCGGGCAATCCAGAAACCTTTACAGCGACCACCACCAACGGCGGTACTGCGCCTGTATACCAATGGTTGGTGAATGGCTCGCTCGTGCCGGGTGCTACATCGGGAACATACACTTTTACCCCTTCTAACGGGAATGTGATCAAATGCATCGTGACCAGCAATGCTACCTGTGCTATCCCTGCTACAGCAACGAGCAACTCGATCACCATGACCGTGAACCCGGTTACCAATCCTGCGGTCACCATGATTCCCGGTGGCAACGACACGATTTGTACGGGAACAACACAGACCTATTCAGTTACCTCTTTATGGGGTGGTACCGCACCGGTCTATTTATGGACCGTGAACTGGATACCTGTAGGAACGGGGACGACCAGTTTTACCTACACGCCTGCAAACGGCGATATTGTCCGCTGCGGTATGATAAGCAGCAGCCCATGTCCGGTGCCCGATACCGCCTTTGCCATAGACACGGTGGTAGTGAAAGATTACGCCACACCAATGGTGAGCATCAACAGCATTGGCAGCCTTTCGGCCTGCCAGGGTAATATGGTCACGCTAACAGCCAATGCTACCTGGGGTGGCTGGGGGCCGGTTTATAGCTGGACTTTGAACGGAAATGCCGTCCCCGGATCAGGTAATACTTATACCTATATTCCGGCAGATAGCGACCTGGTTGTGGTAACCATGAGAAGTAATTACCCCTGCGTTGTTCCCACTGATTCTGCTGAAGGGCAGATTCGAATTTCAGTGGATCCGGTTATTGTGGTTACAATTACAGACAGCTATGGTGGTTTGGTAACGGAGGGTGCCTATGATACACTGGTGGCGCATGTGCAGAACGGGGGTACTGACCCAACCTACCAATGGTACAGAAATGGTGTACCCGTGCCCGGCGCTAACAATTACAAGCTCGCGATGAATGACTTTGTGAACGGTGATTCGGTGAGCGTAATGGTGCGGACGGGTAGCGGTAGTGCCTGCGAAGGCGTAAGGGGTTACAACTGGATTTTTCTTGAAGTGGCGCCGGCGGGTGTAGGCACCTCCAATACGGGCATAAGTGATGCCATGTTAATGCCCAACCCTAATGGCGGGTTGTTTACTGTTTCAGGCAGGTTACGTACCGGGACGGGAAGCGTGGCAATATTGGTAACTAATGTTTTGGGCCAGCAAGTATATAGTGCAGTTGCAAACGTGCGTGGAGGCAGAATAAATGAAATAATAGATTTGGGCCGTGAACTGCCCGCGGGCATATACAATCTGGTTCTGGTGCCGGAAAACGGGGCCAGAGAAGTGCTTCGGTTTTATAAAAACTAAAAGGTATTTAGCTGTTTTTTTGCTCAGTAAAATCAATGTGGAGGTCGCTTCGGAGTTTTTCGGAGCGACCTTCGGTTTTATGCTCTATATAGTTGGTAGCCAACGTTTGGTCCGCTTTAGCCGTCTACTAAATCAAATGGCATGGTCAAAAAAACTGATCAGGATTTTGGAAATATTTTTGTAAATTGCACATGAACGGAATATTTTTTTGTGTGACTTTTTTTGGATGGGTTGAGCAACCGGCCCTTTCCTTGTGCTTTTACGTTGGCAACTGAAAATGTATTCTCCAGCTCAAAAACGAATTACTATGAAGAAACTATACTTTTTTTGCTTCCTGTTTTGTTTGTTGGGATTTTCCAACAGGAGTTTCGGGTTTACCACCTATTATTACCCGACCAGCGCGACCGTAACCGGCGGCGGCACTTCGGTGTGTCAGGGCGGACCAGCTAGTCCGCTCACCTGCACGGTTCCCACTTCAGGATATTCTGTTTTTTTGGGCGGAGGTGGACCCAGCGTACTTGTCACCTACACCTGGTATTATAACACCACCGGCAGTGTGGTTTCCGGTACGCCGGTGCCAGGATATGTGGGTCTGACTTATACAGCGGGCGCTGCAGCGCAGATACTCACACTGCCGTCGGCAGCGATCAGTACGGCTACGATAGGCACATTTTACTATTACGTGATACTTACGGGAACCAATACCGCTGACGGTTCATTTAGCCCAATCAATATCACATCTAATACCCAGACGATCACGGTAACAGCACCTACGTCATCCATTTTAGGACCCAGTACTTTGTGTAGTGGATCGACCATCACTTTGACAGATAGTTCGCCCGGCGGAACCTGGAGCAGCAGCGCACCTGGTGTGGCCACGGTCACCACTGGTGGTGTGGTCACCGGCGTGGGTGCGGGTGGTACGGCCACCATAACCTATGCTGGTAGCGGTGGTTGCAATGCGACCAAAGCCATAACCGTAAATCCGCTGCCTGCAACAATTTCGGGTACACCGGTGCTTTGCGCGGGTACCACGACCACGCTTACAGACCTCACGGGTGCTGGTACATGGACGAGCAGCAACCCATTGATAGCGACCGTTGGCAGTAGCTCGGGCGTGGTTTCGGGGTTGGCCGGCGGCACGACGACAATCGTATTTTCCCTTACGTCAACCGGTTGCAGCACCTCTGAGGTGGTTACAGTAAATCCGGCGGCAGCGCCCATAACGGGCACACAAACAGTTTGCGTAGGTCAGAATACTACATTGGCAGATTTGACCACCGGGGGTGCGTGGTCCAGCTCGGCACCGGGAATTGCTTCGGTGACCGGAGGAGTAGTAACCGGAGTTTCTGCCGGAACCGCTACCATATCCTACGCCCTTGGTACAGGTTGCTCAGCCACCGTGGTGGTAACGGTCAACGCATTGCCCCCGGCCATTACAGGTTCGGCTACAGTTTGCCATACATACACAACTACCCTTGCAGACGGGGGAGGAGCGGGTACATGGACCAGCAGTAACCCGGGCATAGCTCCCGTTGGTGCGACCACGGGAGTTGTTACCGGTTCCGGTCTGGGTAGCGCCACCATTACCTATGCGCTCGCGGCTACGGGATGCTACACGACCTACAATGAAACGGTAAATCCACTGCCATCTCCCATACAGGGACCAGCATCGCTTTGTGCGAATGCCTCTGTTACGCTTTCGGACACCACACTGGGTGGCACATGGGTTAGCGGCACCCCCGGTTCGGCGGCCGTAGGCCCTACAGGTATTGTTTCGGGTGTTGCGGCGGGTTCCACTACAATTACTTACACCCTGGGCACCGGCTGTTTTGTGACACAAACCGAGACTGTTCTTCCATTTCCCGCGCCTATTACGGGAGATAGTATGGTATGTTCCGGTTCGGCAGTTACCGAGTCCGACATCACCGCTGGAAGCACCTGGAGTCTGACAGGTACAGGAGCTACCATAGGCACAACAACCGGTATCATCACTGCCACATTATCCGGTGCCACACCTGTAGTAGATACCGTACGCTACACCATTACAGCCACCGGATGCCGTGTAAGCAGACCGGTGACCGTAAATCCGCTACCGTCCGCCATTGCGGGCATTCGTGTGATTTGCGATTCATCTACCACCAACTTGTTCAATACCTTGCCGGGCGGAATCTGGACCAGCAGCACTCCAGCAATAGCAACTATTAATAGTGTAACGGGTGTGGCCTTTGGTTGGGCTCCCGGCATAGACAATATTACGTACACGATACCCACTACGGGTTGTGTGGCGACGACAACGCTTACTGTTGCGCCGCCTCCTGCGCCAATAAGCGGTTTACAAACGGTTTGCCCCATGCTCACCACCACGCTGAGCGATGGTATTTCCAGTGGCACCTGGATCAGTGGCTCCCCTTCGGTAGCCACAATAGGCGCTTCGACAGGTATTATTACAGGTATAATGGCTGGTACCACGGTGATCACCTACGAACTGGGCGTATGCAGCACGACAGAAGTTGTTACCGTAAATCCGTTGCCTGCGGTTATTGGCGGTCCTAACTTCGTCTGCACGGGCGGCGCCACCATTACGCTTACCGATGCCACTCCGGCCGGTTCCTGGTCCAGCACCAATCCTTCTATTGCGCCCATCAATTCCGTATCGGGGGTGCTTACAGGTATGGGTACGGGCACCGCAACCATTACTTACCAGCTTATTGCTACAGGATGCTACCAGACTGAGAACATAACGATCGAGCCATTGCCTGGTGCTATAACTGGCCCGGATTCTGTATGTCTTGGCGGTTCGGTGACATTGGCCGATCCCGCGTCTGGTGGTAGTTTCAGTTCGGGAACTCCTTCTATCGCAGGTGTTTCGGCGTCCTCAGGCGTCGTTACTGGCGCGTCTGTAGGCGCTACCCAGATCACCTATACACTTAGCGGAACCGGATGCCAGATATCCATGCCGTTCCACGTAAACCCCATCCTGCCCGTGAGCAATATGCTTACGAATTCGCTAGGCGATACGATCTGCGCGGGTAACACGGAGATGTTTACCTCACTGTCTGTAAACGGCGGTACGGCACCTGTTTACCAATGGGTTGTCAATGGCGCTGTTATTACCGGTGCCACCAGTGCTTCGTATAGCTACAACCCCGGAAACGGAGACGTGATAAAGTGCATTCTTACCAGCAATGCCACCTGTGCGCAACCGGCTACTGTAACCAGTAACGCCATTACCATGGTGGTAAATCCTGTTACCAATCCCACGGTTACTATGTCGCCCGGAAACCACGACACAATATGCGTGGGTACGTCTACCACATTTAATGTAGTTACCACATCGGGTGGCTCCTCACCCGTTTATTTATGGAGTGTAAACTGGATGCCGGTTGGGGCAGGTACTACAAGCTATTCTTACACTCCGGCAAACGGAGATATTGTTCGTTGCGGCATGATTAGCAGCAGTCCATGTCCTGTACCCGACACTGCATTTGCAATAGATACAATGATAGTGGAGCCTTACCAGACACCCCTGGTGAGCATAGACGGTGCGAGCGGACTGGCAGCCTGTCAGGGTAATTTCGTGACTCTTACGGCCAATCGGGTATGGGGTGGTTGGGGCCCTGTTTATAACTGGACTGTGAACGGTCTGCCTGTAACAGCAACCGGAAACACCTATTCCTATATGCCGGGTAACAACGATGTAGTTGCCGTTACCATGAACAGCAATTACCCTTGTACCGTTCCCTCTGCCTCTGCCAGTTCACAGACCACCATCACTGTGAACCCGGTGATCACGGTAACTATCACAGACGTTGACGGAGGTTTGGTGACCAGCGGAACATTTGATACGCTGATTGCAAATGTTACTAACGGAGGTACGAATCCTATCTATCAGTGGTTTCGCAATGGAACGCCCATACCGGGAGGAAATTATTATAAACTCGCACTGAACGACTTTGTAAATACAGACTCGATAAGTTGCGATGTTATTACAAACGGCTCGGCGGCGTGCGATGGCATCCGGGGGCATGCGTGGCTGGTGCTGCAAGTGGCTCCCGAGCGTGCGGAAAGTATGCACAATGCACCGTATGAACTGGTATTGAAGCCTAATCCCAATGCCGGCTCGTTTTTGATTACCGGCAAAATAGCTGACGGGTCGCGCCTGGCGCATATTGAAGTGACCAACATGATGGGACAAAAGGTTTATAATGGCGATACGCCCGTAGTGAACGGAGTATTGAAAGCGCAACTTCATCTTGACCCCTCACTGCCGTCCGGAATGTATCTGGTGCGTGTAGGTACCGGTAAAAATGCAACGGTTTCGGGCATCAATATCGTGAAGTAAGGTGGGTGAGTCCCCCGAGCTTGTAAACGCCTGCGAATGAAAGTGCCGACCCTGTTTTTCTTTTTTGCCCTGTTGCTTTGTACGGCCTGTGCGCCCGGAAATGGTGCGACAAAAATCGGTCATCAGGAAATATTTTTTTACGACAGCGCCCGTAACAACCGCCTGATAACAGTGGAGGTGTTTTATCCAGCCGATCCGGACGGGCAAATTGCACGCCCCGTAGCAGCCGGAAGATTTCCCGTTCTGGCATTCGGGCACGGGTTTGTAATGTCGTGGACTGCTTACAAGAACTTTGTGGACTGGCTGGTACCGGAGGGATACATTTTAGTGTTTCCGGCCATGGAGACCTCCATCAGTCCCAGCCACCTGGATCTTGCCAGAGATCTTGCTGCAACCCTACGCCGAATGGCCGTCCTGGGTCGGGATACTACTTCCCCGTTTTTCGGTCACATAGATTCCATGAATTGTGTGATGGGGCATAGCATGGGTGGAGGATCGGCATTTTTAGCAGCAGCTGAAGATCCTTCCATCCGGTCGTTAGCCACTTTCGCAGCCGCCCGGACCAACCCGTCTGCCATCGGTGCGGCAGGGTGCATCCATGTTCCGGCACTAGTGTTTTTTGGTACGAACGATTGTATCACGCCACCATCAACCGACCAGATACCCATGTTCGATGCCATACCTGCAAAAGGTAAGTACCTGATAAGTATAAAGGGTGGTAGTCACTGCCTTATGGCAAACAAAAATTTTGCTTGTGGCTTCGGGGAGTCTACTTGTAAGCCTAAACCGGAAATTTCCCGCGCGCAACAACACGAGATCATAAAACGATTCCTGATTCCATGGCTGAATGGAACTTTAAAAAGCGATAGTGTGGCGGAACGTAACTTTACCGAATTGATGCGCGGAGATACCACGGTGGTCACCAATTTACAAAGCAGTCTCCGGAAATAATAAGTGTGATGGGAAAGCGAGAAACAGTGCTTGTTACCGGAGGTACAGGTCTTATAGGCAGGGCATTATGTCCATTGCTCACCGCAAACGGGTATGACGTCCGGTTGCTGAGCAGGGCCGCCGGACTGAATGGAAAATACAGGTCGTATCACTGGAATGTGGAAAATGGTGAAATGGATTTCCAGGCTTTGGATGGCGCAGATCACATTATTCATCTGGCAGGGGCCAATATCGGCGAAAAACGCTGGACAGAAGCCCGCAAGGCCTTGATTCGCAGCAGCCGGACCGACGCAGCCACTTTGCTTGCTGCAGCAGTGAGCAAGTATCCCGGAAAGATCAAGACCTTTCTGGGCGCATCAGCTGTTGGTTATTACGGTGCGCATACCTCGGCGCATATTTTTACAGAAGCCGATCCCCCGGCTTCCGATTTTCTGGGAACCACATGTGCGCAATGGGAAGCCTCCTCATTGGTTTTCGAAGAACTGGGATGCAGGCGAGTGTTACTGCGCACCGGTGTGGTGCTCTCTCGTGAAGGCGGAATCATACCAGCATTGAAACCAATGGTAAAGTGGGGCATGGGTGCAGTTGCCGGTACAGGCAGTCAATACTTGCCTTGGATACACATTGAAGACCTTTGCCGGCTTTACCTGTTTGCACTGCGCACTTCCGGACTGCATGGAGCTTTCAATGCAGTAGCGCCTGAAGACACCGACTACAGGACCTTTATTCATACCATGGCCCGAATTATGGGACGGCGCATCCTGTTGCCCGCCATACCCGGCAGTATTTTGAAGGTGTTGTTGGGCGAGATGAGCCAAATGGTATTGTACGGATCCCGTGTATCAGCTTCGCTTGTGATGGAGGCCGGATTTGCATTCAACCTGCCCGTTCTGAGCGATGCCTTAGGCAGCGAACTTTAACACTGCTACACCCTATGCATTTGCTTTTAAACCCCCGATTTGCCGGGCCGTGATAAGGGTCGCCGGGAAATGTCTAAATTTGCGTATCGCTATCGTTATTGTTCCATTTTCTATTCAATTTGAAACCGGGTTACGGAATTGAATTTTAAACCGAAATAATTGAAATGAATTTTATTGCCGTCCATCTGGCAAAGTTGTTGAGGGCATTGGGTATGCTTGTCGGCTTGCTATGTTTGGTCCTGTACGTGCATGGGCAAAACCGGCTGGGGCAAAGGATAGACTCCATGCGGCTGCTGGTATCGGTTTGCAGGACGGATACGGAACGCATAAAGCTGCAGTGCGATATCACCAAACTTTATCCGGCCTATGATCCCAACAAAGGATTGGAGCTGGCCCGAAAGTCGCTGGCCGAGTCGCGAAACATAGGGTGGGATCGCGGTGTTGTCTTATCTTATATCGGTATGGGGCTTAACCAGCAAAGCAGGGCAGACTATGCCAGCGCCATCAGGGAGTTCGATTCCGGGGCGGTCATCAGTGCCGAGTTGGGTAACAGATTATGGTGCGGCATCTGCGCCAAATACAGCGGTGAGTCTTATTATGATGAGAACAATTATGCCGAGGCATTGCGTTGTTTTTTTGATGCTCTGCAAGCCGATGAAGAAGTGCACAATACAAAAGAAACATTTGTGGTACTGGAATTCATAGGACGTGTATACGAAGCGCAAAAAAATTACGAAAAAGCACTGCAGTACTACAAAATCTCCTACGACTCGGCACTAAGGTCAGGTGCGGCAAACGCCACTGCAAAGAATCTGGTAAACATAGGGCAGGTTTATGAGTTGCTGGGCCGGAACGAAGAAGCCCTGAATTGTTTCAGTAAATCGCTTGAAATATTTACCCGACTCAATGATGAAGGAGGCCTGGGCATATCGCTCGCCAACATGGCTATAGAATACAGGCACATGCACCGTTACGGCGCAGCGTTGGCGAATGCACGGGCTGCTCTGGAAATCTATGAACGCTACAATGATCGGCAGAACATAGGATCAGTATATGAGTCGCTGGGCAATATTTACTTTTCAATAGCAACTAGCCGTTCAGTGGATGCATTACCTGATTCACTGGCCAACAGGAATAGAGACATGGATCGTGCGTTCGCCTATTTTTTCAACTCTATAGCCATCTGCCGTGAACTGGCCTACCTTGAAGGTATCTACGTAACATCTGCTGATGTGTCTCAGGCGTTCGAGGCAAATGGAAACTACAAAGAGGCGTTGAAGTACTACAAGCAATATATCTCCATCAGAGACTCTGTCTTTTCGGCCGAAAACAATGTCAAGATTGCCAACCTGGAAATCGCCCGGGAGGTGTCTTTAAAAGACCGTGAGCTAATGATTGAGCGGGTAAAATCTCAGAAGAGGCGAAATGAAAATTTGTTTTTCGCTTGCGGAATCGTTTTTCTTTTATCGGTGCTCATCATTTTGTATCGTAATTTTGCGTTACAGAAAAGACTTAATGCCAAAATCTCAGAACTGGTAAGCGAACAGGAGCAAACTATTGCGTTGCGCACTAAGGCCCTGACCGAAGTGAACACAAGATTGTTGCAACTGATACAGTTTAATGTGCACCAGGTAAGAGAACCAATGACGCGTGTGATGGGTCTGGTAAAGTTGCGCAGAGAAGTTGGTGACGAAGAATTTCTGGAAGTGTGCCTGCCCATGATAGAACAGTCGGTAAATGATGTCGACAAGACAATGCAGGAGGTGGTCAAAAAAGCTGAAGAGGCAATTAAATAGTTGGTATGAAACTGATGCTGGTGGACGATGAAACGATTTCAAATTACATTTTGAAACGTTTTCTATCGCAGATAGACGAAAAGCTTGAGATAATGGATTTTACAGACCCGTTCGCAGCTTTTGATGCAATAAAGACTTTTGATCCGTTTTTGATTTTCATGGATCTGAATATGCCCAGATTGTCAGGCCAGGCGTTTCTGGACAAAATGAAAACTGAGCAAGTGCCCAACAAAGTAGTGGTGATCACTTCCTCAACAAGCGCGTTTGATATTGATCGGATTTCGGGATATCCCAACGTATTGCATTTCCTTTCAAAGCCTGTGAACCGGGATTTGCTGCGCCAGATTTTGTTTCCTTCCGGGGACTGACCGGCTCACGATAAAGCGCTAAATTTGAAAAGATGAAATCGTTGCTCACAGTTGTTTTTGCCGTTGTCGTTTTCTACTTTACTACCGGTATGAGTTGCAGAAAGCCAGCGCAGTCTGTCACCGGAGGCAAGGGTGGGGGCGCCACGCTCATTATTACGCCCGTACATCTGGCGCTGAACGTAGACAGTTGTACGGTGTACATCAAGTACGCGGCGGTAGATGCCCCTGCAAAGAATACCTACGACGATTCGCAGCGCGTGCACATGAGCGATACGACGCCGGTAGTTATTTTCCCCGGTCTGAAAAAGGGACAGTACTATATCTACGGCGAGGGATACCATTCGGTATATTTTTCTTATGTAAAGGGTGGTATACCAATTTCAATCAGTGCTGAGGATTCTAATTTTGTGTTGTTGCCCACCTCTGCATATCTGAAGTAACAAGGATAACGGGCATAGACAATCTGCCCTGCGGTAAAGGTTTCGTTATATTTGCGTGTTGTTTCGCAGATTTTGCGTGCAGTTTAACCAGAGTTTTATGCAGTCTGTTATCATTTTTGCATCGGGTGGAGGATCAAATGCCGCGGCAATCATACAGTATTTTCGGGGGCAAAGCAACGTGCGTGTCGCAATGATCGTTTCCAACAACCCAAATGCGGGTGTGCTGGATATTGCAAAAAGAGAGGAGATCCCTTTCCTCATTGTGGACCGGAAAGCTTTTAGTGAGTCATTGTTTTTAGAACAGCTTGCCACCGCGGAACCTGCATTGTTGATTCTGGCAGGTTTTTTATGGAAGATACCGGAATCGTTGGTAAAAGCCTATCCAGGAAAGATCATCAATATTCATCCGGCGCTGCTGCCGGGCTATGGCGGGAAGGGTATGTATGGTATTCATGTGCACAAAGCAGTGCTGGAGGCCCGTGAGCGGGAATCAGGTATCACGATTCACTATGTGAATGAGCGCTACGACGACGGTGCCACCGTTTTGCAGGCGCATTGCCCGGTAATGTCGGACGATACTCCGCAGGTGCTTGCGGCAAGGGTATTGAAACTGGAACATTACTTTTACCCCAGAACCATTGGATTTCTTCTGGAGCAAATAGCAGGCTAAACGTTAATCAATATGGTGCAACGACTCCGGATCCCCTATCAGGTGGCCGGCGCGCTGTTGTAGCTGAACTTAAAGCCTATGCCGTGTATGGTCTGCAACTTGGCTTCGTTCTGCGACTTCAGGTACTTGCGCACCTTGGTTATAAAGACATCCATACTGCGCCCGAGGAAATAATCATCCTTGCCCCACACGCTCATCAGTATCTCGTCTCTTTTCAGTACCCTGTTGGCGTTCATGCACAGGAAACGAATCAGGTCGGCTTCGCGTTGGGTAAGCTGGTATTCTATAGTGGTATTGCCAAGTACCAGATTGGAATAGTCGAATTTCAGGTCGCCGATCATAAAGGTAACCGGCCCTACATGGATGTCTTTTTTGCGGCTGCGTTTCAGGAATACTTGAATCCTGTGCAGCAGTTCCTGCATATTGTACGGTTTGGTGATATAGTCATCTGCACCACTTTCAAAACCTGCGATCTTGTCGTCGTCAAGGTTTTTCCCGGTTAGTAAAATGATTGGAATATTCTCGTTTTTCTTCCTGATATTATTGGCCAACTCCATGCCATCTTTTTTTCCGGGCAGCATAATGTCTACCAGACACAGATCATAATTGTGCTTCATAAACTGTTGCCAGGCAATGTCGCTGTCTGTGCAGTGGTTCACTTCATATTCATGTTTCTGAAGAAAATCTTTTACCACATAACCCAAGATAGGGTCGTCTTCTACTAACAATATTTTAGGTTTATCCTGCACCATAAGAGAGTAAAGTTAAAAATTTTAATGGCATTTACACATCATTTATCTATAAAAATAAATTAAATTAAATGTGTTTAGTTTATTTCAGTTTAATTCTTTCCGGATTTTGAGCTATAAAGCCCGCCCAATCGTTTTTTTTGCCTGATTTTGGTTTTTTAATTTCGGGTTGCGAAATGTTTGCTGCAATTACCGGTAGTCTGTTTTGATGGAAGTGACATATTGCCACTGCCACAGCGTCGGTAGCGTCAAAGAACCTGAAATCCTCCTCACGCAAATTTAAAGTGTGTTTAAGAATTTCCCAAACCTGTTCTTTAGATGCGTTGCCTCTTCCGGTTACAGCTTGTTTTACTTTTCGGGGTGCGTATTCTGTGGCTTGCAGGCCGCTCATCATAGCTGCGGCGATAGCCACACCCTGCGCTCGCCCCAATTTTAGCATGCTCTGCACGTTTTTTCCGAAAAATGGCGCTTCTATCGCTACAGCCGACGGTTGGTGTATTCGGATCAGACTTTCCATCTTCTGAAAAATGAGCCGGAGTCTTTCGGCATGATTCTTGTACTTAGATAATTGTAGCACGCCCATTTCGACCAGTGCGATCTGGTTTCCGGTAATAGATATGAGGCCATAACCCATGACAAGGGTGCCGGGATCTATGCCAAGAATATATGTGGTATCGTGTTTCAGGAGGCTAGATTTTGGCAATTGAACAAATATAGCCAAAAAAGGTGTGGTTGTTCCTGCCGGGGTTGAGATATCAGGATTAATAAGCAATGAGGCTGGCATGCGGGTTTGCGGTCGTGCTGCACAGTGAAATTTTTAACTGAATAAAACAGTTTTTTATGAAAATATATATAGCCGTCATTTCGTTTTTGCTGGTGTTTTTGTTGCAGGTACCTCCTGCTGGTGCGCGCAAATTGTGCAATGCTACGGGCACCCGCTGTTTCGCCGATGGCGAGCGGCTTAAATTTCGTGTATATTACAATATGGGGTTTGTGTGGATAAATGCCGGAGACGTGACCATGGGTGTCGCAGACCAGAGTTTTCGTGGCCGGAAAACCTATCACATCACCGGTACCGGGAAAACAGCCAAATCTTACGAGTGGTTTTTTAAAGTGACCGACAAATATGAGTCCTACGTAGACGAGGAAACACTTTTGCCCGAGAAGTTTTTGCGAGATGTGGACGAAGGCGGCATCAAGTTCAGGAACAATGTGACCTTTTATCACAATCAGGGTATTGCCATGTCTGATACTTCGGCTTACAATATTCCTGATTGCACTCAGGACATTTTGTCATCTTTATATTTTGCACGTACCATTGATTTTTCCAAGCTCAAACCCGGAGATAAGGTTCCGTTTAATGTTTTCCTGGACAACAAGGTATATACACTTACCATGAAGTATGATGGCAAAGAGCGAATCACCACAAAAATGGGCGAATTCAACGCCATACGGATTGTGCCGCAGGTAATACGAGGTACGATTTTTAAGGACGACGATAAAATGACGATTTGGGTGAGCGATGATGAAAATCATGTGCCACTCAGGGTGAGTTCTCCTATTCTAGTAGGGAGCATAAAAGTAGACCTGATAGGTTACGACAACCTTGTAAATCCGTTTTCGAGTATAGTACAACTCAAATAATACAGCCTATTCAGACAAAACGCCGGATTGTAAAATTTCGGCGCAAGTAGGTTCGGTTCCCGTAAAAATGGTAAAGGCTGATTTAAAAAATCAGCCTTTACGGTCATTAACGATCTTGTATGTTTTGTTACTACCCGTTCCTTCAAAAGTCACTTCCACTTCTTCGGGCTTGAACAAATCGTGCAGTTTGCGGCTGAGTTGTTCAAAAATCAGGTCACCGCGACTTTTAGGTTTGTCTGACGCGATGTTTGACTCTTTTATGTTCTGTTCGCTCATAAAAATGCTGGATTAACTCTGGATAAGCATTAACCGTGAAAAGAATACCGGCTTAAAACCGGATGTATAACGACTTGGAAAACAAATGTAGTATATTGGTGAATCAAAATTTTTGCAGGCTGACAGGTTATTCACACGATATCAAGGTTTTTTGTTTTTTGAGTTGTTTGGATAGTAAATATTTTTATCCTACTTTTGCACTCCCAAAATTATCCGGCTGTCTCCCGTGCGGAGATACCCAAAGTTCCTGCCGGGTAATGGGTTAATTATTAAAACAAAATTATGGCAACAGAAAACAAACTTCAGAATTACGAGCTGATGGTCATTTTCACTCCGGTGCTCTCGGAGGATGACTACAAGGCGGCTCAGAGCAAATTTATCGATTTTGTGACCTCAAACGGAGGCACAATCGTTCACCAGGATGCCTGGGGGCTTCGCACAATGGCTTATCCTATAGCCAAGAAAACAACTGGCCTGTACTTTGTAATGGAATACACGGCACCATCTGAAATGAATGCGAAAATGGAGATCCAGATGAACCGCGATGAGCAGATCATCCGTCACATGGTGACCCGTCTTGACAAAGACGCAGTCGCATACAATTTGAGAAAACGTAACAAAAATGCAAACCAGGTAGCAGCCTAAAAAAGTACACGAACATGGCAAAGCAAAACGAAATAAAGTTTTTAACTTCCCAGAGGGTAGAAAAACGTCCGAAGAAATACTGCCGTTTTAAGAAAATGGGTATTCGCTACATTGATTATAAAGATGGCGAATTCCTGAAGAAATTTTTAAATGAACAAGGTAAGATGCTGCCGCGTCGCATTACGGGCAACTCCCTGAAATTTCAGCGTAAAGTGGCGCAGGCTATCAAGAAGGCCCGTCAGATGGCGTTGTTACCTTATGTTACTGACCTTTTAAAATAAACAATCATGCAAGTAATCTTAATAAAAGACGTTGATAATCTGGGCTCAGCCCACGAAATGGTTGAAGTGAAGCCCGGATACGCCCGCAACTTCCTCATACCCGGCAAGTTGGCTATGGAAGCCAGCAGTTCCAATATCAAGATCATGGAGGAACGCCGCAAGCAGCAGAAAAAGAAAGAAGACAAATTGATGGCCGAAATAGCAAATGTTACGGAAACACTGAAAGCAACGCCAGTGAAAGTTGGCGCAAAGATCGGTGTGAGCGGCAAGATTTTCGGTTCAGTTACTTCTATTCAGATCGCACGTGCTATCCGCGAACAGAAAGGCTACGAAATTGATCGTCGCAGGATCACCATCCTCGATGAGGTAAAAGAAGCAGGTTCTTTCCGCGCCAGCATAGACTTTGGTAAAGAAAATGTAGTGGAGATCAATTTTGAAGTTGTTGCTGAATAGGATTCTTTTTTAGCACGATCTTAGAATATCCGCTTAAATAATAAAGTCCCGGTTGCCTTTGGTTACCGGGACTATTTTTTGGGGCTAAGCTGTATGGATTCAGTACCGTAAATACATACATTGCCGCCGATGCTTATGTCTTTTGAGCCGGTTGACGGGATGCATTTACCCAGTGCGTTTGCTCGCCGGGCAATATCAATAACTCAGGGTACGATAGCAGAATCAATAAGCGCTGAATCGCTTACGGCATTGTAGACGTTTTTTCCGGATATCAGGTCCTCATACACCGAACAGTCGCGTACCGAATAACTGTATGCTGCATAATATACTTTGTCGCCGCTTGCAAAGCCATAATTGTAAAAGTCTTGCGCTGGAATGGTAAAACCAACTGCGGAGCCCGCAAACGTGTTGGAATAAGCAGCAACATAGCCAGAAGGTTGATGGTTCACCGCCGCCGTGTTATTTAAAAACAAGATGCACGACCGGGTACGCGCATCATCCGGGAAAGAAACACTGATAGACTCTGCAGCAATAAGTTTATTTATTGCCATTGACACAGGAACGAAATCAGGTTTGGCAGAAAGGCGTATGTCTTTATAAACAGTATCAGTAACACACTGAAAGGGCATGAGGGCTGTTGCTGCATAGCCACTATCGGATGCAGCGAGCGTATAGTTTCCCGTAGACACATTAGTATAAACAAAGAAACCCGTTGTGTCTGGAGATATGGTGGGTCCGCTATTCAGCGATATTTGGGTTTTGTTCAAAGCAGTCAGTACCCGGTCTCCATATTGGTCATAAAAAGAAACGTGACCCATTATTACACCATTGGTGTAGGCTGGACCAGCCGGACCAGTAAGTCCGTTGGCACCAGACGGGCCAACCTTGGCGCACGAAGCCAGAAACAAAAAACCGGACGCGGCGATAGCTTGAAGCAGGATTTTTTCGAAACGCATAAGTTTGGTTTACCTGAAATAATTTAGAAACGGATACTTCCGCTGCTAAAGTTACGGGCTACAGTGACTACAAAATCTATTTAGTTAGATCGCACCACAATTTTAATCCGGGAAAAAAACTGTCTGGAAAAGCAGTCAAAGCAGCGACCTAGTGCGTAGTAAATGTAAAGGACTGATTGGCGGTCATGGGCAATGCAAGTGTGGTATCGGAAAAAGTGTTTCCGTTGGCATAAATGGCCTCCAGTGTTGAATTGGAATAGGCATAAAAGTACCCTACGCCATATGTAGCGCCAGTGCCGGGAAAAGTGGCATTTACGGTCTCTGTCGCCACCAATTGGTTCACAAGTATTTTATTAACCGAAGCGGTTCCGTTATTGGCAATTTTCAGGAAGTAGTAGCTGGCGCTAACGTCAATAGCCATGTTCTGGGTGCTTACGGCAAAAGCGTTTGCTATGGTCCAGGTCACAGTTTCGCCCAGTGTTCCGCCGCTTGCGCCGGCACCTACTGTGGTTGCGATACCCACAGCCGAGTCGGAATAATAACCGCTATATGTTACCATGCCACCGGAAGGAATGGTTTGTGTGTAGCCGTTTACGGTAATAACGACAGGTGTAAATGTATTATTCGTGTAGGTGATATAACTGGTGGCAAGGTTTTGGCAGGAATCTCCGTTGTAACCAGCGGCACAGGTGCAAATGCCATTGTTGCAAGTACCGCTGTTCAGGCAATGTACGTAGGTGCAATTGTCTTTTTTGCAGGAAAAATAGGTTATCGCCAGGAATACTACCGGTAAGATCACCGAGAAAAACAATAATGCCTGACGACCCGGCTTGCGTGAAATGATATTTGTCATGTTGCAGGCAAAAATATCATTTAGTAGTGATAAGGCGCATAACAAATGGTTGAAAACGCTTTTTTAACATCGTATTTTAGTTTCGTCTTTTCGGCGTGAATTCATTTAGCTATAAAGCAGTGCGACCGGGGTGCTCACGTTCTTTTTTGCTGCAACCCTTGCAATTCAGGATCATGTAGACCGGAAAACGTATGTTCATGTACGCTGCCTGTACGTTGAAATCGGCTTTTTGCGGTAATGGGTATTATTGAATTAAGATATTTTAATGAATTTTACCCGCGCTATTTACTAAATTTGTATGGTAATTTATTATTATGAATATTTTGTTGGTTGAGGACGAACCCAAGGTCGCAGACTTTATAAAGAAAGGTTTGGAGGAACAAAGTCACATCGTAACTGTTTGTTATGATGGGCAGATGGGGGAAAAAATGGCACTCGAAAATGAGTATGCGCTGATGATTCTGGACGTGATAGTGCCGTACGTGAATGGACTGGAATTGTGCAAACGTATTCGTAAGGTCAAACCCGACGTACCTGTTCTCATGCTTACTGCGCTGGGCACGATCCAGGATAAAGTTACCGGTTTCAATTCCGGGGCTGACGATTATTTGGTGAAACCATTTCATTTTGACGAATTACTGGCCCGTATTAATGCGCTTAGCCGGAGAAAGTCTATGGCCACTCCCGGTATGAATTATTCAGCAGATGACCTTGAACTGGACAGTTTCAAAAAGACAGTAAAAAGAGGCGGGAAAGACATAGTCCTTACAGCAAAAGAATTTGGCCTTCTTGAATTGTTGCTTGTGAACAAGAATAGAGTAATGTCCCGTTCGCAAATATCAGAAAGCGTTTGGGGCATAGATTTCGATCGTGGTACCAATGCTATTGATGTATATATTAATTACCTTCGGAACAAAGTTGACAAAGGGTACAACCACAAACTGATTCACACAGTAATTGGGATGGGGTACGTACTTCGGGATCCTTAGTCCGGGATCTGTATTTCGATCAGATGAAAATCAGAGACAGGTTATCGCTGCAATTCGCCGGTATCTCGGCGATCATTCTTTTTCTGGTGTTGGCCGGTATTTATATTGCGGTAGAGCGCACCAGGGCCAGTACATTTTATAACCGCCTTAATGACCGCGCACTTACAGTAGCCGAATTGTTCCTGGGAGAGGATAATATGACCAGGGAGAAATTTACCGAAGTCCAACGTCGTTATCCCATAGAGCTTCCCAACGAGGAAGTACATATATATAATGAAAAGGGAGACCCAGTTTTCATTAATCAGAACACTATTCAGTGGCCGGGGCCAATGATAGAGCGGGTGAGAAAAGAGCACAGGCTGCGCATACGACAGCGGGACAAACAGTCGGTAGGATTGTTATATGAAGATAATTCGGGTAATTTCGTAGTGCTTATTTCTGCATACGACAAATACGGACACAACTGGGAGCGCCAGTTATTGTGGGCCATGCTGTTCAGTTTTATTATTTCAACGGTGGTTATGTTCTTTTTGGGTCGTGTGTTTGCGCGTACTGCCCTGTTGCCCATTACAAGGGCTGTTAACGAAGTGAAGGTAATAAGGTCTACCAGTCTGGATCGCAGGTTGAAGACCCAGGAAAGCAGGGATGAGGTAAATGAGCTGATCGTCACCTTTAACAATTTGTTGGAACACCTCGAGCAGTCGTTCGACGCACAGCGGTCGTTCGTGTCTAATGCGTCGCATGAGTTGAGAACACCACTTACTTCTATCATCGGTAATATCGAGGTGACACTCGCATTCGACCGTACCGCAGCCGACTACAAGCTTACTTTGCAACAGGTATTGGTAGCGACCGGCAAATTGAACGAACTCATTAACAACCTGTTCGAACTTGCCCAGGCAGCTATTGACGTAAGCGACTTTGAGGAAGTAAGACTTGACGAGCTAATATGGCAGGTAAAAGATGAATGGATGAATAAAGTACCTGGTTGCCACATAGAACTTGATTTTAAGTTGGATCCGGACTTCAGGAAGTACACCATAAAAGGGAAAAGCGATTTGCTTTTTATTGCTTTTGGCAATCTGGTGCATAATGCCATCAAATTTTCTGGAAATAAACCCATTTTTTGTACCATCGAGAGCAAGTCTCACGAAACCGAGATCCGGATTCGCGATCAGGGTATTGGGATACATTCTGAAGAAGCGCACGAGGTTTTTCTGCCGTTTCGTAGGGGGTCTAACGCCAAGAATTTTGAAGGCTCCGGAATCGGCTTGTCGTTGACCGAAAAAATACTCAGGCTGCAAGGTGGTCATATCCGTATCAACGATACCCTCCAGTCCGGTACCGAATTTATTATTTCGTTTCCGTCATTGTTGTAGCTGAGACACTGGTTTTCTAATGCCTTCGGTGAAAGTGGCGGCATGCACCAATCGGGCCGCCAAATTAAATTCAACATACTGATTAAACTATTTGGCCCGGCAAAGTTCCCATTCTTGTTGTATCCTGAATCATATTGCAAAAAAGTAATCTATACAGTTAAATTCGAGTTAAACTGTCAAATCAACTTTTGTTACCTGATCCAACAGCCTATTTTTGTACCTTTGCACGATTTTTGTAATAATAGCAACGTAATGAATATTCTGGACTCCGTTGACCGAAGCAAGCTACCCCGGCATATAGCCATCATCATGGATGGTAATGGTCGCTGGGCGAAAGAGCGTGGGGAAGACAGGGTCTTTGGTCATTACGAAGGTGTAATGAGCGTGCGTGATGTGGTGGATACTTGTGGAGACCTGGGTATAGAATACCTGACGCTCTACGCATTTTCTACCGAAAACTGGAACAGGCCGAAGGCAGAAGTAGACGCATTGATGGAGCTAATGGTAAGTACCATAAGGCGTGAAATAATAGACCTGCTGAAAAACAACGTAAGGGTGCATTTTATTGGTGATATTGATAGCCTGCCGGAGACGTGTCGTGCAGAAATGCTGGACGCAAAAGCCCGTACTGCCAATAATACCGGTCTCAATCTGATCCTGGCCCTGAGCTATAGTGCAAGGCAGGAAATAACTGAGGCAGCAAGGAAAATTGGTGCCGACGTAGCCAGTGGACTTCTGAAACCGGAGGATATAAATACTGCTGCTTTCGAAGAACGATTGTACACCAGGGAATATCCGGACCCTGAGTTGATGATCCGGACCAGCGGCGAACACCGTATCAGCAACTTCCTGCTGTATCAGCTTGCTTATGCTGAATTATATTTTACACCCGTTCACTGGCCCGATTTCAGAAAGAAGGACCTGTGTGAGGCAATATTAAACTACCAGCAGCGCGAGCGCCGTTTTGGTAAAACAAGTGAACAAATACAAAAGAATCCCAACCTGCATGCTTAAAGTCTTTAAATACGTTTCTTTATCTTTTTGTTTGTTGTCTTATTTTCTTGCCGGGGCTCAGGAAGGAACTTCCGTAGGTGGTCTTAACAAGATCATCAATCGCCAGCAGGGCCCTGCGGAAGCAGACAAGACAAAAGAATACGAACTTGCGGGTGTCACCGTTTCTGGGTCTAAATACCTCGATCAGGATTTGCTTATCGCCGTTTCTAATCTCACTATTGGACAGAAAATTCATTTGCCCAACGATGAGGGTATCGCAAGGGCTATCAAATCGCTTTGGAAACAGGAACTTTTTTCTAACGTCAACGTCACGATCACAAAATTCATAGACGACAAAATTTTTCTGAACGTAGAGGTTGAAGAACGTCCGAGGCTGGCCCGGTATAATTTCAGGAACATAAAACCGGGAGAGGCCAAAGAACTCAAGACCAAACTTTCGCTTACAGCCAACAAAGTAGTTACGGATGCTACGAAGAAGGAAGCGGTGGTAAGGATTAAAAAGTTTTATACAGACAAGGGTTTTGGCAGGGTAAATGTGAGTGTATTGGAAAGAGTGGATTCTGGTTTGTCCAACAAAGTGGTGCTAACCTTTGTAATAGAAAAAGGTGCGAAAACGCATATCAATCAGGTGAATATTGTTGGCAACGATCATGCCCCTGAGGTACGGCTGAAGCGCACGCTTAAGTCAACAAAGGAAATGACGAGGTTGACGTTACATGCTGCCGACGAGAAAAGTGTATATCCGATGGCGCCACGTTCTTTTAAAAAGTATTTGAATGAATATGGTTTCCTCACACCCACCAAGACGCTGGATGCGTTGGATCCCTATTTCCGGTTTGGTTTGTTTTCTTCTTCCAAGTTCAATCCTGTGAAATATGAAGAAGATAAACTTTCGTTGATCACGTTTTATAACACGCTCGGCTTTCGCGACGCATACGTGGTTTCTGACACCGTGTACCCGGTTGCAAACGGCAATCTGAACGTGGACATAAAGGTGGGCGAAGGCCATAAATATTATTTTGGCAACATTACCTGGAAGGGGAATACGAAATACAATTCAGAATTTCTGTCCAAAACTTTGGGCATTAAAAAAGGAGATACTTACAACTACCAGTTGCTGGAGACCCGCATGGGTAAGCAGCTGAGCGCCGATGGTAATGGAGAAGATGTGAGCAGTCTTTATATGGACGACGGATACCTGTTCTTCAACATAGAGCCGGTTGAAACTTCGGTAAATAATGACACGATAAATTTTGAAATGCGTATCACTGAGGGTTCTCAGGCAACCATCAGGGACATTCATATTTTTGGCAACGACCGAACCAACGAGCATGTTTTGCGTCGGGAGTTGCGTACCATGCCCGGTAACAAATTCAGCCGGTCGGATCTGATTCGTTCTCAACGAGAAATTGCCAGTCTGGGCTTTTTCGATCAGGAGAAAATAGGCATTCAGCCAAAACCGCACCCCGAAGATGGTACAGTAGATATAGACTATACGGTTGTGGAAAAGTCTAGCGATCAGTTGCAACTTTCCGCCGGATTTGGTGGTGGTGTTAATTTTTACGGCACGTTGGGTATTACGTTCAGTAACTTCTCCATTCGCAATATTTTCAAACCCAAATTCTGGGATCCGCTCCCGGTAGGCGATGGTCAGCGTTTTGCAGTCAACTATTCCTCAAATGGTGGCTACTACAATTCGCTCAATACTTCTTTTACCGAGCCATGGCTCGGCGGACGCAAACCCAATTCTTTTACCGCCAATATCGTGTATAGTAAGTATTCGGCATCTGCGACCGGCACAGACCCCAATCTGGCTTACCTCAGGATGGTAGGCGGCGGCGTATCTATGGGCAAGCGTCTCAACTGGCCGGATAACTACTTTGTGTTTAACTATGGTTTGTTTTACAACAACTACCGCCTGAACAACTACGCGCTTCTGTCAGATTTTAGCAATGGTTACAGCAACGACCTGCATTTTAAGTTTGTGCTGTCGCGCAATTCCATAGATCAGCCGCTTTACCCGCGCAGTGGCTCCAACATTGCGTTTACGTTGCAGATTACGCCTCCGTACAGCGCATTTTCCGGGCTGGATTATTCTATGGAGACAACCAGCCAGAAGTACAAGTGGATTGAATACCACAAGTACAAATTCACAGCCGATTTTTACCAGAAGATCGTGGGGAATATGGTACTGCGCCTGGCGGCTAAATATGGCTTTATGGGCTATTTCAACAGTGGTATCGGTTTTTCTCCGTTCGAGCGTTTTCAGGTGGGTGGCGACGGATTGTCGGGTTATTCTTACTTCATAGGCAAAGACATTATCTCTCAGCGTGGCTACGAGGTTTATGCCGCATCTACGACAATTTTTAACAAGTACACGGCAGAGATACGTTATCCGTTCTCTCTAAGCCCTACAGCTACCATATACGGACTGGCATTTGCCGATGCAGCCAACGGTTGGGACAATTTCTCCCAGTACAATCCGTTCAAGCTTAACCGTGACGTGGGCGTGGGCATACGCTTGTTCCTGCCCATGTTTGGATTGCTGGGTCTGGATTATGGCATTGGAATTGATAGGTATAATCCGGCGGGAGGTACTACCTCGCTTAAGGATATGTCCAAGTTTAATTTTATGCTTGGTTTTGAGCCGGAATAAGAGAGCAATTAAACCATACCAGTTGCAGGGTATCTTAATTAAAAGCGGACCATTCCAAGGGTTTTGACAATCACTTTTAAAACTGTTTTTATGAAAAAGAATTTCCTGATTTTGGCGGTACTCACGATTTTCTCGTCCGTGTCTTTTGCACAACAGCATTACGGTATCATAGACTCGAAGTACATACTGGAAAAAATGACCGACTATAAGGATGCACAGGGAAAGCTGGACGCGCTGTCTAAAGCCTGGCAGGAAGAAATAGATGGTAAGATGGCTGAAGTAGACAAACTATTCAGAGGCTATCAGGCAGAAAAGCCCATGCTGAGCGACGAAATGCGCAAGAAACGCGAAGATGAGATCGTAGCTAAGGAAAAAGCAGCCAAAGACCTCCAGAAGCAACGTTTTGGTTATGAAGGAGACTTATTCAAGAAGAGGCAGGAGTTTATTAAACCCATTCAGGATCGCGTTTTTAATGGGGTACAGAAACTAGCTGCCCAGAAGGGATACGACATGGTACTGGATAAAGCGGGCGGTGTAACCTTGTTTTATGCAGACCCCAAGCTCGACCATAGCGATGACGTGCTAAAAATTCTTGGAATAAACAAATAATGGGTTTTACTTTGCACTCTGAAAAAATAAATTAATACTAAACAAATAATGAAAAAGTTAGCACTGCTTACGGCCTGTGGGCTTATTTTAGGAAATTCTGTATTCGCTCAAAAATCAAAGCCTGCGGCTGCCAAACCGGAAAGCGCCGCGAGCGAAACTACCGAAGCTGCACCCCATACGGGATTGAAACTGGGTTGGCTGAATTCAGCACTGCTGCTGGACGGTATGCCTGAAAAAGTAAAAGCAGACTCGATCATCACCAAGTATGCCCGCTCATTTCAGGAAATGATAGAAGGAATGGGTAAGGAGTATCAGGCAAAGGTTCAGGAATACCAGGCCAGCGAAAAGACCATGACCGATGCCATGAAGGAAGTGAAGCAAAAAGAAATTCAGGACCTCCAGAACCGTGCAGAGTCTACCCAGCAGAGTGCTCAGGAAAAAGTAGGACAGAAGAAACAGGAAGTTTATGGCCCGATCCTGGAAAAGGCAGACAAGGCGATAAAAGCTGTAGCTAAAGAAAAAGGATACGACTATATTTTCGATGCCAGCAGCGGTGGCGGCACCTTGCTGTTTGCACGTGAGAGCGACAACATCACCCCACTGGTAAAAGAAAAGCTGGGAATAAAATAAATAGGATTACTTGTTGAATAGTTTTTTGAAAAGCACAATGCCCTGAATTTTCAGGGCATTGTGCTTTTGGGGTGGAGGGTTGCTGGATCAGTTAACGTGGCAGTTCGTCTTTCAGATAGAATCCCGTAAAGCTGTCTTTCAGTCCGGCTATTTTCTCAGGGGTGCCTTCACCTACCAGCGTGCCACCGCCGGATCCGCCTTCCGGTCCCATGTCTATCACATAGTCGGCCACCTTTATCACGTCCATGTTGTGCTCTATGACCAGCACGGTGTTACCGCGTTCTACCAACCTGTTCAGGACAAGAAGCAGGTGGTTTATGTCTTCGAAGTGAAGCCCGGTAGTGGGTTCATCCAGTATATATATGGTCTGTCCGGTATCCCGTTTGGATAGTTCGGTGGCCAGCTTCACGCGCTGCGCCTCGCCGCCACTCAACGTAACTGCGCTTTGGCCCAGCGTGACATACCCTAGTCCCACATCTGCCAGGGTTTTTATTTTACGGTGCAAGTAGGGTACGTTCACAAAAAACTCCACGGCTTCCTCTACAGTCATATTGAGCACGTCTGAAATAGATTTGCCCTTGTAGCGTATTTCCAGCGTTTCACGGTTGTAGCGGCGTCCATTGCACTTACTGCATGGCACGAACACATCGGGCAGGAAATTCATTTCTATGATCTTCATCCCGCCGCCCTGACACTCTTCGCAACGCCCACCCTTTACGTTGAACGAAAACCGACCTGCGTTGTATCCCCGGATCTTGGCTTCAGGTACCTGCGAAAAAAGCTGGCGTATCTCGTTGAAAAAACCGCAATAAGTGGATGGGTTGCTTCTGGGCGTTCGCCCTATCGGGCTTTGGTCAATTTCTATTACCTTATCTATATGTTCCAGTCCCTGTATCTTTTTGTAGGGCATGGGTGGTTGTTTGAAATTCGGGTAGCAGTGTTTTGCCAGCAGCGGATACAGCGTGTCGTTTATGAGCGTGCTTTTGCCACTGCCCGAAACCCCGGTGACACAAACAAAAGTGCCCAGCGGTATTTTAATATCCACTTGCTTCAGGTTATTTCCGTTGGCGCCGGTCAGCTTCAGGATTTTGCCATTGCCCTCGCGCCGCGTTTCGGGTACCGGTATCGAGCGGGTATGGTTGAGGTATTCTGCTGTAGTGGTTTTCCCTTTCAGCATTTCCGCCGGGGTTCCCTGACTTACAATTCGTCCGCCATGAATGCCGGCGGCTGGCCCGATATCTATCAGATAGTCAGAGGCCAGCATGATGTCTTTGTCGTGCTCCACCACCAGTACGGAGTTGCCCGTGTCGCGCAGGTTTTTCAAAGCCTTTATCAGCCGGTGGTTGTCGCGTTGGTGCAGACCTATACTGGGTTCGTCCAATATATAGGTTATACCTGTAAGTTGCGAACCGATCTGGGTAGCCAGCCTTATGCGTTGCGATTCGCCACCACTCAGGGTGCGGGTAGGCCGGTCGAGCGACAAATAGTGCAGGCCAACATCCATCAGAAAAGCCAGTCGGTCTTTTATTTCCTTTAACATGTCTTTGGCAATAATATTCTGCTTGGCGGTCAGGTCACCTGTTAGGCAATCGAACCATTGAGCCAGTTCCCGGAGGGATAAGGCCGATAATGCGGCAATATTTTCTCCGGCGACCTTAAAGTGTACACTTTCTTTTTTCAGCCGGCTACCCTGGCATTCAGGGCATACCGCCAGCGACATGAATTTTTCGGCCCAGGAGCGTATGCCTTCCGAGGTGGTTTCGTTAAACCAGCGCAGCACCATATTCACTATACCTTCAAATTCGTGCTTTGTCAGCGTATCCGCAAAGGCTGAATCCTTTTGTTCGGTATAGGTAATAATGCCTTCTTCATTGCCATAAAGCAAAATGTTGAGCTGCTTTTCAGGAAGGTCGCTTATGGGTTTGTCAAACGATAGTTTTGATTTTTGTGCCAGCGATTTCAGGCTTTGGTAAGACCACGCCTCCCGCTCCTCCCCCAATGGTGCGATGCCTCCCTGAGCAATGCTTTTTCCGGGGTCGGGTATCACCTCCTGCATATTCACCTGATAAATGCTGCCCAGCCCCTTGCAATGCGGGCATGCCCCGTAGGGCGAGTTGAACGAGAATGTGTTGGGCGAGGGCTCTTCGTAGGAGATGCCGGTTTCCGGGCACATCAGATGCTTGCTGTACCTGGCTATTTCGTCTGTTTCGGCATTGGCTACAAACATCAGTTCTTTTCCGGTTTGCAACGCCTTTTGTATGCTTTGGCTCAGCCGGAGTTGGTCTGTTTCTTTCACGATCACCCTGTCTACCACCAATTCTATATCATGAATTTTGTAGCGGTCCAGTTGCATCCTTTCTTTCAGGTCGGTCACTTCTCCGTCTATGCGTACCTTCAGATAGCCTTGTTTGCGCAACTGCTCAAAGAGTTCCCTGTAGTGACCTTTCCGGCCTCGGACCACCGGTGCGAGTATCAGTATTTTTTTGCCGGAAAAGTTTTCCAATACATGGTGCACTATTTCTTCCTCACTGAACCGGGTCATTTTTTTTCCGGTGTTATAGGAATAGGCGTCGGCTATGCGTGCAAAAAGGAGTCGCAGAAAGTCGTAAACCTCTGTCACAGTGCCTACGGTAGATCGCGGGTTGCGGTTTGTTGTTTTTTGTTCGATTGAAATGACGGGGGAGAGACCAGTAAGTTTGTCTACATCAGGTCGTTCAAGGTCGCCCATGAATTGCCGCGCGTACGCAGAAAAACTCTCCATATAACGTCGTTGCCCTTCAGCGAAAATGGTATCGAATGCCAGCGACGATTTTCCGCTGCCGCTGATGCCGGTAATGACCACAAGTTTATTCTTCGGAATTTCTATATCTATGTTTTTCAGGTTGTGAACCCGGGCGCCATGAATACCGATCACGTTTTTCGGACTTTGTTCTACTGTCGTAGCCTCTGCTTGCTTCATAATTATACTGTGCAATTTAAGGTAAATCGGTTTATCGGTAGCAGGAAGTGTAGGGGCTCTGTTTTTACGTTTTTGAAAACTAATTTTTAATACTACGTTAGATTAATTTTTTTTAATGTCTTGTATGGGTAATATTTTTTCTTCTTTTATTTATTTCTTTGGTTTAA
>CAIYJV010000291.1 GCA_903926605.1 uncultured Bacteroidota bacterium
ATGTAGGATTTACGTTATGACGGCTTCGATTTCAAATGAAGACTATGAACGAGTGATTCAATCACCACTAGTAACGCAATACATAGTTAAACCGGTGAGCCGGGATAATCTGAAAGAGATTTTTGCTAGTTTCAGCTCCACGCTGAACCAAGAATAATTAGAACTCCTGCTGTATGGCTTTCCCTTTTCAAAATAGTTCAACTGCTTTATCTACCCCATGGTGAACGTCCACGCTTACCACCCTTACTATTCTGAAAGATGAACCAAAAGATTGACGAGGTTTTTTAAAAAATTCACAGGCAGATCAGGAAAGCAACCAAAACGAAGGGCGCTCATAAAACTGGTATATCTGGTAGCGCAACGGACAAAAGGAAAGTGGGCTCAACCGCTCCATACCTGGGGACTCACTATTCAGCAATTAAGTATTGTATTTGAATGGAGATTGCTGGAACTTTTTTAAAAATTATCACTTCGTCATTTGTTAGGCGCGCCCGCCCGCCTAACAAATGACGAAGGACCTGACCCAGTTTAATTTACATTCCCTTTGGAGAAGAGGAAACAGGGTCCTTTGAATATGCAATCCCACCTTTCAATTTATAGTTATATTTGAAAGTAACTCGCCAGAGAAAATTCCGTTTACTTTCAAAAGTACCCATAGAGCATTGCCAGTGTATTGGATTCCTGAGGCGGATGTCTAAAAATTTAAACACATAATTAAGTGTTTCCCAAACGCACGTATTCGTATGTATACGTACGATTTTATTAAGGGGTTGGAGCTTTTTGAAGTCTATATTTATTGATGACCCTCCGGCACGAAATCAAGGAGTAAAAAAGCACATTCGGCTATTAGAAAACGTATTAGGTCCAGAATAGCTCCAACTTTTATATTTGTACTTGTCGTTCATGCAACGAGACTAATTCTCCAATTATCTTTTTGTCGATATTTTTATTGACAAATTAACGGTTTATTGGATTGATCGTCTATTATGAACGGTTCCTAGGAATTTCGAATTGTTGCTCCATTTTTGACCGCAAATAAAAGTAAGTGATAGCACCACCCACTATTGCTCCAAAAACAAATGCCCCAACATAGTTTCCTTTAGACCCTGTTCTCGCCTGGTTTAGTGGTGTGCCGAATTGGCTCTGAATGTCGTTGTAATTCATGTTAGTTGATTTTAGTGATTAAAACGCGATTTTCATTTATCCTGAATATTTGATAGTTCTCTATTGTTATTCCATTACTTTCGTCTGCAGCCGATGTTGTTTGGAAGTACAATTTTTTGTCAAAAACATTAAAGTCGTATTGTTTAGTCCAGAGATCCTCAATACAATAAGCGGAGCCGTTTTCTGTGTCAATTGAAAGTGAATCAAGAATACGTATGTTCCGATCTCTGCGTTCGTTGGTGCCAATTAAAGGGCTGGTAGCGTTTTCATTCACTGGTTGCGCATGCGTAACTACTGGGTTTTCAATCAGACCTCCATTACTGAGTACATTACTTGCACTCTGGTTCCGGATAAAGTTGTTATAGTATTCATCATAACAACGCTTGCTACAGAAATTACGCGCACGATTTCGTGCGTAATGACAGACGCCACAGTTTGGACACTCCCGAATCCGATTATACAAATAATCGAAATTACGGTCTGAAGATTCAACGAGCGGTAAACTTGGAGTTTCATTATTCATAAAAAGACACTTAGTGTAGTTTTACAAAATTAAGTACTTTATTTGTATTTTCGAAAAAAATAAGTACCTTTGACTAAGTTTTCAATTATGGCAGGAACATATATTATCAGTGACGAAGAGTTAAGTCCCAGTAAGTGGGCTGAAGCGAACGAACGAGCTTCAAGACTGGTAAATACAAAATTCTCATTGAGTGATCTAAGTACAGAGATCCCTTATCGGCAATTAATATACTGGTTCAATGAGAAATTGCTGATATCAGACCCAGAAGCCTTTAAACTTAAACACATTAACCTTCTGGATTTTTGCTGGATTCATTTTGTAAACGCACTCAGAACATTTGGGATGAGTCTCAAATCTGTGACGGAACTAAAAGAAATGCTTCTGAGCCCAATATCGGAAGAAGTGATAAATAAAGTTACTGCCGAAATGGGGCATGTAATTAAGGACCTCACTCCGGATCAACAAAACGAGATATTCGAATTTTTGAAAAAAAGGCCTCCGAAAGCCAAAGAGATGGCGCATACGCAAGCGGATTCTTTATTGCAATAACATATAGCCTATTCTTGAAGCGTCCTATGTCCGTCTATATATCTCCGGATAATGACGTCGTTATTCTCGATGAACTCGAACTAGAAAGTCTGATGAAAGTAAAACCCGCTGTAGAAATTCTCAAAGGAAATTATATCAGAATTTCCCTGTCAGATATCATTTGGAAATTCACGGGCACCTCAATTCTGGAAATTAAGAAGCCCCATTTGGAATTGCTCAACGACACCGAACGGCAGATATTGGAAGCTATTCGCGACAAAGGAGCACGAGAGATAACCATTAAGTACAACAGTGCCAGCGAACCGGAAATGATAGAAATAACGAAAGTGACAAAGGTGGAACTATCAGCAAGACTGCTGGAATTATTGAAACGTAACCAGTATCAGGAAATCACCATAAAAACCCAGTCTGGTAAAATCACCCATTACGAAAACACAACAAAAATTAAACTTACGCAGGGCACTTCAGATGGAAGGCCATTTATTGGATTGTGAGGTTACTGGCATATGACCGGAACCGGACACAATTTGAAAACCAGTGTTAACTATTCAAAAATGTAGACAACTATTATCAAAAACAGGAGAAACACTAGCGGATGAACAAATAAGTTCATTAACAGATTTTCTTTCATTGATTGCCGATGTGGCGTTACAAAACAACTCATCTCCTTATGAACAGGACAATAAAGAAAGCTGCGATCATGGCGAGGGTGAGCAGCGACGAACAGGCAGCAGGCTATTCTCTGGGCGTTCAGGAAGAGGCCCTGATAAAATACTGTGAGCGCAACGGTATAGAGATCGTGTACAAATTTCGGGAAGACTACTCCGCTAAAAATTTCAGGCGTCCTGCATTCACGGAGTTCCTCAAGTTTGCCAAAGAAAACAAGGGGAAATTCGATCATTTGCTCTTCACCACCTGGGACCGGTTCTCCCGTAATCTTCTCGATTCACTTGAGATGATTCAGCGACTGAAAGGATATGGTGTTTCCCCGATAGCCGTTGAGCAGCCACTCGACCTGACTATACCGGAGAATAAAGCAATGCTTTCCATTTACCTTACTTTACCGGAGATTGACAACGACCGCAGGTCGATAAAGATAAGGGGAGGCGTACGTGCGGCACTATTAGCGGGAAGGTGGCCAAGACAGGCACCAATGGGATACCTCAATGCCAGAGACGAAAACAACAAACCAATAATTATACCGGGAAAGGATGCGGACCATATACGCAGTATTTTCCAGGGAATTTTAAAGGGTGATTCACAAGCTGACATCCGGGAAAGACTTAAAAAACACGGGTTCTCTATTAGCCGATCAAATATGTCCTTATTGTTGCACAACTCAGTCTATGCTGGTTTGATAACCGTCCCGACCGAGGGCAATGACCCTGCAAAACTAATAAACGGATTACATGAAAGGCTGGTCACTGAAGCCGACTTCTACAAAGTCCAACGAATACTCTCAGCAGCAGTAAAACGGAAGAACAAACCCAACACTGTTAGTTCCAAAGAAGAACTGCCACTCAGGGGTAGCTTACTATGCTCAAAATGTAATCAACCATTAACCGGCAGTGCGTCCAAGAGCCGTAATGGAAGCAAGCATTTTTACTACCACTGTAACTACTGCCGAAAAGAACGATACAGGGCTGATCTAGTCAATGAAAAAGTTGCAAAAACGATTGGCGCGATCAACTTCAATCAGGATGTTGAAAATTTATACAAAGCCATCCTTAAGGAAAAACAAAGCACGATGAAGCCCAAGGCAACCGAAAGTCGCGAGTCGTTGAACAAAAAACTAAGTGACGTAGAGGGCAGGCTTGTGAAGATTCAAAATTTTATTGTAGACGGAGCTATTACAGTTGAGGACTACAAATCAATGCGGGAAAGATATACAAATGAGCGGGATGAAATAGTCCAAAAAATGAGCGATGGCACACAAGGTGATGCCCAGCTCAAAAAGAAACTGTCGTTGTGCCTGACTTCATTGAAAAGCCTTGACAGGCTTTATGTTCAGGCAAATGTGCATGATAAAAAGCGGATTCTTGGTTCGATATTTCCAGGAAAACTGATTTTTGACGGAGAAAAATGTCGAACCGGAGAATTGAACGAGGTCATCGCGCTTATAATCAATACTGGAGCGGATTCCAGAAAAAACAAAACCGGACAACATCATGAAAATTCAGTGTTGTCCGGTCTGGTGGAGCCGGCGGGAGTCGAACCCGCGTCCAAACATATGCCCAATTAGCTTTCTACATGTGTATTCCGGTATTGGATTTCGGGAAGTGGCCGGAGCCGGACAAACCTACTGCTTCCCTATCTGCTTTAGTTTTCATTCCTGTGTCACAAATCCACAGAACCTATCCCGTTATTTGTCGATTCGGCGGCGGGGACGGCAACTGGCAGCCTTCCCGGCGGCTATAAAGGGTGCTTAATCTCTGATTAGGCAGCCATGGCGTAAGAATATTCGCCTTATAGATTTTGTGTCTTCAGATTTACGTGCTAATTACACAACGCACGACATGCTTACCAACCCTGCCCTATGCTGTCAAAACCAGTCGGCCCCGGTTTTGTAAAGGTTAGCTTTGTTCAAAGAGCTACTGCAAAGGTACGAATTCCAACGCCTTTCGGTTTGTTAATTATACCCGGCCCTAGTCCACACTTATTTTATTGCCTGGTTTGCTTTCATTCCACAGCCTGTCCATTGTGGTGACCACGTAGTTGCAATGCTTGTGGTTTTCCGGGTCAGTGTATTCTGTAGTCTGCTGTATGGACACGATACGGTCGGCGCGCTCAAGGTCTACTTTCTCCTTCTCACCAAAACGATATACGACATACCGGAGCAGTTCTTTTTTGGGGTTGGCCTGGGTCCACTTCAGGGAGACTTTGCCGCCGGCGGACGTGTTGGTAACCACTGGCGCCTCGGGCGGGATGCTGTCTATCCACGGCATACGCGGCGGAAAGGCCGGAAAGCGATTAAAATGCTCTGAAATGTCTGTTGCCAGTGCCGGACCAATTTTGTCGAAGCTTACGGCGCTGTAAAAAGAATAACCGGTGTTGGGGGTGCTGCTGCGAATATCGTTGAGCTGCCACATCACTTCCTTTACCGAATAATGGCTCTTGGGTTCTGACAAATGGTATATACCCACTCCGTAGTACACCTGCCGGTCGTACGAGTGCTTGTTCCACCATTCGAGCAGTGTGGTGAAGTCGGCGGCATGGTTGCCATGCTCCCAGTAAAGCTGGGGCAGCAGATAGTCTATCCAGCCTTTCTTCATCCACAACACGACGTCGGCATACAGGTCATCGAAACAGGTTTGGCCTGCATGGGTCGCAGAGCCTTCGGCAGGGTCGCGATTGCTGTTGCGCCAAACCCCAAACGGACTGATGCCCAACTTCATATACGGCTTGGTCTGCCGGATGGTCTGGGATAGCTGGGCAATGAACTTATTTACATTCTGCCTGCGCCAGTCTTCGCGGTCGGCTCCTTTGCCGTATTGCGTATAGCTGCGTTTGTCGTTGAAGAGTGTCTTGCCTATGCGATAGGGATAAAAATAGTCGTCGAGGTGAACCGCGTCGATGTCGTATCGCTCTACCACGTCGTTGATGACATTGATGACATAATTGCGGGCTTCGGGTAGTCCGGGATCGAGGTAGGACTTGCCGCCGTAATTGATGATCCAGGGGCTGTGCATTCTGGTGACATGCTTGGGGGGATTGGGGTTTTTACGGCAGTCCATCAACGCCCTGAACGGATTGAACCAAGCATGAAACTCCATGTTGCGCTTGTGGGTTTCTGCGATCATAAATTCCAGTGGATCGTAGTAGGGCGATGGGGCCTGTCCCTGCTGTCCGGTAAGGTAGTGGCTCCAAGGCTCTATCGTGGATGGGTAGCACGCATCGCAGCACGGCCTGATCTGCACAATGACGGCATTGCACCCCAGCTTCCTGAGTTTATCGAGCCGGCTCACAAATTGCTGCTGCTGCTCGGATGACGAAAGTCCCTGACTTGCAGGCCAATCAATATTGGCCACCGTGGCTATCCAGGCAGCACGCATCTCGCGTTTGGGCGCCTGGGCCCGGAGCGTCTGGGATAAACAGAGAATAGAACACAAAAAACAGTATAAAGACTTCAAGTAGCGTGGTTAGTTTGGGTGCGAAATTATTAAGTAAAAACAGGAATAAGGAATTTTAGAGTATAAGGTTTCTATAAAATATAGCCTTAGCGCCTGCGGTGAAGCTGGCATTGTTGAGAATGTCTGCACAAATTGCTAACTTTCGTGCCAACTTATGCTCGATATTTTTTCTTTCAGGATAAAACAAATGAAACATTTTTACATAATAATGACGTTCCTTTTTTGTGGACTGGTACTGCCAAAGGATGCAGGCGCCCGACACTTTAAGGATACTATTAATTTCCGTAAGGTAGCGGCCACCAACAAAGATATCGTGATGACCGACAGCGCATTGAATGCGCTTGGGATAGACAGCCTGCTTGATAAAATAGAAGGTGTACATGCCACACTTACCGACATCATCAACAATGTGGGTCTGGGTTTTAATACCCGGGATATCGAAGATCATTATGCCGATGTAGACTCGAACATAGACCTGATTGAAGCAAACCTTAAAGCCTATAACAGCATTTTGGATGTAAAAAACCTCCAAATGTTTATTGTGATCCTGGGAGAACTCAAGGAACAACTGGTGAGTTGGAGGAACCTGCTTTTTTCTTACGACCATGAGTTACTGGCTATGGCAGCTCAACGCACTGCAATCAGAAATGATTCTCTTTTACGCCAGATCATGCACGACTCGGTATTTACGGCAGAATACACTGCGGAAATACAGGATATTAGAGACAAACGAAGGCTATCGAAAAAACTGATAGCCGAAAATCAGACCCGGCTCAAACAGTTGCAGGTAAATGTATCTAACCAATATTTTGAATGTCTTGATCTGGAGCACAAGGCCAAAGACATGCTGCGAAAAGCCGGGCTGAATGTGATGGAAAAGGAGTATGACTTTTTGTGGCAGATGAGACCGGTATCGGAGTATGCAGAAGACCGGATGCAGGATATCGTAGCGGGGTCTTACAAAGGCCAGGCTCGAATTCTCTCTTATTACTTCAAACGCAACATTAACGACCAGTTGTGGATGCTGGCTTGCGGCTTCCTGTTTTTCTTCTGGATACTGTTTAACTTCAGGAGATTGAGTCGTGAGCACGACGAAAAAGAGATACCCACGTTCCGGTATATTGGCAAGGTGCCTGTGATGGCCACACTGGTTGCCCTTTTCAGCATCTCGCCCTTTTTCGACATTCACCCGCCTACTGCATACGTACAAATAAATATGCTGGTCATTGTCGTAACGCTTACGATTTTGCTTTGGCGCAGGTGGGAAAGAAAATTGTTCTTTTTCTGGTTGGGTATAGCGGTGTTGTTTCTTTGTTTTGCAATAACCGGCGTTGTCATGGTGCCTACCCCCTGGTTCCGTGTACTGCTCGTCACCCTGAACGCTATTGCTATTATTTTTGGCATTTTATGGATCTGGCAGTTGCGCAGGAAAATTATTCCATACAACAAACTGATTCTTTGGATATCGGTAATTTTTGTTTTACTGAACGTGGCAGCGATATTTTGCAATTTTTATGGACGTGTAAGCCTTTCCAAAATTTTCAGCGTCACGGCTATGTATGGCTTGACCCATATTATAGGTCTCACCGTATTTATGCAGATCGTGCTTGAAGCCATTCATCTGCAAACGGCAGTAAACAAACTGAAAGGTGGTTTAATAGGCAAACTCAACTTCATGAAAGTAGAAGGAGTGATAAACACCATGCTGCTGCTGGTGGCGGTAACCATCTGGTGTATCGTGTTCAGCATCAGTCTGAATATTTATAACTACCTGTACGAATTCATTTTTCAATTCCTGACCAAAACCCGGCGCCTGGGCACTACCGATTTCCAGATAGGTAATATCCTGCTTTTCCTGTTCATCATTTATATATCCAATCTTTTCCAGCAAGGCGTGGGCTCGCTGTACAGCAAATCCGACAGTAGCTGGGATCCGGAAATAAAAAAGAACGCATCCAGACTTGCCATCACCCGGCTACTGCTAATCGTTTGCGGATTCCTGCTGGCAGTAGCAGCGTCCGGATTGCCGATGGACAAAATAACAATTGTACTTGGCGCATTGGGCGTGGGCATTGGTCTGGGCCTGCAGACCATCGTAAACAATCTGGTTTCGGGCGTGATCCTCATTTTCGAACAGCCGTTCCGGATAGGTGATTATATAGAACTGGGCGACAAACGTGGCAGGGTGCTGGATATTGGTATTCGCAGCAGCAAGATCATGATGGAAGAAGGAGCCGAGATTATCATGCCCAATGCCGATCTGCTGTCGGGCAGGGTTATTAACTGGACGATGCGCAACGAACATGCGCGTATAGAATTTGTACTGAACCTTGATGCCGGAAAAAACTTTAAAGAGGTGGAGTCATTGGTATCTGGAGAAATAAAAATCTTTGAGCATGTAATAGCCAATATGCCGCCCGAGATACTACTGCTAGGCATAACCGAAAAAGGCATGACCATCAGGATATTGGTCTGGATAGATGACGTACACATCACCCAACGCCTGAAGAGCAAAATGCTGCATCACCTTTCGGGCTTCCTGAATGCCAACGGAATAAAAATAGTATAGCTTAACACTTGTCTACGCTGTAATATCCGGGCCCCAGAAAAACCAGTCCGGAAAACACAAACACCAGCTCCAAAGCGTGAGCGGCTTCATTAACACCGCCGCCTTTTGCGAAATGAAACAGTGCAGCAACTATAAAATTGAACACCATAAAAAGGCTTACAGACCTGAACCAAAGACCGAGGATACAGAACAGGCCGCCAACAGTCTCTGTAATAGCGCACATAAAACCCCAGAAGGTATGCAGATAGGGCATGTGAAGATTGTTCATGGCGCTGCCCAGTTCGGCCCATTCAGCTGGTCCGCCTTTAACTTTGTCGAAACCATGCACGATCATCATAGCACCGAGACCAACCCTTAGAATGAATAAACCGGTGTTTTGATATCTGCCTAGTTGGGAAAATAGCGCCATAGTGTAAAGTATAATGGTAAAGTTAAGGAGGCCTCCCGGAAATGCAAAACAACAGCACTTCGCACATTAACCGTGAACAACCCGCAAAATGAGTAATTTAAAATTTATGTGGCTAGTTTTGCCAACATCAGGCACATTTCCCCAAAACCACATACTTTATGAAAAAACGCGACCGCATATTTTTCCCTTCCCTTTTTTTAGGAGTCCTGGTTTCTGTCAGTGGATTTGCACAGAATACAATAAGATTCAATGTCCTGAGCGGTAAAAAATCACCGGTGGCGTATGCCACGATCAGTAGTAAGGGAAACTTGCTTTGCACCACAGACTCGGCGGGCCAGGCTCTGGCTTCTGTAGCTGCCGGAGAAAATAAATTCGTGTGCCAGATAATAGGCTATAAAACGCTGGACACCACAATTTTTGTTACTGGCCCCACTTCAATTTCCATAATGCTTTATCCCGACGAACATGAACTGGAAGAAGTAGTTCTGGTTTCTTCTACCCGAACCAATCAGCGAATAGAGAACAGCACGATGAAAGTGGAAGTGCTGGGCGCCGAAGAACTGACTGAAGAAGCGACCGTACAACCGGGGAACATATCGAGTATGCTGGGCGATGTAAGCGGGGTGCAGATACAACAAACGTCTGCGGCATCGGGTAACAACAGCGTGCGGATACAAGGGCTGGACGGCAAATACACCCAGATCTTGCGCGACGGCATGCCGCTGTACGAAGGATTTTCAGGTGGGTTCGGCATTCTTACGATTCCGCCACTGGACCTGAAACAGATTGAACTGATAAAGGGCGCCGCCAGTACTTTGTACGGAGGTGGCGCGATATCGGGCCTTATAAATCTGATCTCGAAAAGGCCCACGTTTGACCAGCAGGCAGATGCTGTGCTGAACATTACTTCGCTGAACGAGGTGAACGCCGACCTTTTTCTCGCAAAAAGGAACAAAACCACAGGTTACACTTTTTTCACGGGGATCAATCACCTGAATGCCGTGGATGTAAACAAAGACGGTTTGAGCGATGTGCCTCAGGGCAATAGCATTATACTGCATCCGCAGTTTTATTACTATCCCAGCACAAGCACTACTGTTTCGGTGGGTTATATTGGCTAGATCG
>CAIYJV010000292.1 GCA_903926605.1 uncultured Bacteroidota bacterium
TGCTACTTTGCCGGATTCCCGGTAGTCGTACTACTGTTATTGCCATAATATTCATTTGATTGAGTACCGCTACTTTGTGTTTTAGAGTCACCATCTTTTTTAGTTGCAAAATCCTGAAGAACCTTATCTTTATTATCTTGTACTGGTTTTCCGTCTTTATCAACATGTACCTGATTCCCATCTTCGTCCGTTCCCATTTTAATAACTTTAAGGTCAACCTTATTTAAAGCATCTACAACCCCAGTTCGGCGTAGTCTCTGACTACGTCGCCTCGGATGCAAATCTCCCGATTTGCGATAAAACGACAAACCCATCAGCTATACCAATCCGCCAATTGTATTTGCCCTTGCGTATTCAATAAAAGACTTTTAGCACTACTATATAGATAGTCTTCAGGTCTTTCCACCCATCCGGCTCTTACCGGATTTTCATGAATGTAGTTCAGTTTCTGATCAAAAAATTTTCTCGACAAAATAACCTCTGCATGATTTTCATGTGTCCACATCTGATTGTCGCTGCTTCGTTTATTCTGCGCGGCATTCCATTCAAAACGGTGAAGTATCCAATCGCGCCTGCTTTCTGGTTCTTTCTTTATAGCTTCCAGAATAGCGTTCGCTGTAAACTTCTTAAAATCACGCATAGTATCCGATAACTTGCCCGGTTCACTTCTAACAATCACATGCAAATGATTGGTCATGATCACATATCCATACAAAATCAAACCCTTATTCCTAACGCAATAAGTAAGGCTTTGTATAACTAGGTCTCTGTACGTTTTTCGCGTAAAAACATCCACCCAATCAACAATTGTTGGCGTAAGAAAATGGGTTGCATATTGATCCTGTATTTGGTATCCCGTACTCATTTATAGAATGTTGCACAAATATAGAAATAAACCCTTGTCTGGCGTTTTACCTGCCAATCTCGAAGACCTTTCCTAATCAGCATTTTTGCATTTCGCCAATCTGGAGATTGGCATCCTCAACGACGTAGTCGGAGACTACGCCGAACTGGGGGAGACTGCCGAACTAGGTCCGGTATTGGGGTTTCTGTTCTTCGTGGTAAATGCCTAAATTTGTTAAATACGCTAAAGTGTTTGATTTGTTATGAGTACAATTGTTATCGATGTGGATGATACTTCGTCAATGAAGTTATTTCTCGATCTCGCACGGAAGTTGCACTTTAAAGCAACAGTACTTACCGACGAGCAAAAAGAAGATTGGGGCCTATTGTCTATGATAAAGGAACGGGACGAGGAGCCTCCAGTCCCTGTTCAAAGTGCGCTTGACATTTTGGGAAACGTGAAATAGCTATTCTTATGCTGGTTCAATCGACAGCTTCTTTTAATAAGGATATTGCCGGCGTCAGAGATAAGAAAGTTGCGCTCAGAATTCAAAAATGCATTAATATGATGCAGTCTGCCAATAATGTCTCTGAGATTTCAAGTGTGAAGAAATTGTCCGGATCGGCAAACGCTTATCGGGTTAGGATTGCAGACGATCGCCTGGGTTTTATTTTGATTGATCAAACAATTTGATTGATTGTATTTGCACATAGAAAGGAGATATACCGATATTTCCCCTAAAGATTCCTATACAGGTGAACAGGGTTTTGGTGGCGGCTAATCCCGGTTCCGAAATTTCACCAAGGCATTTCTCCGAAAAGTTTAATATTTTGTCCGGTGCATTCCGTGGGTTATGTTCCCTGCGAACCACAATGCGCTTTTGATAAATTTTAATTTTCGATGAAAACCTTCAAATACTTCAATCAGCTAATAGTTACAACCACTCTTTGCGTGTTATGCTTTGGGCGTGTATCGGCCCAGCAGAATCAATACTTTCCGGACCCCGATACCGCTATACAACGCCGGCTCGAAGAGTGGAGAGACCTGAAATTCGGTCTGCTCATGCACTGGGGTACCTATAGTCAGTGGGGTATAGTGGAAAGCTGGAGCATTTGTCCCGAAGATCTGGGCTGGGCTACAGGTGCCAGAAAACCCGGTATTGCAGACAATTATGCCGATTATCTCACAGCCTATCAGAATTTGCAAACCACCTTCAATCCCACTAAGTTCAACCCCGAAAAGTGGGCCGCAGCGGCAAAAGAGGCAGGAATGAAGTATATGGTCTTTACCACCAAGCATCACGACGGCTTCTGTATGTTTGATACTAAATACACTGACTATAAGATCACCAGTTCAAAAACACCTTTTTCGGCTGATCCCCGTAGCAATGTAACGAAAGAAATATTCAATGCTTTCCGCAATCAGGATTTCTGGGTAGGTGCTTATTTCTCCAAACCCGATTGGCATTCCGATTACTATTGGTGGAAGAAATTCCCGCCAGCCGACCGCAACGCCAATTACTCGATCAATAGATACCCGGAACAGTGGGAGCGTTTTAAAGACTTTACCCACGGTCAGATCAACGAATTGGTGAGTGACTATGGTAAACTGGATATTCTTTGGCTCGATGGCGGCTGGGTTCGCCGGAAGACCGATGACGAGGTGAAAGAACAGCTTTCTGAGGTATATGAAGGCAGCCGATTTGCACGGAACCCGCAGAGTCAGGATTTAGACATGCCCCGCCTGGTAAAAGAGGTTCGTGCAAAACAGCCAAAACTGATCGTGGTGGACAGAGCAGTGCCAGGAGAGCAGCAAAACTACCTTACACCCGAGCAGGAAATACCCAAAGAGGGTTTACCCTATCCGTGGGAAACCTGCATGACCATGGCGACCAGTTGGAGCTATGTGCCTAACGATACGTATAAACCTTGCGAAGAGATCATTAAGAAATTGGTAGATATCATCAGCAAGGGTGGCAATTACCTGCTCAATATTGGTCCCGGCCCTGACGGAGAACTGGACCCCGATGCCTACGCCAGACTGAAAGAGATAGGAGCATGGATAAAAGTAAATGGCGAGGCAATCTACGGTTCCCGGATGTACAAGGTGTACAAAGAAGGAGATAGCATACGTTACACACAGTCAAAAGACGGGAAGACCAAATACATTTTCCTGCTCAGTTTTCCAGGGGAGACGGTCTCACTGTCCGAAATCTCTTTTTCC
The DNA here is from genome assembly GCA_903926605.1 of uncultured Bacteroidota bacterium. GTDB lineage: Bacteria > Bacteroidota > Bacteroidia > Chitinophagales > Chitinophagaceae > CAIYTT01. Next base: position 3,068 of record CAIYJV010000292.1, read on the forward strand.
AAACACACAACCCTCAGGATGCTCGGCAGCAATCAGAAATTGAAGTGGGCCTCACAAGCAAATAAGGTCGAGATTCAGCTGCCAGCGAGCCTTAAGAGTGTCACGAATTATGTGTGGGTCATCAAGGTTACGGAATAATTTAAATGTTATGAACAGTAAATTCTATTGTTTTTTGGTCGGTCTTTTTGCCTCGTTGTCAGTAACGGCACAGACAAAGATCAATCCCGATTCCATCAAATCGAAAATGCAATGGTTTGCAGATGCCAAGCTCGGCATATTCATTCACGAGGGCATTTATGCAGTAGACGGAATAGACGAGTCGTGGAGTTTCTACAACAAAAAAGTCTCCTACGAGCAATATATGAAGCAGCTGGCAGGCTTCACCTTGAAAAACTACGATGCCGCTAAATGGGCCGACCTGATACAGGAAAGCGGCGCCCGGTATGCGGTCATCACCACCAAACACCACGATGGCGTGGCCACATACGATACCAAAATGAACGATCTGAGCATTGCGAAAGCCACTCCTGCGATAAAAGACCTGATCAAGCCGTTCTTTGAAGAACTGCGAAAGCGCGACATAAAGTGCGGTGCCTATTTTTCGCTATTGGATTGGTCAAGCCCCGATTATCCCGGGTTTCTCAAGGACAGTACCCGCTACATGATCGCAAACGAACCTGCAAGATGGGCTCGCTTCCAGCACTTTTTTCAGGGGCAGATCGGCGAGATATCCAAGCAGTTCAATCCTGACCTTTGGTGGTTTGATGGCGACTGGGAGCATACCGCCGACGAATGGCAATCTGAAAAGGTCCGGACACTGATACTTTCGCACAATCCCTCGGCCATCATCAATGGCCGTCTGCAGGGATACGGCGACTATGCCACACCCGAGCAGAATTTTCCGGTTACGCGTCCAGCCTACAATTGGTGGGAACTATGCATGACCACCAACGACAACTGGGGTTTTCACTACGACAACAACTGGAAAACGCCGTTCGAGGTCATAACCATATATGTGGACGCTGTTTCAAATGGAGGCAACCTTTTACTGGACATGGGCCCGAAAGAGGATGGGACTATCCCCGAAGAACAGGTAAACGTGCTGAAAGAGCTTGGTGCATGGAACCGCAGAAATGGCGAATCTATTTTTAACACTATTGGCGGCATGCCACAGGGCCATTTCTATGGCCCAACGACCTTGTCAAAAGACTCGGCCACACTATACCTTTTTGTACACAGCAAAACTCCCGGTACGTTGATCCTGAAAGGACTGTACAACAAAATCCTGAATGCTCAGGTTTTAGGCAGTAACAAAAAGGTGTCCCCAAAAGTAGTGGGTAAAATATCCTGGAGTTCTGTGCCGGGGCTGGTCTATTTGGATGTACCCGACGGTGCGCAGGATAAATATGTCACAGTAATAAAACTAGAACTTGATGGCCCTGTAAGACTGTACCGGGGTAAGGGTGGGTTTGATTGATAAAAAGAAATGAAATTGGAAAGGATTATTAAGAATAGCGTTTTGTTTTTGGTGTATGTTTGTTTTGGGCCGATGTGTCCTGCACAGACAGAAGTACCCTGGTTTGGCAAGATCAACTGGTACAGCGGTTTTTCGCAGGAGATAAGCGGGGAAAATCTTTCTTATTTCTCGGCCTATCCTGACTATGCTACAATGGCGCTGCTAACCCGGGCCACCGACGGTGAAAAAGTCATTGAATGGGTTACGGACACGCTACCTCGAAGTGTGAAGGGTAAGTATATCTATTTCAGTTGGGTGGCTGCACATTCATCCGGTACCAGCAAGGGACCACGCAATTTTGATTTGTACATAAACGACGGGAAAGTACTCACCTTTACTACTTATCCTGACCACCAGCATCCCGATTGGTATTTTGCCGCACCAGATAGCACTGCGATCGTATTTCACCAAACCAAACGAGACGGAGCCAACGATGCGCATGGGCTGGCTTACCTCCGCGTCCCGCTTGCGAAAATCACACCGGGAAAACCTGTAAAATTAAAAATAGTAGGTCAGGCGCAGCACAGCAACGACTGGTTTATGACTTTTAAGTTCTCATTTAAAGAAAAGGTGGATATTGAACCCATGCCCTTCCTCCTCAAAGACGGCAGGCAGCCTGTGATGCTTACTGCATTGCATTTCGGAAAGCCATCGCGGTTCAATGTAGTGGTCAATGGGAAGGATTGTTACGAATTTCAGGTTCAGAATGGCGTCAATAATTTCGATATTCCGGTCGCTGCGGTCCGTCACCGGGATAGCGTTAAGATCGAAGTGTCTGTGGGTAAACAGCAATTGATAAACCAATATGTGGTGTTGCAGCCGGTACGCTACCGCGAACTTGATCTCATTCACCATGCGCACACCGATATAGGATATTCACACCTCCAGCCGGACGTAGTGAAAATTCACAATCAGAATATTGACGATGCGCTGCAGATGATCGAAGCCACAAAAGACTTTCCTGCCGATGCGAAATTCAAATGGAACATTGAATCGCTTTGGGTGGTGGAAAATTATTTGAGACAAGCCAATTTGGATCAGAAGAACCGGTTCATCAGTGCGGTCAAAGATGGCTCCATTGGCTTGTCTGCACTGTATGCCAACATGCTTACAGGACTCAGCGCTCCCGAAGAAATGTTTCATTATACCGAATACGCAGGATTGTTGGAGCAGGAATATGGGCTGAATATTCCCAGTGCCATGATATCCGACATCCCGGGTTATGCATGGACCACAGTTACAGCTTTGGCAAAAGGTGGAGTGCGCTATTTCTCCAGCGGTCCGAATTATATGGGAGAAACTCATCCTTTTTTGGGTGATCGTGTGGGTTTTTTTGTGAAGAACTGGGGCGACAAGCCCGTTTGGTGGGTCTCGCCATCCGGCGATGAGAAGGTGCTTTTTTGGACTGCCGGCAAAGGTTATTCCTCCTGGCATGGTACGGCACCCGGCGGAGTATTCGACCGGGGGACAAAAAGGATAGCTGCCTATCTAAGAGAACTGGACGCTAAAAAATACCCTTATGATCTCGTGCAATGGCGGTATAACATCGTAGCCGACAACGGCCCAATTGATTCAAGCATTTCGCGTTTTGTAACGCTGTGGAACGAGAAATACAGTTCGCCCCGTTTGGTGCTGAACACTACCGAAAAGCTGTTTGAAGCGTTTGAACACAAATATGGTGATCAACTGCCTGTTGTGAAGGGGGATATCACTCCCTATTGGGAAGATGGTGCGATCTCCTCGGCCAATGAGGAGGGCAGGAACCGTAAAGCAAGTACAAGTCTCAGTCAGCTTGCAACTCTTTATTCGGTCATGAACCCTGAGAAATTCAAAGCGGCTCAATTTTATTCAGCATGGTCTGATATTTTGTTGTTTCACGAACATACCTGGGGTGCATTCAACAGCACTTCTGAGCCCGACTTGCCGTTTGTGCAGGAACAATGGCGTATCAAACAACAGTATGTAGCGGATGCCGAACGCCAGATAGATTCTTTACAGGCTGCATTGTTACAGTCGGTTGTGGTTTCGAATGCCCGGAAAATACTGGTATGCAACACCACATCCTGGTCCCGGACAGGTCCGGTGGTCGTTCATTCAACTGCAAGCGGAAATTCGGTACGCACCGCCACAGGTGCACTATTGCCCTTACAACGTCTTGAAAACGGTGATATTACCTTCATAGCAACCGATGTGCCACCTCTTGGTTGTGCTGTCTTTGAAATCACAGATGAAAAGGTGAAGGCGGGGACCTCATCATTTACTATTACCGATTCAACATTATCAAATGGGATACTAAGCATAGCCTGGGATAAAAAACTGGGCAGTATCACGGCTTTGAGTGCAAGCGATAGGGTAAATCTGGTAAGCAGTTTTAAAAATCAGGGCCTCAACAGCTATTGGTATGTACCGGGGCTGAATCCAGCCGACGCGCAAACAAATGATGCGGTACAGGTCCGGCTATTACAAAATGGTCCGGTCGTGGCCACTTTGAGCATTACCTCAGGTGTGCCCGGTGCCAATTTGCTGGAACGTCGTATTTCCCTTTATGCAGGCGGCGACGCGGTATGGTTGGAAAATATCGTGGACAAAAAATCAGTACGTACAAAAGAGAGTATTCATTTTGGATTTCCGTTTTGTGCGCAGTTGAACCACACCAGGCTGGACGCCGGATACGGCACCATGAACTATCCGGCAGATCAATTGCCGGGCAGTAATGCCGATTATGTATATGGTCGTCGCTGGATGGACGTGTCGTCCGCAGAGCGAGGATTGCAATTGATGATGGATGAGGCTCCGTTACTGGAGCCCGGCGAAATGGTAGACGAACGACTGTTGGTGAATAAAAGTCTCAAATCATGGAAATCCGCCGGTGCTCCGGCCACTACATGGTTCAGTTATGTAATGGACAATTATTGGCACACTAACTACAAGGCAGATCAGTCCGGTTTTGCCCGGTTTAGATATTGTCTGCGTCCGCATGGCGATGCCAACAGTCTGCTGTTAGAACAAGCGGCACAAGAATTTGACCAACCATTGGTGGCCATACCCGTTGCCGATCGGTACCCTGTGCCTAAAGGCTTATTTGAATTATCTAATCCCCGGATCGTTGTTACAAACGTAACGCCGCTAGACGACGGAGCGTTTAAGATCCGATTATTCAATCCGGGGTTCGAGCGGCAGCAAACTGGCTTTGTTTGGAAAGCCATCAAACCCGTGTCCATCACCGACAGGGCAAACCGCATTCAATTGTCCGGATCCGATGCTGTTTCTATATCACCCATGGGTGTAAATGAGTATTTAGTAAAATAAAAAACAGACTACCTCAAAATGAAACTGACAAAAAAAGACTGGTTGGCAAGTCGTATCGGCACCTGGGTCGCGTTAATGCTTTCCTTTCTTTTTTGTTTGCCGGCGTCTGTTTTTGCGCAGGTTCTACCCTACAAAAATGCCATTCTTCCGATCTCCCAAAGAGTAAATGATCTGCTGCAGCGAATGACACCGGAAGAAAAATTCCGACAGTTGTTCATGGTGCCGGGCGAACTGGGTAAAGACTCTGCCCTTTACAGGTTTGGGCTTTTTGGAATGCAAGTGAACACAGAGGCCGTGACCGCTGACGGCGCCGCGCAGATCATGGAATACAAACCCGGTTTGAACGCAGTTCAGACTGCTGAAAAAGTAAATAGCATTCAGCGGTTTTTTGTAGAACGGACGCGGCTTGGTATCCCTGTCATTGTATTTGATGAGGCTTTGCACGGTCTGGTGCGTACAGGTGCGACCGCATTCCCGCAATCTATTGCTTTGGCCGCCACATGGGATACAGCCCTGATGCGATCGGTAGCCGAATCAATATCTGCTGAATGCAAAGAACGCGGCATACGGCAGGTATTGTCTCCCGTTGTAAACCTTGCAACCGATGTACGGTGGGGAAGGGTGGAGGAAACCTGTGGTGAAGACCCTGTTTTATCTGCGGCGATGGGGGTTGCTTACGTTGCTCCATTCGAAAACAGCGGGATAATCACAACCCCCAAGCATTTTGTGGTAAATAGTGGGGATGGTGGCAGGGATAGCTATCCGGTAGATGTGAATGAACGAGTGTTGGAGGAAAGTTATTTCGTCCCATTTAAAGCCGCAATCAAGCAGGGTGGTGCTCGTAGTATCATGACTGCTTATAATTCGCTGAATGGACGACCATGTTCTGCCAATAACTGGCTGCTGAACGAGAAACTGAAGAAGGAGTGGGGATTCACTGGTTTTGTGATATCTGATGCCGGTGGTGTGGGCGGCGCCAATGTGCTGCACTATACGGCATCGGGCTATGAAGACGCGGGTAAGCAGGCTATTGAGAATGGGCTGGACGTTATTTTTCAGACAGATATTGCCCATGCACAACTGTTCGAAAAGCCATTCATAGAGGGCCGCGTTGATGGGGCTCGTCTGGATAGTGCAGTTGCCCGGGTGCTCCGTGCCAAATTTGAGTTAGGACTTTTTGAATATCCCTATGTTGCAATACCCAAACCGTATGACATAGCCCTAATTGAGGCACATCATGGATTGGCTAAAACAGCCGCACTTGAATCTGTTGTTTTGCTGAAAAATGATGATAAGAAGATTTTACCCTTGTCGGCTTCTGTCAATCGGATCGCATTGATCGGTCCCGATGCAGTGGAGGCGAGGCTCGGCGGATATAGCGGCCCCGGAGAAAACAAAGTCAGTCTTTTAGACGCATTGCGCAAATCCTTGAGTAAAAGCAAAACGGTGGAATATACCGAGGGCTGTGGCCGCAACGATGAGTATTTTAAGGTCGTTCCTCCGGCCTGCCTAAATACCACCGATAGCGGACGAAAAATTCCAGGTTTGACGGGGGAGTACTTCAACAATATCTCATTGGAGGGTAAAGCTGCATTACGCCGATTCGATGCCGGAATCAATTTTCAATGGACATTGTTCGGACCTGACGCCAAAATCAACTACGACTTTTTTTCCTGTCGCTGGACTGGTAATATATCCTATCCCGAAACCGCAACAATTCGTATAGGTATTGACGGAAACGAAGGTTACAGATTGTATATAGGCGATCATTTATTGCTTGATACCTGGGGCCGGCAATCATTCGGTACGCATACAGCGCCATTTACATTCCAAAAGGGCAAGGAATATGCCATTCGCATAGAGTATAAAGAGGCTGCGGGTAATTCAAAATTCAGACTGGTTTGGGATGCTGGACTGACCGACCATACGGAAGAAAAAATTGCAGCCGCTGTTCAGCTAGCGCAATCAAGCGATGTAGTGATCGTAGCTGCAGGTATTAACGAGGGCGAGTTTCAGGATCGCAGCAGGCTCAGCCTGCCCGGCCATCAGGAGGAAATGATTTCGAAGATCGCCGCCACTGGCAAACCCGTCGTTGTGGTACTTTATGGCGGTAGTGCCATCACCATGAGCAGGTGGCTTGAAAAAGTTAATGCTGTGATCGATGCCTGGTATCCGGGTGAAGCAGGTGGTGAGGCAGTTGCCGACATACTACTGGGCAAGGCAAATCCATCCGGCAGGCTTCCCATTACATTCCCGATGTCGGAAGGGCAGTTGCCCCTAACCTACAATCACAAACCTACCGGCAGAGGCGACGATTATAGCGAAGGCAGTGGTCAGCCACTGTTTCCATTTGGATATGGAATGAGTTATACCACTTTCAGGTACAGCAATTGCACATTCTCAAAATCAACGAGCAAAGCATCGGACTCTGTTCAAATAAAATTCACACTTACCAATACAGGGGAGTTTTCAGGCGATGAAGTGGTTCAGCTCTTCCTCCATGATGAACTTGCTACGGTCGTTCGACCGGTAAAAGAATTAAAAGCGTTTAAGCGCGTACACCTGAATGCTGGGGAATCCAGGAATGTTACTATGTACGTAACACCAGATATGTTCCGGATACTGAACGAGAAAATGAAATGGGTAACCGAACCCGGTCGGTTTAAGATCATGATCGGCGGATCAAGTAAGGACATCAGGCTCAGGGGATTTATCGAGGTATTGCCTGACTAGAGCAGTTGGCGTGTTATTTATCTCAATGACGAAATGAGAAAATGCGAATCCACTAAATTTACTAAAGGTCTCAATGATAAGGATGGCTGCAGTCAGTAATTTACCCACAATTTTATATTTCCGACCGTGAGCGCCATGAGGATAATATTGACGATCGTTGTATTGTCACTGGCAAAATTCAACAGTTTTGCAAGCCTTACTTTTCTTTTAAAGGGTAGGATCGGAAACTCAGCAGTGGTCATGCAACTGTATTGTGACGATACATCCTGTTCTGGCCGTTTTTTTTACGATTCCTCATTGAACGACATAGTTTTTGAAGGTCACAAAAAAGACAGTGGATACCTGTTTGTGCTTCCAAACCAGTCCGAAAGCAGCAGGCAGGATTCTGCTACCGGTATTTTCTTAAAGCCAACGTCCGGCCAGTCCTGGAGCGGCTGGTCGAAGTCTCCGGAACAAACGGCATCCGCCATTAGTTAGCAGGCGCTTCCAACTTCGCCTCATCATTGCGACTCCCAATATGCCGCCCTGCGCCAATCGCTTTTTAAAGTGGTAAAGCGGAAGTCGGCCAAAAGTAGCACTGTGTCCTACACCCGATACGAGGTCAACAATAGCCCTGTTTCGTTCCTGAAAATTGATAGCGGTATATCGGCTACTGCTGCCCGGACAATAAACCGTAGGCTGCACAATAAGGCATTCGAATATGCAGACCTGTACTTTTCATGCGCCTCCGGTAGCGTCCCGACCGACTATTCATTTGACGTGTCAAATGTGTTTATCACCAGCCATATCATAAGTATTTGTGTTTCCGGTAGTTACTATTGTGGCAATGCTTCAATAGAAGACTGGACCGATGCCTTCAACTTCGAAGCCGTTACAGGTAAGCAACTCAGGCTCAACGATGTGCTTTATTTTAAAGGTACTTCCTCCACAACTCCCGATGAACTTTTTCTAACCGATCAGTACACCAATAAGCTTGTAGACCTATTGTCTGGTTTGTATCCCGCGCAAATGGTTTCTCCCAAAGATGAAGAAGGTTGCGATTTTCGCGACAACAGTGTTTGGCAGTATGGTAGTTGGTATTTTACGCCTTCTGGAATTTTTTTAAAGCCATGGTTTCGCCATTTCCAGATGGAGTGTAGCGAAGAAAACTGGTCCGTTATTCTATATAAAACGGTTGCAAAATTCAATAATCCCGGGGTGCATTTGGTGCTGCCGCCACAGTAATTGTCCTGATTTATTGGGTGGGTATTGGACCTGTTTTTTTACAAAATAGCTGCTTTTGTTTTTTTTGAGCTAATTAGGTCTTAGGCAGAAATTGGGGACCGAGTTTTATAAAACTTTTTGTTGCCGATGCAGGATGAAGGCGCATGAATGCTAGGATACGCAAACTCTTTCTATATTTGTCCTTAATTGAAAAAGGCGATACATATTGTTGTTTTGTTTCTATTCCTTACGCAGGCCGAAGGCTTGATGACGGTTTATCTGGCACAATTGCATCACAACAGAAGTGCCCGTAATGAACACCTTATAGGGCAGAAAGACATTACGTTGGCTTTCAGTATGTCTGAGGAAGTATACAAAAATTCACTAAACGCCGAGGGAGAGCTCCAACTGGACGGTGCATTCTATGATATCCGCAAAGTTGTACACAGCAGTACTGGATATGTGGTGTATGCCGTGCGCGATACCAGAGACGAGCAACTGGTTGGCCAATTGAAGGACATTCTGGAGCCGTTCAGGAATTCAGGGAAAGCTCCGGCAAAGCCTATTAGGTGGGTGCAGTATGATTTCCTCCCGTCTCAAAAGTTGCAATTGTTGTTTCCAACATATCCTGTGCTAACGTCCGGCTACCTCACAGGGCGCTTGTCCATATTTTTGTCAGACTATGACAATGAAATAAATCCCCCACCTCCCCGAACTTTTTTGTTTGTATAGACCGGTACCCAGCTCTGGGTTGCCGGATCATTGCTATTCCATTTTTTTATTCCGGTTGGTGTCGTCTGTTTGGCACCAACTCCGGTATGGTTATCAAACAAAAAATATTTACACATGAAACCTTTTTTTATTTCACTTAGTATATTATTCATTTCCTCATTGGCTTCGGCCCAGAACAGTTTGAAAGTTGTTGTAACACAAAATTCTAACAAAGCCCCGGTTTCGGCGGCAACCATTTATCTCCGGGAACTGAACCGGACGGCCATCACCGATGCTCAGGGTGTTTGCGATTTAAAAGATCTTCCCAAGGGGCACATTACCCTGAAAATAACCCATCTGGGCAACCAACCCTGTTTGGTGGATATGACCCTAACTAAGGCAGCGGACACCCTGACCGTGGCTCTTAGCCAGAGTGCCGTAGAAATAAACGAAGTTGTGGTGAGCGGTGCCTATCCCTCACTTCAGAACAGCGACCCGCTGCATATTGATGTGATAGATCGCAAAGATTTGCTCGCAAATGGCTATTCCACCATCATGGACGCCATATCCGCTGTGCCGGGAGTGGCCGGTATCACTACAGGGCCACTGGTAAGCCGCCCCGTTATCCGTGGGCTTGCGGGCAACCGAGTTCTGACCGTTGTGGACGGTGTGCGGTTTGAAACCCAGCAATGGGACGAAGAGCACGGCATTGGTGTAAACGAACTGGGGATGGACAAAATTGAGATCATCAAAGGTCCTGCATCGTTGCTATATGGCCCGGAAGCGATGGGGGGCGTGGTTCACCTTATCGAAGAAAATCCGGCTGCCGCGGGACACATAAACGGTAATGTGTTTGGATCGTGCGCGTCCAACAACCTGGGCTTTATTGCAGGAGGATCTATAAAGGGTGCTACCGACAAGATGAACTGGAGTCTGAACCTTTTGGGCAAAATGCTGCCTGACTACTATTTTTCGGGGTACGATTTCCGGGCGCCCAATACCAGAATGAACGAAGCCGGAGTAAGCGGCAGCGTAGGCTTCAATCGTGCCTGGGGATCAACAACCCTTTCCTACAAGTTCAATCAGGCCTATTATGGTATTCTGGATGGCAAAGACATAGTAAAAGATGCCAGCGGAAAACTTGTGAACAAAGACACTGCTGAAGTAGATATGTTCCCATCTGAAATTGAAGCACCCTACCATTCGGTTACAGACCATAAAATCGCTTCCCAGACCACGTTCATAGCGGGTAGGTCTACGGTGAAGCTGGCACTTGGTTTACAGTCGAACGAGCGCACAGAATTTGAAGACAACGGCACCAAGGAAGGCTATAACTACGTGGATATGTCGCTGCTGTCTGCTACCTACGACCTGAAGTGGTACATGCCCGAGGTTAACCATTTTTCTACGGTCATTGGCGTTGGCGGTATGTTTCAGAACAACTCCAACAACACGGAGGCTCGTACAGTGCTGGTGCCCGATGCGACCATAAACGACTTGGGATTTGTAGCATTCGAGAAGTACACTAAAGGACATCTTTCCGTTACCGGCGGGATCAGATACGATATGCGCTCTTTGTCCACCGACAAGATGGTAAAAGATTCTGCGGTAAATATGCCGGGCATATCCAGAGATTACAGCAATGCCAGTTGGGCACTTGGTGCAGTATACCAGGCAGGCAAACACTTGCTACTTAAAGCAAATTTTGCCACCGGCTACCGCACGCCCAATCTCAATGAGCTGATGTCTGACGGTCTGAAGCTGGAATCGCAGCATGTAGAGATCGGCAACCCGGACTTTGTAAAAGAACAAAATGCCGAAGTAGATCTGTCTGCAGCCTACAACGCCGCCAATTTTTCGGTGGAGGCATCATGGTACAACAATATGATCTCTAATTTCATTTACCTCACACCCAGGGGCGACAGTGCTTATTCGGTCATTACCTCGTCCAGAATGCCTGTGTACCAGTTTTTGCAGCACGATGCAACCATTACGGGTATGGAGTTTGGTTTGTCCATCCATCCCACGGGGCTCAAGTGGTTGGAATATTCCATCAGAGGCGCGCATCTTGTGGGCAAACGCAGCGACAACGATTCTTACCTGCCTATGATGCCGTCTGATAAAATATACAACACCTTGATCGTACACCTGACTGATCGTGGTCCATGGCGCACCATGAATGCGCGGATAGGAACAATAACTGCCATGGACCAGAAAAACGTAGCCCTGGCAGAAACCACCACCGATGGATATACTATCCTAAACGCAGGATTCAGTCTCACCCGCACCATCTGGAAACTTCAGGACATCAGTTTTATGCTCAGCATCAACAACCTGCTCGATACCCAGTACTTCGACAACCTGAGCAGGTTGCGCAACTACGGTGTATACAATCCCGGCCGCAACATCGTGCTGGGTATACAGATACCCTTTGCCGTAAAGTAATAAAGTGCCAAAACACGGCAACCGGGACTGCAAATTTAAAGTTGCAGTCCCGGTTATGTTTTTGAGGGGGCGTTACTCGTTTGAAATAGCAAACACTTATTTTGTTATTTACTCGTTCGTGGTGTCAATCTGAAAGTTAAAATGCAGACAGCGATCACAAGCATTCCGGATATAATTGGACAGTGGGCATTATACCTAAATTTTCAACGGCAACCTTCAACAGCGGTGCAAGTACGTGTTTGGAGTTTTGATCAACGATGATGATGCGGGAGCGAGTGAACAGGACATCATCGGCTTAATAGAGCAAAAAGGTATTCAGGGCCGGTTAAAAATGATATTCGTCGAGACGCCGGCAAATCCCACCAACGACTTGTTCGACATTGAGATGTGCAGCCGTGTCGCCGCAAAATACTCCGGAGATGGGAAAAGTGTTTTGTTAGCAGTAGACAATACGTTTATGGGCCCCTTGTGGCAGCATCCGTTGCAACATGGAGCCGATATCGTGTTGTATTCAGCCACAAAATATATTGGCGGACACAGCGACCTGATAGCCGGTGCGGCGATTGGCAATGAGCCGATCATCAAGCAAATAAAAAGATACAGGACCGTTCTGGGCACGATCGCGGACCCGCAAACCAGCTGGTTGCTGATGCGGAGCCTCGAAACAATGAAAATAAGGATGGAAGCGGCCGAAAAAAACGCAGCCGTGATCGCTCAATTCCTTTCTGCACATCCCAAAGTGGAGCAAGTGTTTTATCTCGGGTTTACCGACGTAATACGGCCTGCGCAATCGCAAATTTTAAAGAAGCAGTGCTCCGGTTATGGAGCCATGATCAGCTTTGACATGAAAGGAGGGCAGGACGAAGCATTCCGCTTTCTGGACAACCTCCGGCATATCAAACTGGCAGTGAGTCTGGGAGGCACCGAAAGCCTTGCAGAGCATCCATTCACCATGACACATAGTGATATTCCCGTCGAAGAAAAGTACAGGTATGGAATTACTGAGAAAATGATACGTCTTAGCGTCGGCATCGAAAATGTGGACGACCTGATCCAGGACATCGGACATGCGTTAAGTTGATCGGGTGAATTTGGTTGACGTCTCAATTCAAAAGTGCGAACGGATATCAAATTTTTAGGTTTTTTAATTCAAAGAACCGGAAATGACTCCTATAAAAATAGCCCACAACTGTGGGCTATTTTTATTTTACAATTTCTGGCGCGGTTGTTCCGATAGGAACAACCGTGTCTACCTAAATCTGCCGCTATATGATCGGAATTCAAGGCACTAATGCTGAAACTTGTTCTTCCAGATTTTAGCGTAGCGCATCGGGAAGCCCAATAAAACCGTTCTCGGAATGCATTCAAGGCTCTGAATTCCAAAGTTATTTTTGGTTACCGATGTTGATTTTCTTAACCTACAACCTGCACTCTCCCTAAAAAAGTCCTGTTTCAAGAATTTTAAGGGCAAAATCTTCAGTCTGCTGACGCAATAGTCTATTTAGTCTTTTAGCGGATAATTGTAATCCACCTGGTGGATGAAGGACCTGACACAGTTTAATTTACATTCCCATCTGAGACTGAAAAGGCAAAATGCATCAATTGCCATGATAAGCCTTTAGACAATATTCATAAGCAAATAACAAATGCCTGCAATAGTTGCCACAGTATAAAGGGATGGAAATTGGGTGTACCTTTTAATCACGACATGATACAAGGCGCAGATAAAGGCAATTGTATTTCCTGTCACCAACCACCGGGAGACACTTACCATAAGTCATTCAAGGACAATTGTGTAACATGCCATACAACCGGCAAATGGAAACTATCAACTTTCGATCACTCATCGTATTTCGTGCTCGATAACAATCACAATGCTTCGTGTAATACTTGCCATACCAGCAACAATTATAAGGTGTATACCTGTTATGGTTGTCAAGAACATAGTGGACAGAATATTGTTTCAGAGCATACCGAACATGGGATTACAAATATAAACAACTGTATTTCGTGCCACAAAAGTGGACGTGGGCATGAAGGAGGTGAGCATGAAGGGGGTGAACATGAAGGGGGGGAGGGGAGACATGACGATTAATATAGCGAATTGGTTGTTGCGCTTAAACA
>CAIYJV010000293.1 GCA_903926605.1 uncultured Bacteroidota bacterium
CAAAGAGGTTAAAAACGGCGCGCTGGGTATCCGGCAAAGACTGTACTAACTTCAGTAATTCTTTAAACGAAATATTTTCAAGCCCTTCGCTATTGATGTATACATTGTCAGGTTGAATTTCGACCACGCGATGGTCGTCTTTTATCTTCTTTCGTAAATGGTCGGTCACGGTGTTTATCACAATTCTCCGCATCCATCCTTCGAAAGACCCCTGGAAATTATATTGCTCCAGTTTGGTAAATATTTTCAGAAAAGAGTCATTGAGCAACTCTCCTGACGACCCATCATCCTGATACAAATACCTTTTTATGACACCATACAGCAATGGCGAATATTTCTCATACAGCTTCTTTTGTGCGGCACCCGATCCTGTCAGGCATTCCCTGATCAACAAGTATTGGTCGTCCTGTTGCGGCACCGTCTTCATGATGCCGTTCAGCCCACTTTCTGTATTGACTGCGTCATACAAAGTTCCTGTCAGATTTAGTTCGTTGCCAATCATTTATTTAATCCCAAATCCTATGACGCAACCGTGATGCAAAATGTTAGTGAAAATAAATTTTCTTTTTCTCCTAACATTGAACGGAGTATTTTCGTCATAATAGTAGCAAAGTTCTGTTAAGATTTAATAATAATACATGCTTATGAGAAAATTTATACTTTTCGTCCTGACGATTGTCACTTTCAACAGGGTTTATGCACAGTACCCGGCGCATTCAATAAATGAAAACTTTGATGTTGCGTGCGCTTCCGGCACCCAGACCTCGTTTCCCACCGGATGGATCCGGTATACACAATACACTCCTATTGATTCGATGCAATGGCATTGTACCGCTACGCTGGGCCGCAACCTAACTCCGGGGATGCGCTGCGTGGGCTATCATGATGGAGCCTACCATCTGGACACAGCCTGGCTTTTTACCCCGGCATTGTCTCTTTCCGATTTCCCAGACAGCGCTTTTCTTCGTTATGACTCCAAATACGAAGTGGGCTATACCGCTGGCACCCACCGTTATGGCCTTGCAACTTATATGATGTTTACACTAGATACTACATGGGTTACGCCAGTCATGTCTGATTCAAACGCTGATGTGACATCAACACTAGCCCCTGTTATCGGACCCGGCGACTCATCGGGCTGGGTGACCCACGAACTAAATCTGACTCCTTATAAATCATTTCCAACCATTCGGGTTGCTTTCCGATACGTTTCTACAAATACAGATGCCGGAGCATGGACGTTGGACAACATTAATACCTCTCCCTTCCACCTTTCGGTTAGTGGTCCGCAATTAGTGGCAAACAGCCTGAATATCGCTGTCGCGGATGCCGGAGAATCGCTCCAATTGTTTTATAATGCACCGGAGACTGGAAATTACTTCGTCAGGTTATGGGATATGAACGGCAGATTAATGACGAGTGACGCTATTTATCTAAACGCAGGAGAGGGGAAGTACAATATGCCCACCGGCCCGGTGCTTCCCGGCATTTATTCACTTGAATTGTGGAATGCCCAATACCATGCAATCACCAAGGTAGCCAGGTACTAGGATTTACTCCGCTTCGCCCGCTCATATTGTAACGGCCATTGCCAATTTGTCCCCAATTCTGCAGCTGCCTGCATCGGGAAACAGGGATTGCGCAACAATTCCCTACCTAGAAAGATCAGATCGGCCTGACCAAGACTCAGAATTTCTTCAGCTTGTTGGGCTGTTGTGATAATACCTACTGCACCAGTGGGCACCCCGCCTTTGCGAACTTCGTGGGAAAACGGCACCTGATAGCCGGGTTTGGCAGGGATCTTTATACCGGGCACAATTCCTCCCGAAGAGCAATCCACAAGATCGACTCCCGCAGCCTGCACGATTTTCGCCAACCGTACCGAATCTTCAACCTTCCAGCCGTCTTCTGTCCAATCTGATGCAGAAATGCGCAGGAACAGTGGCAAATCTTCCGGCCAATTGGCTCGTACTGCCACGATCACTTCCATCAATATCCGTATCCTGTTCTCAAAACTGCCGCCATACTCGTCGGTCCGATTATTGCACAATGGAGAAAGGAACTGATGAATCAGGTAACCATGGGCGCCGTGAATCTCCAGTACTTTAAACCCAGCCTCCTGCGCTCTGTGCGCCGCCTGACCAAACGCCTGCACAACCTCGCGTATGGCCGCAACCGACAGTGCTACCGGCTTGCCGTAAGAATCTGAAAAGCGTGCACTACCCGGCCCCACCACCTGCCATCCGCCTTCGTCGGGTGCAATAAACCGGTCTCCGTTCCAGGGCTGGGAAATGCTGGCCTTACGACCTGCATGGGCCAATTGTATTCCGGGAACAGAACCCTGAGTTGCAATAAATCCTGTTATCCGTTTTAAAGGTTCTATTTGTGCATCATGCCAAAGTCCCAAGTCCCAGGGCGATATGCGCCCTTCGGGTGTCACCGCTGTGGCCTCAACCATGATCAAGCCTGCCCCACCGGTAGCTCTGCTGCCCAGGTGAACCAGATGCCAGTCATTGGCCAAACCATTGGTTGCGGAATACTGGCACATAGGCGACATTACCAGCCGGTTCCTGAACTCAACCGTTCTTATTAGTAGGGGGCTAAACAGCAAAGACATGATTTTTGATTTGTCGCAAAAATACGCGGTCTCACCCGCAATAAACTGATTGTTCAGCCCACAACCGCTTTCACCTTCCTGAATATCCAGAATGGTATGCGGCTCATAATATTGGCCAGCTTCTTGCGGTATCTGCGCATCTCAGAAATGGGCCGAAAATCAAACCATGCAGTGTTGGACAGATAACGCATGAATTCTTGCCGGAACACAGGATTGTTTTTATAGGACAGGTAAATAGGTTTCCGGTCAACAAAATGTATGTTGTATGGCGTATTGATGGATGTAGCCGACGCGAAATAATTCCAAAGCGGGTTTAGCTCCAACCACTGATTTTGCAATGCAAGGTTGATGCCATATTGCTCCGGGTAGATGGCTGAAGCCAAATTGTTGGCAACATATTGCAATGCCTTGGTGGTAATATCATTTTTGCGCCACAGTTCAAGGTTTACTAGTAGAATACCCGAATTCAGATATGGCAAATTACCGTTGAGTCCAAGCGCCTGAAAATTGAGGATACCACCCCAATCGCAGTCAAAAGTCCTGATCCGTGGGTCCTGCACAGCGCCTGCGATCTTATTGCCGATATTCGTATTCCACAACTCCGAGAGATCACGGCAGTTGAGCATATCGGCATCCATATAGATCACTTTACCCAGGTCCGATGGAAGGAAATAGGGCATAAAATACCAGAGGTAGATATTGGACGGGAAAGTACTAAAGTCTTTTGGCAGATTTTTCGCACCGGGAAGATCGCCGGCGTCCACCCAGTTGATCGTCGTAATTTCTTTGTCAACAGACTCGTCGAGCAGCGATCGGCGTTTTTGTGAAATACCATCGGCAACCAGCCACAAATTCAGCAAATAATCCTGGTGCAGGTTGGCTTCCACAGATTTTACCAATGCGGCAACCATAGGCAGATAATGGGTATCTGAGACCATTACGACGCACACATTTTTTCCACCTTGCATATTCCAACTCAGATTTTAGTTGCCTTCAAACAGATTTATGGCTTTATATATTTCTTTTACATTCTGCTCCCATGTATGCGAAGATGCAAAAGCCACACGCCCCGCGCTGTTTTCAGGAGAATCCTCACTTAGTGCCCGACCTATAAGCGTTACATAATCCTCCTTGCTTTTGCCCAGATAGGTATGGTCAGCAAAAATGCTCATCGCCTTCGTATCGGTGGCCACAACGGGTTTGCCCATGGCCAGGTATTCATCTATTTTACGGGGGTAATTGCCAATGGTTACCTGGTTCACGATCTGCGGATTGATACATACATCGAACGACCCAATGAAACCGGGAAGAGTCTCCGGAGGCTTGCCACCCGTAAAAAACACATTTTTCATTCCATGCAACCTACTGGCCTTAAAGGCATCGTCTTCAGGCCCCACCAAAATCATATTCCACTCTGGTCTTGAACTGGCCACAAACTCAAGTAATTCTATATCCAGACGCAAACTCTGTAGCGCGCCCACATAACCTATCCGCGGGTGTGCAATATTTTTGATCTCGGCAGGTTCGTCGCGCCGTTGGGGATCAGTAAACATGGTGAGGTCACAACCCTGCCCTACATAATAAGACCTGGGATTATACTGCCTGCAGTAGTCGGCCAAATAAGTTGAATTTGCTATACAGATATCGCTCTTTGCGATCAACTTCGGCTCCAGCACAGAACCATGAAATTTCCAGTAGTCCACCCCCAGCATATAGTCGCGCGAATAATAAATGCTCACTTTCGGCAACAAAAATTCTTTCAGGTAATAAGACCGGAACATGTCGTTGTCGTTGAACAGAATTACATCCTTAAACCCCAGATCCTTGATGGCACGCAAAATAGAATCTGCGAATTTTCGGTTCGCAGTGCGATTGAAAAAATTAAAAACCGGCCGCACCCTGAGCCAGGTGAATGACTCTACCATGCAGTCTGGGAAAAGATTCCAAAGGTTTGTGGCAATAGATAGTATCCCGGGCTTTTTGTGTTGAATCACTTCAATGCGCTTCACTACCCGAGGTTCGTTTTTGTGGCGCATATAGGTGATCCGGTCCAGCGCGGCATTGACATACAATACCCTGTTGTGCCGGCTGAACTCCACTGCCAGATTCTTGCAGTTACTGCCAATTTCTACATCCCAGGGCTGTTGCCCGACTATCACTATGTCCCTGTTTATCAGGCTGTCATTTTCCAGCATCGGCATTTAGACTTTTCTGTTCATCTAATCTTCTTAAAATAACAATTAACGCTGCTACAAGATAGAAAAAAACATTGGAAGGAAACTGAACCAGCGCCTCCTGTGGAAAATTTCCGATGTTAAAGGCGCAAACGATCAGCAACATTGCCAGGGCATAAGATTTTAGCTCCGGATCCTTTATTGCATAATAATTATTGATCCCGGTCTTCAGTATCGTAAACATCAGTGTGCAAAAAATGAACAGGCCCAGCCAGCCACATTCTACAGCCACGCGTACATAACCGCTGTCTGGGGGGAAATGGGCCAGATAAGAATTGGGTGAAAATCGTTCGCCCCACTCTCCTGTGGACCCAAGACCACCACCCAGTGGGTGTGACTGGATGAAGGGCTGTATCCGTTTCTGGTTATTTTTACGCACCAGATAGGAAAGGTCTTTATCGGGCTTGAACGCACTCTGAAAACGGTAAAGTGTATTATTGGAAGTAGAAATGTTGATGAGGAAGATGAAAACGATGCCCGCCGAAACAGCAATAAACAGTATGGTCTTGTTGAATCGCAATATGCCGAACAGGATCAGCGCCGCTGGCACCAGCACGAAAGCGCCCCTAGTGCCCGAGTACAACATACTGAACAGGCAAGTGAACATCACCAGGTATAAAATCCTTTTTTTCTTTTTAGAAACAGGTCCGGTAAGTATGCCTATGCACAAACATGCTGCCACCACCATTGTATAGGCAAAAATAACCGGGTCGTTGAAAATGGAAAATTTCCGCCAGACACCGCCGATAAAAAGCAACCTTTGAATGTTATCGTTAGAATGAAGCCATGCATCTTCAAACCCCGTAAAGCCCATAAACTCCTGCTTTAAACCCCAAAGCGCTCCAAACGTGGCCAAAATCATCCATAGCACAAAGATCTGCCGCACATATTGTATGGTTCGCACATTGTAAATAAAAATAAAAAACATGATCATGATAATGGCCACACTTCTTACAGTATACATCCAGGCAGCCCTCGATTCTGCAGTCGGGTTTCCTACTTCTATCAGGTTGTATACGATCCACAACAGTATCATACCCGTAACCGGGCTCTTAAAAAGATACCATTCTGGTTTCTTTTTCATTCCTATCAGCATACTGATCACGAACAAAACTTCAATACCATCCATCAACGTACCCAGTGGAAAATTCACTCCAATTCTGGAAAAAAGGAAAATGAAAAACGACATTGAAAGAAATATAAATATACCTATTCTAGGGTAGGCTACTATGGTATATACCGCAGGTATGGCAATGAACGCCACCAAAACACCTAATCCAAAAAGAAGTCCGAAATAGGCAGTTCCCGCACCCACCGCGCCAAGGAACAAGAAAAGCACAGAAATACCCGCGGGTGTACTAAGCTTGTCAAGCAAAAAAAGCCTTCGCATTTCCTCTTTCGAGAAAACGCCCTTTTTCTCGTTCCGTGGGGAAATGGGCAGGATGAGCTCTTTGTCGGTCAAAGGAAAACAAGTTTTATAAAAAAATAATACACACTGGCAAAAGCAAAAATGATGGCGACGATCCTGGTGATCTTATCTTTTTTTTCCTGGCTGATCTTTGCTTCAGCCATCTGCCGTTCAGAAACTTTTTGCTTCATTCTATACTATGGTTACTTACCTGGCAATTCTTATCGCCTAGCTCTGTGAAACAGGCGACAACCTTCGCGGGGCGATGGCTACAATTATTTTTTTATTTCGTCAATGCTCTTGCTGTGGTAATGCTGCGTTGCAACCGATATCTTATTTGCTTTTTTTGCCTTGAACAAAGAAATTACCTGATAAAACATAAATACCGGAATACTTACCAACGACTTTACAATACGCTTGTCTGGTTTGGCCCTTATAATAGCGATCATAAAGCCCAGTACGAAACAACCAAATCCTATTGCCCACAACAATGCGATAAAATAATAGCCCAACAACAGATTGGCCCCAAGAAACAGTACCGACAAAAGTAAAAATATAAAGAGCGGAGGCCGCAACAGAATGAAACCAAACAAAAGTTGGTTAAAATTGAATCCAGTCAAGCCCTTGCCCACCAGTGTAAATCCGAACTTAAAATATTTGAACCAGGTATTTATCCAGCGCGCACGCTGTTTTACCAACTGGTCTGATTTCGTAGTCTTTTCGTCAAAAACTATTGCGCGCTCATTGAATGCGATGCGTTTGCCCCGGCGCACAATCTCCATTTGCAGCACTTTGTCAAATCCGGCACCGGTGATGTCCAGATGACCCAGACACGACTTATACAGATCGGTGGTAAATGCCATTCCCGACCCACACAGCGTAGCCGACGAGCCGATACGGAACAATGCTTCGCCATCGTAAAAATGATAGTATAGGTCCCGAGATGCATCGAGGCAGGCAAAGGTAGTATCAAGGTTTTTGGCCAACCTGGCACCCTGAACCGCTTCGAATCCTGCATCAAACATCCTGTTCAGTTCGTGCAGGCATTCTGGGTCTGTTAGGTTATCCGAATCAATAATAACCAGGTATTTGTGGGCCCTCCGGAATCGGTTGATCGCGTAAAAATGTGACCTGGTATTACTGGCAAGGGTTGTTTCAGGCCTTAGCACGATAACCCGCTCATCTGAAAATTTCAGCCCGGACACATCGCAATTGTCGGCGACTATGTACACCAGAAAATTACGATAGTTAAGTTTCAGAATTGACTCTATTACCGGAGGTAGCGAATCAGTGTATTGGTATGCAGTTACAATTAACGCAAAATCGGGTTCCTCCGCTTCCTTCGCGCTCAAAGGGTATTTTCTACGGGGTACGACCAGATAAAGCAAAAAAATCAGCAAGGGCAATACAAGATTATAGCCAATTAAGACTTGCACCAAATAAGCGATATCTTTCAGCAGGGTCCACATATTAAAGCGCCTTTTTCCCTTCGGTTATCTTGTAATTAAAATTCGTCACTTTGTTCAGCAACCAGCCCAGAAACTTGCCGTCTAACCCACGCAGATACTCAATTTTTTCTTCCATTTCGTGGTTAATCGTGATGTTGGCCTCAAAAACCGCCACAACGCTGTCTGCCACTTCTATCCATTCCTTAGACTCGTTAAGCGTATCGAGCGAGGAGGTCTCGATAATAATAATGTCGTAGTACGACTTCAGATTATTTAATTTCTGCTGTATCCACTCTTCGTTATTAATTTCGAACAAAGTAGTGTCTGCTCCTTTATTGCCCAGGATGCGCAATTTGTTTTCGAATGAAGGGCGCTCCATTGCAATTTCGTCGGCCAGAAAATCCTCTACATAATCTGCGGCATCGCCAATTCTTGTTATCTCCGGATTGATAAAATTCCCGTCTATGAGTAGGACTTTTTTGCCGATCATGTGGTATGCACTTGCAAGGCTCAGCGCACAAAGGGTTTTACCCGCACCGTTGCTGAGACTGGTTACCGCAACGATCTTGTTATTCTTCAAAGACATGTGTAGCTCAAACCTGGTGCTGCGCAGCAAATTTCTGAACTCTTTGTCCACCGCATTCACAGACTCTCGGTCCCACAATTTTTGTATCTCCAGAAACGAACTTTTTATGACGGGAAAGAAACCCAAAACCTTGATACCAGTTGCCTTTTCAAGATTTTCGGGCACTTTAATGGAGTTATCCAGATAAAAAAGAATAAAGAGGATAATAAAATAGATTACTACTGTTATCACACCACATAGAATAACAATCAAAATTTTCTTGGAGGGCAGTGGGTCGTCGGGCGAACCAGCTTCAATCTGTTTGATGCGTATGGCAGAATTAAATTCAAGGCTAACCTGGTTAAACTTTTTCAGTATCTCCATATACTCCTGACTGGCCACATTAATATCGCTCTCCATAGACTGTATCTCGGCTTCGTTGGGCACCAGCGAATCAAGGCGTGCGCTAATTTTATCGATCTGAGTGCGGAGGTACTTGATACTGTTTTCAGACAGCGACATATCTATCTCCAGCTTCATTTTCTGGGCCACCAGATTGTCTTTGGTAGCGAGGGGATTGGTAATATATTTGTCGGCTGCCTGCGTAACCTTATTGCCCAGCGCATCGCGGATGGAATCCAGCTTTTGCTTGATCGCCGGATTAAAATTGCTTCTGATATACTCGTCGTTCAGCGCATTCATTTTTTCTTTAGCCCTGACTATGTCGCGATTCACGCCAGACAGCCTGCTCTCCATATACTGGCGTTCGTTGGCACTGAATTTCTTGTCTATACCCTCTATGGCTCCGGCATTTGAGTGAACTTCATTTTCGGCCAGTTGCAGCCGTGTCTGAAAATCAGAGAGCTGGGTGTACAGACTCTTGGTTTCTTCGTTCAGATTTAATATGCGGTTCTTGATCTTGTAATTCATCAGATTCTCTGTTTTTATGTCCAGTGAATCTTTCTTTGTTTTCAACTGATCGCTCACGAAATTCAAGGCTTTCAGTTCGTTCTGTTTAGTGAGTCCGGTATAATATGCAATGAATTCTTTGGATATGCTATTCACCACAAAAGCCGACAATAGCGGGTTACCGGAAACAAAATCAAGGTCTATAAAGTCACTGTTCTCTACACGGTACACCTTGTAGTTCTTTTTTATAGACTCATAATCATATCCCATAGACACCAGCACCTTGTACAGCCCCTTTTGATCTTCAACTACCATAGACAATGTCTGGTGGGCATTGTACATCTTGGTATACACTTCTACCGCATGTTTTCTGGCGGATGGAGTGAGGTCAGACATCAGTTTGCTCGGTTTCTTAAAAGGGATATTGGTGGTCAGATCGTTCAATATAAGCTGGTACGAAACTTCTTCAACAACGGTTTTAAGTTGCAGCATCTGGATAAGATTGCTGAACGACTGATTGATCTTGGTCTCCTGCTGATCGTCTTTATCCAGAAAAATTTTCTGCGTTTGGTCTACCAACCCTGCAGAAATCCTTGCTTTGGAATAATATTCGTTGGGTTTGTTTTTTACAATGACAAAAGCTATGATCATGACCACAAACGGTATGATCATCAACGGATACTTATGCTTCCTGAGGATATCTAAAAAATTCTTCAGTTCCATTATTTAATGTCTTCTAGTTTACAACCCACTATTTCTTCCAGTGCGCTTTTTGCTACCAGGAAGGCACCCTCAGATTCAATTTTAGACTGTACTGCAGAAGTAAATGTACCCAGGGTGCGGCTGTAATTATCATACGTTTCCTCGCCTTTTTCAAATCTGTATTTTATATTTTTCAGGGTAGACTCCACATCTTCCAATGCCTTAACGCGCCAGTTGAGTATACTGAGCTGCTGGGTGTATAAAAAATACTTTTGCTTTACGATAGCGGTTATGTTCAGGTCGTATTCATCGCGGTTCAGTTGCTCCATCTCCAGTTGACGCCTCGCGTTTTTTACCTGGTTTGGCTTCATCAGAATATTGCCGATGGCTGTAGATATCGCAAACTGATAACCATTGAGACTAGGCGTAACAATGGTAGTGGCATTGCTGGGACTATACACATAGCTAAAGGTTAACAGGTTAAGCCAGTCCAGCTTTGCTTTGTCAACATTTAACTGGGCGATGTCCACCTTTTTTTCAAACGTCTTGTATCTGGGATAGTTGGTCTTTGCAGCAATGATCAGTTTCTCCAGAAATGAATAAGAAACATTGGGGATCATAGACTCCTGCGCAAACGACACACAAAGACCCGTAAGTATAGC